>DASSCT010000159.1:0-7828 GCA_035697545.1 Gaiellaceae bacterium | reverse complement strand
TTCTACCTGATGGCCCGTGGGCTCTCCCGCAGCGAAGCCGAGCGGCTGATCGTCCGCGGCTTCTTCACAGACGTCCTCGACCGCATCGAGCTCGAGCCGGTCCGCGAGGCGCTCGGCGAGGCCCTCGAAGCCCGCATCCCGCAGGCCTAAGGCTCTAAGCTCCCACGCCGGTGGGGTTCTTCCTCGGCCTGATTCTCTTCGTCGGGCTCGCTGGGTGGCTCGACACGAAGATTCCGTGGTCACAGGACACTTCGGGCTAGCCGCCGGCGTCAAGGCGTACGAGCGCTTCGTGCCGCTCTGGGCGCTGATGGTCGCCACTGCCTGGCTGGACGTGATCTTCATCTTCACGTACGCAACCGGTGCCGAGACGATCGACGACGCGCCCGGCACGAACGGCGGCTACGGCGACGTGATCATCCACGCCGACTACACGCACTCGCTCATCGGTGCCGCGGTCATCGCGATCGTCACGGGCTGGATCGTCACTCGCTGGTGGGGACGACGCGGTGGCATCGTGATCGGCGCCGTCGTCTTCTCGCACTGGATCCTCGACCTGATCGTCCACCGGGACGACATGCCGATCTTCCCCGGCAACGCCGGCGACATCCGGGTCGGGTTCGGCTTGTGGGAGCACCATGCGGCGGCCGCAGCAGCGGAGGCCGCGCTGATCGTCGCGGGTGCGTTCCTCTACTGGCGCGCGGCGACGCAGGTGGAGCGGGCGGCAAATGCGCGACCGCGGCGGGCCAACCTCGTGACGGCGCTGATCCTCCTTTGCGGCGCGCTCGTGCTCGCGGTCGACGTCTTCATCGGCTGATCGACACCGTGAAGGCCATCCTGCTCGGGACCCGTTTCGGCCTCGAGCTGGCCGCCCTCGCGGCGCTCGCCTACTGGGGCTTCAAGACCATGGACGGCACCGCGCCGAAGATCCTCTTTGGTGTCGGAGCGCCTCTTCTCGCCGCCGTGCTGTGGGGCCTGTTCGTCTCACCCAAGGCGAGGTTCCCGTCGCCCGTGTTGAAGGCTGCCTTCGAGCTCGTCGTCTTCGGCGCCGCCGTCCTTGCTCTCGTCGCAGCCGACCAAGCCGGCCTCGGGATCGCATTTGCCGTCGTCGCACTCCTCGACAGCGTTCTCCTGCGGCTGATTTAAGCCCCCGTAACGGCGCTGCTCATACTCTGAGAGCGTGCTGGTGCTGCTCGGCATCGCTTTTGTCGCCGGCTTGATCACCGCAATCTCGCCCTGCGTCCTGCCCGTGCTGCCGATCTTGCTGGCCGGCGGCGCCTCCGGCCGCCGGCCGTACGGGATCATCGCCGGGCTCGTCGGCAGCTTCACGATCTTCACCGTCGCGGGCGCCTCACTCCTCGACGCGCTCGGCCTGCCCGACGACTTCCTCCGTGATCTCGCAATCGGCATGCTCCTCCTGCTCGCAGCCACACTGCTCTTCCCCAAGCTCGGAGCGCTGCTCGAGCGGCCGTTCCTGTTCCTGACCAGGCGGCGGGCAAGCACCGAATCCAACGGACTGCTGCTGGGCGCAAGCCTCGGTCTTGTCTTCGTCCCGTGCGCCGGTCCCGTGCTCGCCGCGGTCACAGCTCTCTCCGCGACAGGGGACATCGGCGTCCGCACGTTCGCAATCACCTTCGCCTACGCGCTCGGCGCCGCACTCCCGATGCTGGTGATCGCCTCGGGCGGGAGGCTCCTCGCACTGCGACGCCATGCCGAGACCACGCGGCGCATCGCCGGAGTGCTGATCGGTGTCACGGCACTGGCGCTCGCGTTCGGGGCCGACCAGCGCTTCACGACCGCCGTCCCCGGCTATACCGAGGCACTGCAGAACCGCGTCGAGCGCAATTCGACGGCGCGGCGAGAGCTGCGAGACCTCAGCGGCAACGGCGCCGCCGCTTCGACGGCTTCACGCGCGCCGGAGATCCGTGGGATTGCCGAATGGATCAACAGCAAGCCGTTGACTCTCGAGCAGCTGCGCGGAAGGGTCGTGCTGATCGACTTCTGGACGTACTCCTGCGTCAACTGCCTCCGCACCCTTCCGCATCTGAAGGCCTGGGACCAGGCGTATCGCAAGGACGGCCTCACGATCATCGGCGTGCATTCGCCCGAGTTTGCGTTCGAGCGCACGCCGCAGAACGTTCGTGCTGCGGTCCGCAAACTGGGGATCCGGTACCCGGTCGCGCTCGATAACGACTTCGCGACGTGGCGGGCGTACGCGAACGAGTACTGGCCTGCGAAGTACCTGATCGACCGAACCGGTCGAGTCCGCTACGTCCATTTCGGCGAGGGCGAGTACGGAGAGACCGACTCGCAGATCCGTCGCTATCTCGGCACGGGTGTCGGTGCAGAGGCCGACAGCGTCGCCGACCGCACGCCGACGACTGCCACCACGCCGGAGTCCTACCTGGGCTACGCGCGGCTCGACCGCTTCGCCGGGGCCGGAGTCGCTCCCAACATGGAGGCGTCATACGCCTTTCCGCCGAACCTGGCGCCGGACGAGCTCGCGTATTCCGGACGACTGCGTGTCGAATCGGAGCGGATCGTCGCCGGCAAGCACGCGGGTCTACGCCTCCGGTTCCTCGCGAAGGAGGTCAACCTGGTCCTCGGAGGTCGCGGCTCGGTTCAGGTGTTCCTCGACGGACGTCGCCGGCCCCCAGTTGCAATAGGCGGCGAGCCGAGGCTCTACACGCTGCTCGAGTTGCCGCAACGGAGGAGGGGGTTGCTCGAGCTGCGCCTCTCGCCTGGGCTCGCCGCCTACGCGTTCACCTTCGGTTAAGACGCTAGCCGGTCATGCTGACGACACAGGCAGCGTGAAAGACCCGCCCGCCCTTGGCTCGCCGAGATTGCGCAGGTCTTATCAGAGCGCGAGGGCGCCGCGGAAACACGCCTGCGCGTAGGTCTTCGTCACCGCGAGGCAGGCGGCTCGTCGCCCCTTCCGCTCGGCGGACATGCCGCCGAGGATCGTCCCGATGCCTTCGAAACAGTAGGCGCGAGCTGCCGACGGAGCCGACTCGCACAGCCCCTTAGCCCGCTTCGGGCTTGCGTCGTTCGACGTGATGTCGCGCGCGGCTCCGTAGATGCACTCGCGCGCCATGTCGCCGGCGAGGGCGCAGAGGTCGAGGATCTTGGAGGCGTCCTGGCGCGTGTTGCCGGAGGCATCGCGGCCGAGCGACTGGAAACACGTCGCGACCCACGCTTGCTCGCTCTTCCGGCAGGTCGCCACGGTCTTCTTCCAGTCGTACCCGTTCACCTCGAGGATCCGGGAGGTGACCATCAGGTAGCAGTAGAGCTTGTACTTCTCGGCGACGTCGTCGCAGGGATAGATCAGGTCGTCGTCGCGAAGCCAGCGGGACTTGATCCCGTACGACGACGAGATGTTCTCCATGAAGACCCCGGCCTCGCACGAGTCGCTGTCCCAGGCCGTCTCCAGCTGGTCGCAGACGTGCAGCGAAGCCGGAAGGTCGTAGCTCGTGTGGATCATCAACCCGTGTCCGAGCCCGTGGACGCACTGGTACGCGAGAAAGCTCGTCTTGCGGATGTCCGGGTCCTTGCAGATCTCGCGCGAGCGCTTGGCTAGGTCGTCGCGCGAGGCTCCGACGAACGAACGCTCGACGACGCCGTGGTAGTAGCCCGACCAGCACGAGGAGCGGCCGTGGGCGAGCGCCTTGGCGACGCTGCCTCCGTAGTACTCGAGCGAAGCCGCGCCAATCGTGTGCGCGATCCGGTGGCAGTCGGCGCGGATCGCTTCGTCGTCATCGATCTTCTCGTCGAAGAGGTCGAGCGCCGCCTTCGGCCCCTCGCGGTAGGCGACGTTCCCGAACGCCTGTCGACGGCAATCAGTGTCTAGGCAGCCTTCGAGTCGAGTGTCGTCAGGACGAAAAGGGCCGACGGCGGGACCCCCGGCACCCGCCGCGGAGCCGCTTCCCTGGGAGACGAAGCGGGAGACGTCGTCGATCTCCTGCTTGCTCAGCTTGTCCTTGAACGGCGGCATTCCTCCGCCGCCGTTCGTGACCTGCTCGACCGCACGCTCGAACGTGACGTTCGCGTCGTCGAGGTTCGGCCCGATGTTGCCGTTGGAATTGGCAGGCGAATAGGTGTGACAGCTGCCACACCCCGCGTCGGCGAACACCTTCGCACCTGCGCTCTCGGAGCTTTGGTCGCCACCGCCGTTGTCGCCGCCGCCACAGGCCGCCAGGAGGGCGACGAAGACGCCGAGGAGGAAGGCGGCTCTCACGCCGTCACAGGGTACTGGGCCGCGCGGCACGTGCAATGGAGGCGGGTACGATTGACCCATGGCCGTCGGCGCCGACCTGAAGCTCGATGCTCGTGCACTGCGGGCCGATTTTCCCATCCTGGCGCAGGAAATAAACGGAAAGCCGCTGGCGTATCTCGACTCTGCGGTCACGGCCCAGAAGCCGCGCCAGGTGCTCGACGCGATGACGCAGTTCTACGAGACCTCGTACGGGAACGTGCATCGGGGCGTCTACGCGCTCGCCGAGCGCGCGACGGAGGCGTTCGAAGGCGCCCGCGAGCGGATCGCACGCTTCGTCAACGCGCCCTCGTCGCGCGAGCTGATCTTCACGCGGAACGCGACCGAGGGTCTGAACCTCGTCGCCTACGCGTGGGGCCTGACGCACCTCGGCCCAGGCGATCTCGTCGTCGTCACGGAGCTCGAGCATCACTCGAACTTCGTCCCCTGGCAGTACATCGCCAAGCGGACGGGCGCGGGCTTCCGGATGATCCCGCTCACGGAGAGCGGCGAGCTCGACATCGACGCGCTCGACGGCTTCGTGGCCGACGGTCGGGTCAAGGTCGTGGCCACGAACCTCGTCTCGAATGCGCTCGGCACAATCAACCCCGTCAAGCGCCTGAGTGCATGGGCCCACGAGCATGACGCGATCATGGTCGTGGACGGCGCCCAGGCCGCCCCCCATCTCGCGATCGACGTGCAGGCGATCGGCTGCGATTTCTTCGCGTTCTCGGCGCACAAGCTGTGCGGGCCCAGCGGGGTCGGCGCCCTGTGGGGGCGGCGCGAGCTGCTCGAGGAGATGGAGCCGTTCAACCTCGGCGGCCACATGATCCGCAAGGTGCAGTTCGAGGAGACGACCTGGGGCGATCTCCCACACAAGTTCGAGGCGGGGACGTCGCCGATCGCCGAGGCGGTCGGGTTCGGCGCCGCGGTCGACTACATCTCCGCGGCTGGGCTGGAGGCGATCCAGCGGCACGAGCACGAGCTGCTCGCGTACGCGCTCGAGCGGCTCGCCGACGTGCCGGGGATCGTGCTCTACGGCCCGGCTCCGGAGCGTCGAGCCGGCATCGTCAGCTTCAACATCGAAGGCATCCATCCGCACGACGTCGCGCAGGTGCTCGACTGGGAAGGCGTGGCTATTCGGGCCGGGCACCACTGCTGCCAGCCGCTGATGCAGCGGCTCGGCGTCGCTGCGACCAACCGCGCCAGCTTCTACCTCTACACACTGCCTGAAGAGATCGACCGGCTCGAGGACGGGCTCCTCCGCGTCCGGAAGGTCTTCGGCTAGCCTCGTTCCGATGGAAGATCTCTACAGAGAGGTCATCCTTGATCACTACAAGAACCCGCGCGGCCACGGGGTGATCGAGGACGCCGACGCCACCGCCGAGGGGGTCAACCCGCTCTGCGGTGACGAGGTCTCGATCTACGTCGCGTTCGACGAGGACGGCGAGACGATCGACGAGATCAAGTTCTCGGGCCGTGGGTGCGCAATCAGCCAGGCGGCGACCTCGATGCTGACCGAGATGGTCAAGGGACGCACGGCCACCGAGGTCGGGGAGCTGTCGAAGGACGAGCTGCTCGAGGAGGTCGGGATCCCGAACATGTCGCCGATCCGGATCAAGTGCGCATTGCTCGGCCTCGGCGTCCTCAAGGTTGCGCTCCATCGCGAGAAGGGCACGCCGCTCCCGCAGGAGTGGGCGGGGCTCGACGAAGAGTTCCAGGTCCGCTAGTTGGCGCTAGTAGATGTGGCTCCGGTGGACGAGCTCCCGCCGGGGTCGGTCAAGATCGTTCGGGCGGGCTCGATCGCCGTCGGCGTCTACAACCTCGACGGCGAGTATTGCGCGATCGAAGACCGCTGTTCCCACGACGACGGTCCGCTCGCGGAAGGCGAGTTCGATCCCGAGGAGCGGGTAGTCATCTGCCCTCGGCACGGGTCCAAATTCGACATCTGCACCGGTCGTCCACTGTCCCTCCCGGCCTATGAGCCCGTGGACACGTTCCCGGTGGTTGTCGAGGACGGCTGGGTCAAAGTCGACATCACCTGACGCTTGCGGCCACCCCGAAGCCTGACTGCCGGGGCCATTGTCCCGGTGCCAGGCACGGGGACGCGGCCCGGCGAGCCGTGTCTTGGGGACGGCGCGGCGGCTGGGCTCGTAGGCTAGGGCGGTGCTCGACGACCGCGTTCGCGCTGTGCTCAACCGCCTCGAGGCTGAGGACACCGACGAGCGCGCCCGCGGGCTGCCGAGCGAGCAACGCTCGCGCCAGGTGGCGCGGACGACGGGACAGTTCCTGTTCGCGCTCGTCGCGCCCCAGACCGACTGTGAGGTGCTGGAGATCGGCGGCTCGCGGGGCTACTCGACGATCTGGCTCGCCGCCGGTGTCCGCTACCTCGGCGGCAGCGTCCTCTCGCTCGAATCCGACCCGGCGAAGGCCGAGGCGTGGCGCCGGAACGTCGAAGAGGCGGGCCTCGACGACACGGCGGAGCTGCTGGAGGGCGACGCGTTCGAGACGCTGAAGCAGATCGACGACGTCTTCGACGTCGTCTTCATCGACGCGGAGAAAGGGGACTACGAACTGCTCTTCGACCTCTCGAGGGACAAGGTCGAACCGGGCGCGCTCTTCGTCGCCGACAACGTCCTCTCGCACGCCGACCCGCTTGCGGACTACTCCCGACACCGCCAGGCCGACCCGACGCTCGAGTCGGTGACGGTCCCGCTCGACCGCGGTTTGGAGCTTTCCGCCGTCCTCAGGTAGTCGCTACAGTTCGGCTACCGCGGAAAGGAGGTGGTCCGAGAGTGAAATCTTCAAGTACGGGCAGTGGAGGTACCAGCGGGTAGGGGCGTGTCCCCGAGACCTGAAGGGAACCGCCTAGCCAGCGTGGGGGACGTCGCGCTACGCGCCGCCGGCCGTCGGCCGAGCAGGTAAGCGCCTCTACCGAAACCACCGCTGGTAACCGGATGCTCGGGGCCGCGAAAGCGGCCCCGACTCTTATCGGAGAACCTCATGGCAGTCGTCATCGCGAACCAACTCCGCAAGGACATCGCGGGAGATCCGCTCTTCGACGGCGTCTCGTTCAAGGTCGAGCGCCGAGACCGGCTCTCGCTCGCGGGGCCCAACGGCGCCGGCAAGACGACGCTCCTTCGCATGCTGGCCGGCGAGCTGGGCGTCGACGGCGGCACGCTCGCCTTCTCGAAGGGGACCCGTGTCGCGCTGCACGACCAGCGTCCTCCGCTCGAGCTCGGGCTCTCGCTCCGCGAGTACGTGCTCTCGGGGGCGGCCGATCTGATCGCGCTCGAGGAGGAGCTCCGCGGTCTGGAGGAGGCGATGGCCGCGGGACGGCACGACGGCGGGACGCTCGCTCGTTATGCGGAGGCTCAGGCGCGGCTCGAGCACGCCGGCGGTTACGCGTGGCGCGAGCGGACAGCGGGGGTCGTCCGCGGCCTCGGTTTCGCGGACGCCGACCTGGATCGGTCGCTCGACACCTTCTCCGGCGGGGAGCTCACCCGCGCCTCACTGGCCCGCGCGCTTGCGGGTGACCCCGACCTACTGCTGCTCGACGAGCCGACGAACCACCTGGACGTC
>DASSCT010000158.1:0-4558 GCA_035697545.1 Gaiellaceae bacterium | reverse complement strand
GGTGCAACCCGAAACGCGCTACGCCAAGAGTGGCAACGTCAATATCGCCTACCAGGTAGTCGGTGACGGTCCTCCCGACCTCGTCGCAGTCGATGTGATCTCACACATTGAGCTGGATTGGGAGATTCCTTCCAAGGCTCGATTCTTCAGCCGACTCGCTTTCATCTGTCGCTTGTTCAGGGTCAACCAGCGTGGGACCGGCATGTCAGACCGGGACGTGGGCGTGCCCACGCTGGAGACGCGCATGGACGACATCCGCGCCGTCCTTGACGCCGTCGGCTCGGAGCGGGCAGTGCTCTTCGGTCTCGGCGACGCCTCCCCGCTTTCCGTCTTGTTCGCCGCCACTTATCCCGAGCGGACCGCTGGGCTGATCTTGATGAATGCGTCGCCGCGTTTCGTAAAGAGCCCTAGCCTCCCTTGGCTTCCGACCCGAGAGGAGACGCTTCGACAGGCCGACTACTTTGAGCGTCGCTGGGGGGATCCCGCCTTCACCTACGAGGTCATAGGCTTGAACAACCCGAGCGCGCCTGAGAAGGAGCTCGAGACCATTGCCCGTGTCTTTCGGCTCAGTGTCAGCCCCGGTGCGGCCGCGGCCTACATCCGGATGAACATCGACGTGGACGTGTGCGGCGTACTTCCCCTGATTCGCGTCCCGACGCTGGTCATGCACCGGAAGGACAGGGGAGCATGGGACATCCGCAGTGGGCGCTACATGGCCGACCACATTCCAGGCGCCCGTTTCGTGGAGTTGCCCGGCGCGGACTTTTTGCCCTCACTTGGCGAGCAGGAGCCGGTGTTCGCCGAGCTGGAGAGCTTCCTCGCCGACGTCGTCGCGGGCACGGGTCCCGAGATTGAACCCGACAGGGTGCTGGCCACGGTCCTCTTCTCGGACATCGTCGGCTCCAGCGAGAGGGCGGCAACTCTCGGCGACAGGGCCTGGCGAGAGCTTCTGCTGCGCCACCACGAACTGGTCCGCGGTCAGCTCGTTCGCTTTCGCGGCCAGGAGGTGGACACGGCTGGCGACGGCTTCTTCGCCTCCTTCGACGGCCCGGCCAGAGCCATCCGCTGCGGGTGTGCCATCGCCGAGACCATGCCGGAGCTGGGACTCGAGGTGCGGGTCGGTTTGCACACGGGCGAGTGCGAGCTCGTTGACGGCAAGGTGGCCGGCATCGCCGTGCACACGGGGGCCAGAGTCGCCGCCAACGCGCAACCGGGCGAGGTGCTCGTCTCCTCGACCGTCAGAGACCTCGTCGCCGGGTCGGGGCTGACCTTCGAAGACCGCGGCTCGCACGAGCTCAAGGGCATTCCCGGCGAATGGCGACTGTACGCCCTCGCATGCTGATCCGGCGCAAATCCGTCCCCCGCTACTGGAAAGGCCCGCATTTGCGGGCCTTTCTTTATCTTCAGTCTTCCGAGCGCGCTGCTGCTCAGACCACGTCGAAGGTGCCGATCATCCCGAGCTGCGCATGCAGCGTCTGTGAACCAGGCGCGTTCATGAGGCAGAGTGCGACGTATCGACCCGGGTTTAGGTCGAACCTGACGTAGACAGTGTTGGCGGGGTCGAGAACGCTCAGGAGCTCGACGATCGACGCCCACTCCGGCGGTTTGGTCGCCCCGGCGAGGATCAGGTTCAGCACCTCGTGCTGGGTGTACCCGGGCTCGATGCGGACGAGGCTGATCTCGTGGCTCGTCTTGCCGGCGTTCGTGATCTTGACGACCCCGCGCCCGGAGAACCTATTCGGCAGGCGGAAGTCGAGACTGAAGTCGCGCATGTCGATCTCTCCGACCGTGGCCGGAGGCACGCTGCGGCCTTCCCTCGCTGCGACGTCGAAGCGCTTGTACAGGCCGCGCGCGTAGTTCGGTTTGGGGCCGTTCTGAGCGAAGTCGAGGAGTGCGTACGAGCCGGAGACCAGCCGTTCCGTCATCTCCCACGGACGGCCGCGCACGACCTGCTGGATACCGCCGAGCGCCTCGAACAGTTCGCGCTTCTCCGCTCCGAACGCTTCCAGAAGCTGCCTGGTCGTCAGCTGGCGCTTCAGCCGAACGAGCTCGATCGCGTGCTCACCGCGGCCCACGTTGCGCACGTCGAGGCGGACGAAGCCCGCGTGGAGCGAATCGGCACCCTTGACGATGAGCTCGGTGTCCCGTGTGCTCACGGCGACGCGCTGTGCGGATTGCGCTGCGGTGAGCTTGGCTGAGACGGCGTCGGCTGGGGACCCCGAGCCTCCGCAGCCGGCGGCGAGCGGGAGCGTCGCAGCGAGTAGCGAGGCCGCCACGACGGGCAAGAGCATCGGCTTCGTGGACATCTCGGGTCCTTTCGTCGGAGGAGGTTTCTCTGCGTCCGACGGTAGGGGGCTGTGATGTGGCCGTCATCGGCCGGAGGCCCGATCCACGTCCTGCGCCGAGGCGATCTTGACCACGGCCGTCTCGTCCGCCAGGAGGAGACGGCTCGTCGGCTGCGACGATGCGACTGGGCGACTCCGGCGATACGGTCACAGCATGGGTGGGAGCCGTTTTCGCACCCAGCGGGCTGTCGACGTAGCCGTCGCGCTCTTCTTCACGCTCGCGCTCCAGCTCGAGATCTGGATTTGGTGGGTGCCGGACGAGATGGGCCCGAGGCCGTTTGCGGCGGTCATGGGCATCCTCTTGACAGCGCCGCTGCTCTGGCGACGCCGGGCACCGCTCGCGTGCCTCGTCGCGAGCGTGGCCGTGTTTCTCGTCTGGACACTGATCGCCGCCCCTCAGGGCTCGCTCGTGCCGTTTCTGACCATCCTCGCGCTGGTCTTTTCGCTTGCCGTCCACGCCTCGACTCGCCGGGCCGCAGCCGGACTCGCGGTCTCTGCGGTGGCTCTGGCGATCGAAGTCGCCGCGACGACAAACAGTTTCGGCGACTACGTCTTCGTCGGGGCGTTCCTTGCCGGATCGTGGTTAGCCGGCCGAGCGGTTCGGGCGCGGCAGCAGCGCGCAGACGAGCTTTTCGACCGCACAGTTCGCCTGGAGGTCGAGCGTGAGGACAAGGCGCGCGAGGCGGCAACCAACGAGCGCGCCCGCATCGCCCGCGAGTTGCACGACGTCATTTCGCACAGCGTCAGCGTCATGGTCGTGCAGGCCGGTGCCGCGGAGCAGGTATTCGACAGCGACCCCGACCAGGCGCGCAACGCCCTTCGGTCGATCCAGGAGACCGGCAGGCAGGCTCGCCACGAGCTGCGCCGCCTCCTCGGTTTGATGAGGGCCGACCGAGACGATGCGGTTCTCGCACCCCAACCCGGTCTGGCTCAACTTCCGACTCTCGTGGAGCAGCTACGGCGGTCCGGCCTCGAAGTCGATCTCGACGTAAGAGTCGAGCCGAGGACGATCTCGCCGGGACTCCAGCTCGCGGCTTATCGAATCATCCAGGAAGCGCTGACGAACTCGCTGAAACACGGCGGGCCCGGCAGCGCTCGGGTCTTCGTACGTTACGATCGCGACGCACTCGAGCTGGAGGTGCTCGACGAGGGTCAGGCCGATGCTCCGAGCGACAACGAGGGCTTTGGGTTGATCGGCATGCGTGAGCGCATCGCACTCTACGGAGGCGAGCTCGAGCACGGACGCCGCAACGGGGGTGGCTATCGCCTACGGGCCCGGTTGCCGTTGAGCGCGAGCGAGCAGTGATCCGCGTTCTGATTGCGGACGATCAGGCGCTCGTTCGCGGCGGCTTCCGTCTGATCCTCGACTCGCAACCGGACATGGAGGTCGTTGGCGAGGCGGCCGACGGTGCAGATGCCGTCGAGCGCGCGCTTCAGTTGACTCCCGACGTCGTGCTGATGGATATTCGAATGCCTGGCCTGGACGGGCTCGAAGCAACTCGGCGGCTGTTGCGGAGCGCCCCAGCCTCGGTGCGCGTTCTGATCCTGACGACCTTCGACCTCGACGAGTACGTCTACGAGGCGATGCGCGCCGGGGCCAGCGGTTTCCTTGTGAAGGACGTTCCACCCGCCGACCTCGCCCACGGAGTCCGCACGGTCGCGGCCGGAGACGCCCTGCTTGCCCCGACTGTCGTCCGTCGGCTCCTCGAGGAGTTCGTCCGCCGCCCGCCGCCGGGCTCGCGGACGCCGCCGGAGCTCGCGGAGTTGACCGAGCGCGAGCTCGAGGTGCTGAAGCTCGTCGCGCGCGGCCGTTCAAACGCCGAGATCGCTGCCGATCTGGTGGTGGGCGAGACGACCATCAAGACACATGTGACGCACGTCCTGCAGAAGCTGAACCTGCGCGACCGGGTGCAAGCGGTCGTCCTCGCCTATGAGACCGGTCTTGTACAGCCGGGCGCCTAACTGGAATGGGCGGCGAAAAGCGCGAAGGATCCGCGAACTTCGATGTGGTGATCGACGAAGGTACGTGCCAATGCTCGCTCGAGGCCGCCGAGGTCATCCGCGAGGTTCGTGAAGAACCCCTCATGGTTGTAACGGGCAAGCGCCTTTCGAGCGAGCCACCCATGCTCTACTCCGCCCCCGAGAATCGTGCTCCCGAAGACGACGCCGCCGTCCTCGAGAAGCGGTTTCAGATCTGCGAAGACGGCGGCCTT
>DASSCT010000157.1:0-7344 GCA_035697545.1 Gaiellaceae bacterium | reverse complement strand
GATCTGAGAGCCGACGAGCGCCGGGTCTTCGATCGGTGCGAGGTCGACGAAGACCCCGCCATCGCGGAAGTCGTGGACGAGCTCCCAAGCAGCTTCGAGCGCGAGGCGCGTCTTGCCGGTGCCGCCCGGCCCCGTCAGCGTAAGAAGCCGGGCCTCCGACCCCCGCACGAGCGAAGTCACGGCGGCGAGCTCGAGCCGGCGGCCGACGAGCGGCGTCAGCGGTGCAGGGAGCTTGCTTCTCGCCCGCGTTGCAGGGAGCGCGAGTGCGGGATCCTGCCGCAGGATCGCCCGCTCGAGCTCTTGCAGCTCCGCGCCCGGCTCGATCCCGAGCTCGTCGACGAGTAGCCGGCGGCCCGCCCGGTAGGCCTCGAGCGCCTCCGCCTGGCGGCCGGACCGGTAGAAGGCGAGCATCTGCTCGCGTCGCAGTCGTTCCCGGTACGGGTGGGCGGCCACGAGCGACTCGAGCTCCGGAACCAGCTCGGCGTGACGGCCGAGCGCGAGGTCGGCGCCGACACGATCCTCGATGGCCGCGAGGTGGAGCTCCTCGAGCCGCGCGCGCTCGGTCTCCACGAACGGCGTCTCGCCGAGGTCCGAGAGCGCAGGCCCGGTCCAAAGCGCAAGCGCCTCGCGCAGGTTTTCTGCGGCGTGGGCGGGAGACTGGCCCCGCGCGCGCTCGAGCGACTCGGTGAAACGCTGGAGATCGAGCTCCCCTTCTTCTACACGCACGAGGTAGCCCGGCCCGCGGGTGGCGATTCGGTCGGCCCCTAGCAGCTTGCGGAGGGCGTGCACCGCCACCTGGAGCGCGTTTGCAGCAGTCTCAGGAGGATCCTCGCCCCACAGCGCGTCGATCAAGCGGTCCCGAGCAACGACCGTGTTCGCGTGGAGGAGGAGAAACGTCAGCAGGGCGCGCTGCCGCCGACTTCCGACGGAAAGGACACGACCGTCCTCAATGACCTCGAGCGGGCCGAGCAACCTGAACTCGACCCCTTGAGCCCCCATCTGGACTCAAAGCCTGCCGTAAGCGATCCGTAAGCGCGACCGCCGATCGTCTGGTTGTCACTTAGACGAAAGGAGCGAATCGTGATTCACCCAGGAGATGTCATCGAGAACCCCGTCACCGGCGAGCGGCTCGTTTTCCGCAAGACCTCGCGCGAGACGAACGGCGAAGCGGTCGTGCTCGAGACCTACGTAAAGCCGAACGGCTTCGTCGCCGCGGCCCATGTTCACCCCTTCCAGGAGGAGCGGTTCCAGGTCCTTCGCGGCACGGTCGGCTTCCGCCTCGGGCGCAAGGAGGTCATCGCAGGCCCGGGCCAGCGGCTCACCGTTCCCGCCGGCACGGCGCACAAGTTCTGGAACGCGGGCGAGGACGAGGCGCACTTCGTCTGCGAAGTGCGGCCGGCGCTGCAGTTCGAGCGGCTGATCGAGACGATGTTCGGGCTCGCGGCCGACGGGCAGACGAACGGCAAGGGCATGCCGAACCCGCTGCGGCTCGCGGTGATCGCGCAGAGTCACTTCGACGATGTCCGCCTGCCGTTCCCGCCGGCATGGATGCAGCGCGTCGGGCTCGGGCTGGGCGCCCCGATGGGCCGGCTGCTCGGCTACAAGGCGACGTACGTTCCCGCGGGTGCGGAACCTGCGCTCGAGGCGAGCGCCTAGGAGCCTCCCACTACTGACGCCTCGCCGCCGGGCTGCGCCCTCCAGCGCGGCCCGGCGGCACGACGCTTCCGTCAAAGGCGTTGCCCAGAGCCGGAGGTCGGACTCGAACCGACGCACTCGCGCTTACAAGGCGCGCGCTCTACCAGCTGAGCTACTCCGGCGCTCCGCACATGGTAGGCAAGCCCTGTGTTGTCTGATTTGGTTATGGCCCCAGCCGATGCCCCAGACACTCGGAATGAACGGAGATCCTAAAACGGTCGCGACAGGTCACAGGACTTAGTAACAAGTTGTAACTTTCCCTCCTCGCGTCACGCTCACGCCGATCGACGAGGGCTTCGCAGTGTTTCTTCCCTTGGCGAGAGCATGAGCCATGCGGCGAACTGTCGACTAACAAGAACCGCGCAACTCCGGTAAGCGCTACTGCAGTACCTGGCGGTCGGCCTGGTGCTGCTGGATCTTGCGCTTGACGCGCTGGAGGGCGTTGTCGATCGTCTTCGTGTCCACTCCGAGCTGGGCGGCCATCTCCTCGTAGGACGAGCCCTCGAGGTATAAGCGGAGCGCGTCCGACTCGAGCTTCGACAGGCCCGTCCCCAGGCAGAAGACGAGGCTCTGGAGCTCCTCCGTCGAGATCACCACGATGGACGGCTCATCTACCGACGGCCCCGGCAGCGCGTCGCCGAGCGTGCAGTCGCCCTCCGACTCCTGGCCCGCCGGGGTCTGGCTGAACGAGACGTACGTGTTCAGCGGCGCGTGCTTGAAGCGCGTGGCCGTCTTGATCGCGGTGATGATCTGGCGGGTGATACAGAGCTCAGCGAAGCTCCGGAACGAGGTCTCCTTGTCGGAACGGAAGTCGCGGACGGCCTTGTACAGGCCGATCAGCCCTTCCTGGATCAGGTCCTCCGAGTCACCGCCGGCCAAGAAGTACGAGCTCGCCTTGAGTCGCACGAACCCGGTGTAGCGCCGGATCAGCGAGTCCATCGAGTGAGAGTCGCCGTTGCGCGCCCGGATCACGAGCTGGAGATCCTCGAGCTCGCGCTCGGCCCGCTGCGCGGGCGTCATCCGGGTGACGGGTCTGGCGGCCATGTCTCTTGGATGCATGGCCCGATCGCTCGACCGGACCAGTCTTACGATCAGCTTGATCTGGAAAGTAGCAGCGAGGCCCGGATATTACAAGGGTCTTGCACTGGACCCTGGAACCAGGGAAGCCTTTGCGCAGGTCCCTATTCGACCGGACCGCGCCGCATCTGTTCGAGCCGCGCTCTCGTCTCTTCGTCGAGCCGGTCGCCAACCCTGCTCGGCTGTTCCCTCGAGCTGCTCACGTCGACCGACGACAGCGTCGAGGCGAACTCCCGAGAGCTGATCTTCGCCACCTCCTGGCCCGATGTCCCGCGGACCGCGGCATCGGAAGAGACGAGGCACACGCGCTGCGTCTGACGATTCTCGGCCGCCAGCCGCTCGAGCAGCGCGTCCGCGTGTGGGGCGAAGCGAACCTCCAAGGCGCCGAAGCTCTCGTCGGCGCCGGTCCCGTCGAACACGACTACTCCGCGCACGCCCTTCAGCGCGACGAAGCTCGCGAGCATGTCTACGAGCTGACGGCGGTCGCCCAGCCCGGACGCGTGAAGCACGTTGTACCCGTCGAAGAGGTAGAGGGTCGGATCAGGCACGGCGCTGCCTCCGGGCTTCGTAGAGCAGGACCGCCGACGCCACGCTGACGTTCAGCGACTCGACGCGGCCGGCCAGCGGGATCGAGATGACCCCGTCGCAGGCACGGCGGACGAGCGGCCGCAGCCCCCGCCCTTCCGCGCCGAGAACGAAGGCCACGCCGCCGCCCAAATCGGACTCCCACAGCGGCGTGCCGCCGTCGGACGCGGCGCCCCAAACCCACAGGTCGGGGCCCTTCACCTCGTTCAGGAAACGGGCCAGGTTCTGGACGACGGCGATCGGAAGATGCTCCACCGCGCCCGCCGAAGCACGCGAGACGGCCGGAGTGACCCGCGCGGAGCCGTGGGAGGGCACGATCACGCCCGTGGCGCCGGCTCCCTCGGCACTGCGGGCGACGGCGCCGAGGTTGTGCGGATCGGTGACCTGGTCGAGGCAGACGAGGAGCGGCTGCTCTGCCGCCGCGAGCTCGTAGGCGTCGGCGTAGCGGTACGGAGCGACGCGTGCGACGACGCCTTGGTGGTCGCGCGTGCCGACCTCTTCGTTCAGCACGCGCTCGGGCTTCACCTGGACGCGCAGGCCCGGCTCGTCCCGCAGCCACGGCTCAGAGGCGAGCGCCCGTTCCGTGGCCCAGACCTCCTGCACCTCCCTGGGGCCGCGGACCGCCTCTCGAACCGCGTTCCGGCCGTAGACGTGCTCCCTGGTCATTTCGGAACGAGCCGGAAGCCCTCGGCGACGTCGCGGACTTCCCAGCCGGCTGCGTCGATCTCGCTGCGCAGCCGGTCGGCCACCTCGAAGTCACCGCCGTTCCGGGCCTGCTGACGCCGCTCGGCGAGCTCGACAACCTCCGCCGGGGCGGCCTCGGCCTCGGCCAGCGAGCCGAGCCCGAAGACGTCGAGCGCGCGGAGCAGCAGCTCGTGATCGCGCCACTCGTGCATCTCGGCGAGCGCCTCCGCCGTGTTGAAGTCGTCGTCGAGCGCGGCGGCGAACCGCTCCCAGGCGCCGTCCGGGGCCGGCTCGGACGGGTTGCGGAAGACCTCGCGTAGGCGGTCGGCTCGCGCCGCCGCGGCAGTAAGTGTGCCCTCCGTGAAGTCGAGCGGCTTGCGCCAATGGCCGGTCAAGAAGAAGACGAGCAACGTCTCGCGGCCCCACCGGTCGAGCGCGTCGCGCAGCGTGATCACGTTCCCCGTGGACTTGTGCATGTCTTCGCCGGCAAAGCGCAGCATTCCGTTGTGGATCCAGATCCGGGCGAACTCGCGACCGGCGCCCCGCGACTGAGCGATCTCGTCTTCGTGGTGCGGGAAGATGAGGTCGAGCCCACCTCCGTGGATCTCGAAGCTCGGACCGAGGTACTTCTCGGCCATCGCCGAGCACTCGATGTGCCAGCCGGGACGACCGCGGCCCCACGGTGAGTCCCACCAGGTGTCCTCGCCCGGCTTGTTGGCCTTCCAGAGGGCGAAGTCCCGGGGGTCCTCCTTGAGCGGGTTCGGCTCCTGCTCCTGCACCTCGTCGATCTTCTGACGAGAGAGGGCGCCGTAGGCGGGAAAGCGAGTCACCCGAAAGTAGACGTCTCCCTGCGCCGGATAGGCGAGATCGCGCTCGATCAGCTCCTCGATCAATTCGACGATCTCGGGGATCGTTTCCGTCGCCTTCGGTTCGTAGTCTGGTCGACCCAGTCCAAGATCGTCGGTGTCTTCGTAATACCAGCGCGTCGCGCGCTCGGCCAACTCGGCGCTGGCCCCAGGCGCCGCCTCATAGATCTTGTCGTTGATGTCGGTGATGTTGACGACAAGGGTCGTTTCATAGCCCCGCTCGCCGAGCCAGCGCTTGAGCCACAGCGGGAAGATGGAGACCGCGTAGGCGTTGCCGACGTGGATTCGCTGGTACACGGTCGGGCCGCAGTAGTAGATCCCCACCGGCCCGGGAGGTGGGGGCAGCTCGTCGAGCCTACGGGTGAGCGTGTTGTAGAGCCTGATCGACACGGCGGAGCGCTTCCTCCTTAGGGAGCGCGGCCAGTATCGCCGCTAGCTCCGGGCCTCTGTCGCGGCCCGTCAGGGCCAGCCGCAGCGCGCGCAAATCTCCCCCGACCGCCTTCAGCTCCCGGATGATCGTCCGCGGGTCGCCGTCGGCCACTTCCTTGAACCGCTCGAGCGTCTCAGGCGCCTTGGTTGGGCGCGGCGGCGGCGGTTCGAGCACCTGCGCCGCGTACTCCCGCGCCTCCTGGAGGTCGCGCGCGCCGCGGGCCACCGGCACGGCTTCGAGCGGGATGTCCCCTCGGCGCGCCAGCTCCTCGTCGTCCATCGCCTCGACCGCCTCGACCGCAAGGCGGCGGATCCGGGGCAGGTCGTAGTGGACGTCGTGGCGAGGGAGCCCGAGCTCCTCGAGGTATACACGGACCGCTTCGGCCGGGATGCCCATGTCCCGGAGCGACTCGACCGTGGCGCCCGCCGCCCGCTTCGAAAGCTTCTTTCCTTCTTCCCCGAGGATCAGCCCGTGGTGGATGTACTCCGGGGGCGCCGTCCCGAGCGCCTCGTGCAGCTGCCGGTGGAGCTGCTCGTTCGGCCGATGGTCGTTTCCACGGTAGACGTGGGTGATTTTGAAGTCCACATCGTCAACGACACTCGCCAGGTGGTAGGTGGCCGTGCCGTCCTCGCGGAGGAGCGTCGTCCTGCCGATGCGGTCGCCGCCCAGCTGCTCGGCGGCTTCGCGGTATCGCTCCTGCCGCTCGCTCTGGCGCATAGGGCCCTCGTTCCAGCCGATACGGAGCCACTCGAGGTCGCGCAGGATCGCCTCTTCCCCGCCCGGGAGGTTCCGGGCTGGGTCGGTGTCGTCGATTCGCAGCAGCATGTGATCGCCCTCGCGCCGGTTGATCACGGCGCTGAGGGCGTTGCCGACGTGCAGAGAGCCGGTCGGGCTGGGCGCGAAGCGGACGCGCTTCATGCCGCGAATGTAACGGCCGCCCGGCTTCAGCAGCCGGGCGGCCGTGGGTCAGGGCCTAGTCGTCGTCGTCTTCTTCGTGGTCGTCGTCATGGCCGCGGACACGCTGGAAGTGATGAGCAAGCACCTGGTTCGCAGTCTTCTTGGCGATCTTGATCCCGTCCTCGACCGAGGTTCGGTAGTGGATGCCGCCCCAAATGCGGGCGTTGCTCACTTCGTACTGCAGGTCCCGCAGACGGTCGAAGTGGCGGTCGCCGAGGCCGGTGAGGCTGGGGACGGTGAAGTCGATCTTCTTCGTGCCCATGAATCGGGCGATCGCACGTCCCCCGGCCGGAGTGACACACGAGTGCGCGCTCGGGTACTCGGGGTGGTTCGGCGTTGCCGGTAGCAACGTCGACCAGGTCGGATCGCCGATGGTTGCTGGGTTGCCGTCCGTGTCGCCAGCGCGGATCGCTGTGATCGGGCGCCAGAACGTGTAGTGGTACTTCGCGTCGAAGCAGGCAATGATCGCATCGGCCTCAACCACGGAGACCATCGCCATGAACCGTGCCGCATTCACGACGTCCAGATCGTGGTCGAGGACGAACTTCCGGAAAGCGCCGTGTGCCTGTGGCACCGGGGCCTCTCCCCAGAACCTTGCTGCCACGGTCTGCTCGGCAGTTCGAGTCGTGCTCGTGCTCGAGCCGATCTCCTTGACCTCGTTGTAATCGCGTGCCCATTTCTTGCTGTCGAGAGCCGGCGGTCCGTCGGGCCGGAACTGGTCGGCGGACTCGAGGCTGAACGGCCGCATGAGCGCGGCGTACGGGGCGATCGGCGGCGTCGGCGCCGTCGGGATCCAGACGCCTGGAATCGGCGGATTCGGCGGCGTGTAGGTCACTGGTGCACGGAAGCCGTCGTTGGCGCGCTGTGCGATCATAGCGTCCGCGACCTCCACGCCGACAGCGATGCCGTCTGTCTTTGCCTTGCCGTCGGGAATGGTGGCCAGCGACGCTGTGTACGCCGGATCGAGGATGGTCGGCGCCTGGGCCGGCAGGTAATGCACGAGAATGCGATGAGCGGCCGCGGCCACCGCTGCCTGGGCCGAGGCGCCTC
>DASSCT010000156.1:0-4145 GCA_035697545.1 Gaiellaceae bacterium | reverse complement strand
CCGGACCGCGACCGGCGACTTCGACCGCCTCGGCGGCATGGCGCGGGGCCGCCCGGCCCTCGCCACGGTGCTGATGGCCCTCGGCGTAATCGCGCTCGCGGTGCCGGGCTCGACCGCGTTCGCCGGAGAGTTCCTGATCCTCGCCGGAATCTTCAGCACGGGCTGGGCGTGGGCGCTCGTGGGAGCCAGCGGGATCGTGCTGGCGGCAATGTACATGCTGCGCCTCATCTCGGCGGTGCTCCACGAGAACGTGGGGGCGGCCGTACCTGACGAGGCACTCGACCTCCGGCCCGCAGAGCTCGCGGTCGTCGTGCCGCTCCTGGGCCTGCTCCTGGCGCTGTCGATCTGGCCGGCAGGGATCACCGAGCATCTCTCGTTCTGATGCCGAGACCGTCCGTCGACTGGTTCGCCCTCTCGCCCCCACTGATCCTGCTCGGCGCGGCGGGCGTCTGCCTGCTCGCGGCCGTTCTCGTTCCCGCCGCGGCGCGGAAGGCGTTCTCCGCGGGGGTTGCCGCCGCGGGATTCGTCGGCGCCGGCATCGCAGCGGGGTTCCTGTACGCCGACAGCCCCGAGGCGACGCTGGAGGTCGCCGGCACCATCGTCCGAGACCGTTACGGCGCGCTGGCGCAGATCATCGTGGCAGGCGCGGGCCTCCTTGCCGTCGGCATCTCCTATGGCCAGCGGACACGCGCGGCCCACGTGGGCGAGTACTACGCCTTGCTGGCCGCGGCCGGCGCGGGCATGGCGTTCCTCGTTCAGGCGAACGACCTGATGACGCTCTTCCTGGGCCTGGAGTGGTTCTCGGTCTGCCTCTACATCCTCTGCGCGATCGAGATCGATGTCGTCAGCTCGCTGGAGGCCGGTTTCAAGTACCTCGTCGTCGGCAGCTTCGGCTCGGCCGTCCTCCTCTTCGGCTCGGCGCTCGTCTACGGCTCGACCGGGGAGCTCCAGTTCGGAGCGATCGCAACCGTGCTCGACCAGCGCGGGCTCTCCGACGACGGCCTGATGCTTGCCGGCCTCGCGATGATGCTCGCCGGGTTCGGCTTCAAGGCTTCGGCGGCGCCTTTCCACATGTGGACGCCGGACGTCTACGAGGGCGCGCCGACGCCTGTGACGGCATTCATGTCGGCGGCCACGAAGACGGTCGCGTTGGTTCTTGCGCTGCGCGTGCTGGTGACGGCGTTCCCGGAGCAGGAGGACCTCTGGACAATCGCCGTCGCGGTCATCGCGTGCATCTCGCTCGCAGTCGGGAACTTCGCCGCGATCGTGCAGCGGAACCTCAAGCGGATGCTCGCGTACTCCTCCATCTCGCACGCCGGCTTCATGCTGATCGCCATCGCCGCGAACAACGAGCTGGGCGCTCGGGCGCTGTTGTACTACCTGATCCCCTACGGAGCGGCGTCGCTCGGCGCGTTCGGCGTCGTCGCAGCCCGCGAGCGAGAGCTCGGCCAACGGGTCTCGCTGGACAACATCGCGGGGATGGGCTGGGAGCGGCCGCTCCTCGGAGTCTCGATGTGGATCTTCATGCTCGCCTTCGCGGGCCTGCCCCTGACGGGCGGCTTCGTCGGGAAGTTCTACGTCTTCGCCGCCGCGTACGACGCCGGGCTCTGGTGGCTCGTGATCGCGGGAGTGATCGCGACGGCGATCAGCCTCTACTACTACCTCGCGGTCATCCGCGCGCTGTACATGCGCATGCCCGCGGAGCTGCAGCTGGCGCCGGCGGGCGGATCGCCGCCGCGGGAGACGCTCCTCCAGGCCACGGTCGTCGCCTGCGTCGCCGTCACGGTCGGCGCCTTCTTCGCCGTGCAACCGCTCATCGACCTGGCCGAGAAGGCCGGGTCGCAACTTCCCTTCTAGCTACGCCTTGAGCTCGCGCGCGATGGCGACGGCGCCCTGGATGCCGACGAGGCCCAGGGTCGCGGTCAACGTCGCGCCGCCGATGCCCGGCGCGACCGCGTCGAACCCCGGCGCGCGCACCGCGGCGCTCGCCGTCACGAGTACCAGGCCGAGCCCCCACAGCAGTGCCTGCAGAGACACCTCGGCCGGCGGCGGGCCCTCGACGGCAACGACGTCGCCGTAGGACCCGAGCGCCGCGGCGGCGATGACGGGAACGGCCATGAGCAGCGCGTAGAACGCGAGATCCGAGCGGCCGGCGGCGTCTGCGAGCGCCGCAGCGACGACGAGGGCGACCGGGCCCAGATGCCGGCTCACCGCGCCAGCTTCGGTGCGGAGTAGGCTCTTCCTCCCGAGTGATTCTCTGGCCGCTTCTCTTCGCCGCGCCGCTCGCGGGGCTCGTGCTTCTGCTCGTCCGGCCGGAGCTGGACTTCCACTGGGAGCACCATCCCGCCCACTTCTGGCTCGTCCTCGGGGTCTCGGCGGTGAGCGTCGCGCTGGGCGCTCTGACCAGCGAGGCGGCGACGCGGCGCTCAGACGCTCGCCTCTTCCTCGTCTCGATGGCGTTCCTGACGAGCGCCGGTTTCCTCGGGCTTCATGCGCTCGCCACTCCCGGCGTCCTGCTCGAGAACAAGAACACGGGCTTCGTGGTCGCGACGTCGGTCGGCCTCTTCCTGGCGTCGATCTTCGCGGCCATCTCGGCACTAGACCTGAAGCCCCGGACGGCATCGGCGATCCTCGCGCGCCGACGGCTCGCCAGGTGGGGGCTCGCCGCCGTGCTCGTCGGCTGGGGCGCGTGGTCGCTCGCCGAGCTGCCGCCGCTCGACCGGCCGCTTCCGCCCGGCGAGGCGGACGCGCCGCTCTACTCCCTCACAATTCCCGGAGTGCTCCTGTACGCCTTCGCCGCCTACCGGTACTGGCGGCTCTACCGCCGCCGCCCGGCCATCGTCCTGCTCGGAGTGACCGCCGCGTGGATCCTCCTCGCCGAGGCGATGGTCGCCGTGGCCTTCGCGCGGAACTGGCACGCCACCTGGTGGGAGTGGCACGTCCTGATGGCGATGGCGTTCGCGATCGTCGCGTACACCGCCCTCCGCGAGCGAGCGCGCGGGGAGCTCTTCGCCGGGCTCTACCTCGACGAGACGCTCGGCCGGATCGACCGCCGCTATGCCTCAGCGGTGAAGGCGGCAGCCTCGGAAGACCTCGATCGTGAGGAGCTCCGCCGCCGCTTCCAGCTTGGCCCGGAGGAAGCGGCCGTCGTCGAGCGCGCCGCCCAGGAGGTCGCGGATGTCGAACGCCTGCTCCGTCCGTACCTCTCGCCGCAGCTCGCCGCCCGCCTACGGGCCGAGCCGGAGGTCGCGGAGCTCGGCGGCGAGGAGCGGGACGTTACGGTGCTCTTCGCGGATCTCCAGGGCTTCACGGCCTTCTCGGAACGGCACACGCCGGCCGAGGTGCTCGAGATGCTGAACGACTACTGGGCAAGAGCCGTTCCCGTGGTGTTGGGCGAACACGGCGGGATGATCGAGCACTTCGCGGGCGACGCGATCATGGTCGTCTTCAACGCCGCGGCCGACCAGCCCGACCATCCACAGCGCGCCGCCGAGGCGGGATTGGCACTTCAGCAAGCCGCCGAGGGGCTCGCCAGGAGCGAGCCCGGCCTCCCGAGGTTCCGCGTCGGGATCAACACCGGGCCCGCGATCGTCGGAAACGTGGGGACGGCCGAGCAGCGCAGCTTCACCGCCATCGGAGACACGACGAACCTCGCCTCGAGGCTCCAGTCGGTCGCCGAGCCGGGCCAGGTCGTGATCGGCGAGGCCACCTATCGGGCGATCGGCGACGGCGCACGGGCGGTGCCGCTCGGCGAGCTGCGAATCAGGGGCAAGGCGGGGCCTGTGGACGCCTACCTCCTGATGGCGCTGGGATAGGCTCCGAGCCGCCCAGACCCAAGGAGGATCAATGCCCGACGTCGCATTCACCTGGCTCGGCCACGGGAGCTACCGCATCGACAGCCCCGGCGGCAAGCGGATCTACGTCGATCCATGGTTCGACAATCCCAAGTGCCCGGACTCGGAGAAGCAGCCGGAGCGCGTGGATGTGATGGCGATCACGCATGGGCACGGCGACCACGTCGGCTCGGCGGTGGAGCTCGGCAAGCAGCATTCGCCGACAGTCGTCGCGATCATCGAGCTCGCGAGCTGGCTGGAAGCGCAGGGTGTGGAGAACGCGAGCGCCCTCGGCATGAACAAGGGCGGGAC
>DASSCT010000155.1:0-35054 GCA_035697545.1 Gaiellaceae bacterium | reverse complement strand
AGCAGGCTCTTGAGGTCATAGCCGGCGACGTCCTTCCGGATCGGGCCTCCGACGCTCACGATCTCGCCCGGCGGCACGACCGCCTCCAGCCCGGTCACCCACGACCCTGTCGTCCCATACTTGAACGTGTGCGGGCCACCGGCGTTCGTCGCGATGTTGCCGCCGATCTGCGACTGCTCGGCCGCGCCAGGATCCGGGGGGAAGAGGAGGCCGTTCTCGCGCGCCAGCCGTCGAACGGTCGCCGTCGTGATCCCGGCCTCGACCCAGATCCGCCACAAGAGCGGGTCGAAGGCGCGAATCCGGGCGAGGCGCTCGAGGCTGACCACGACGCCGCCGTCGAGCGGGACGGCGCCGCCTGCAAAGCCCGTGCCGCCTCCGCGAGGGACGAGCGGAACGTCGTGCTCGTAGCACCAGGCGAGGACGCGCGCGACCTCGTCGGCGTTCGCTGGGAGGACGACGGCGTCGGCGCGGCCGTGAAGACCGCGCCCCTCGGTCTCGTCGCCGAAGTACGCCGCCGTCCCTTCCAGAACGATGCTCTCGGGCGGGAGGACCGAGCCGAGGTCGTGCTCGAGCGCAGCCGAAGCCACGTTCTCAGCTCCTAGACGGTCACCGCCTCGCGCTCTTCGACTGGCGCTCGCTCTCGCAGCAACCGGACGAACTCGCGCATCCAGGCCGGATGATCGGGCCAGGCGCGCGCGGAAACCATCACGCCGTCGACAACGCCCGCACCGTCCACGTACTCGGCTCCGACCGCCTCCACGTCCGGCTGGAGCGCCGGGTAAGCAGCAGTCCGCCGACCTTTGAGCACTCCCGCGCTCGCCAGCGCGAGCGGCGCATGGCAGAGCTGGGCGACCGGCTTCTCCTCGGAGAAGAAGTGCTCGATGATGCGCGCGAAGTCGGGGTCGTTGCGGATGTACTCCGGTGCCCGCCCGCCTGGGATGACGGCGGCGGCGTACTCCGATGGGTCGACCTCGGAGAAGGCGAGGTCGGCATCCCACGTGTAGCCGGGCTTCTCGGTGTAGGTGTCGTAGCCCTCGACGAAGTCGTGGACCACGAACTGGAGCTTCTTCTTCGACGGCGCCGCGATGTCGACGTCGTACCCCTCTTCGAGCAGACGCTGATACGGGTACATGACCTCGAGTGACTCGGCGGCGTCGCCGGTCAGGACGAGCACCTTCGGCATGGCGCTCTCACCTCCCAGATTCGAATGGCGACCGTTCATGTGAGTCTAGGCGGAGGCCTTGTCCCCCGCGCACAGCTGCGCTAGGACCCGGGCGACAGATTCCGACGAAGGGGGTTTCGAGCATGTCCAGGCTCCTCTACCTGGTTCTCGCTGCGGCCGTCTTCGCTCTTCCCGGCAGCGGTGCCGTTGCTGCTGCCGGCCACAACGGTCCTCAGCTGACGCACGGCGTCGTCGTCGGGGACGTCACGACGGACTCCGCCGTGCTGTGGGCGCGTGCCGATCGCGAAGGAACGCTGACTGTCCATCTCTCCGGCGGACGGCACGAGCGAGTCGCCCGGCTGCGGTTCCGGGCCGCGGACGACTACACCGGACAGGTCGTCCTCAACGGTCTGCGGCCCGACACGACGTATCGCTACAAGCTCGGGTCGACACGCGGCACCTTCGAGACGGCGCCGGAGGCAGACGACGCCGACCAGGTGCGACTCGCTTTCGGAGGCGACGTCGCCGGCCAGAACGTCTGTCGCGATGCCGCGGAGGGGTTCCCGATCATGGACACGATCCGCCGCTCGCGGCCCGACGTCTTCGTGGGCCTCGGCGACATGATCTACGCCGACAACGCCTGCAACACCCCCGGTCGCTACGGCAACGTCCAGGTACCTGGCCCCGGGCCCGCGGTCGACCAGCCGGGCTTTTGGGCCCACTGGCGCTACAACCGCGCGGACGCGGCGTCGCAACGCCTGCTCGCAAGCACCGGCTACGTCGGCGTGTGGGACGACCACGAGGTTCTGAACGACTTCGGGCCCCTGCACGACACCGTCGGCGGTGTCCACCTACTGCCGATCGGCCTGAACGCCTTCCTCGACTACACGCCGATCGCGATTGCTGCCAACACGCCCAAGCGCCTGTACCGCTCGCTGCGCTGGGGGAAGCACCTGGAGCTCTTCGTCCTCGACACACGGCAGTACCGCGACGCGAACAGCGCCTCGGACAGCCCCGATCGCCCGAAGACGATGCTCGGCCGCGAGCAGCTGACCTGGCTAAAGGAGAGCCTCGCCGCCTCCGACGCGACCTGGAAAGTCATCGTCTCGAGCGTTCCGATGTCAATCCCGACCGGCTTCCCGGCGACGAACGGCCGCGACGGGTGGGCGAACTTCGACCAGACGACCGGCTTCGAGCAGGAGTTACTCGACGTCCTCGGCTTCATGGAGCGCAGCGGCATCCGGAACACGATTTGGATCACGACCGACGTTCATTTCGCCGAGGCGTTCCGCTACCGGCCGTTCCCTTCGAACCCGGGCTTCGTCGTCTACGAGCTGGCGACAGGCCCGCTCAACGCAGGCATCTTCCCGATCCGCGACTTCGATTCGACGCTCAATCCCGAGGTGCTCACGTTTTACGGGCCGCCTACGGCCGAGTCCGTCACCACCTGGGAGGAGGCAAAACGCTGGCTCAACTTCGGGACGCTCGACTTCGCTCGGGACGGGACCTTGACTGCCGGAATCGTGAACACGGCCGGCCAGACGCAGTTCTCGATCACCCTTGCGCCGCGATAGCGTGAAATTGATCTGGCCGCCGCCGCTCTACTTCCGGGCCTACCGGGCAATTCGGGCGTTCAGAAAGTGGGTGGTCCGCTAGCCGCGCCCGAGCTTCGGCACCCGGTAGTAGAGCCGCTGGGCCGTCTGCGAGCGCTTGAGCTGACGGCGGACGTGGATGCCGCCGGCGAGCGCCTCGACGGCGGCCCGCCCGCGGACCGTCGACGCCAGACCGATGCCCTCGTAGATCGGCTCAATCCGGTCGCTGAAGCGCTCCTTGTGGTCGGCGGCGGCACCGAGGAACTCGACCCGCTCGACGCCTTCGGCCGAGGCGGCCTCGAACGCGGACAGCATCGCCTCGGAGCCGGGAGCGAAGCGTCCGAACTCGGGGTCGTAGGCCATGATCAGCCCGTAGACCGTGTGCGCCAGCTGGAAGTAGAGCGAGAACGCGATCGCTCGACCTCGAAGTCGCAGCGTCACGAGGCGCGGCACGTCCTCCTTGGCAAGCCGCAGGAGCGCTGCGCGATGGAACTCCATCCCGGTCGTCGTTCCGAAGCCGGACGTGTCCCGCCGCCCTTGCCAGCGGCTCGCATGCACCCGAAAAGCCTCGTCGAGGGCCGCGTCCAGCTCCTCCGGCGTCCGCGCAACCGATACCTCGACCGCCCCGAGCGACTCGAGCAGCTTTCGGCGCCGACGTCGGTTCGAGCGCGCCTTCGACGAGAGCTTTTCCTGGTAGACGGCGTCCCAGCCCGCGGAGAGGTCCAGGATGGGCGCTTCGATGCGCTCGATCAGCCGGAGCGAGCCTGCGGGCAAGGCGGCAGCCAGACGACTGTTGCGCGGCATGCCGAAGAGATCCGCATAGTCGTGACCGGAGGCCACGACCCGGTCGGCCAGCTCGGCCGCGGCGGAACCGTCTGCGTCCGGCGAGAGCATGAGATCGGCGAGTTGCGCCTTCTTCCCGCCCAGGAACTCGCTCACCGTGAGCCCGAAGCGACGCCGGCTGAGGAGCGGCAGCGCTCCAACGAGATGATCCCCGTCGAGAACGACGTGGACGGAAAGGGTCGCCTTCCGCCCGTAGTGGCGCCACCACTCGACGAGCCACCCGTGGAGGAGAAACGGGCTTGGGCGGGCCATCGACCGGACGAGGTCATCCCAAGAGCCGCCGAGCGCCTCGAGACCGGATCCGTCTGAGATGGTCGCGGCCCGCAGCATCGTCAGATCCTGACTAAGGCTCGCTTCATCGTCCCGGCCTCATGAAGAGAGTCGAAAAGGTCTTGGCGCAGATTGCGAGGTCGACGACCACGTTGCGGTGGCGGACATACCAGAGGTCATACGAGAGCTTGTCCGCGGCTCCTTCCAGATCGGAGGCGTAGTCGCGCCGCAGCTGGGCCCAGCCTGTGATGCCGGGCTTGACGAGCAGGCGGCGGGTGAAGAACGGCACGGCTTCTTCGAGCATGGGGATGAACTCCGGCCGCTCCGGGCGTGGCCCGACAATGGACATGTCGCCCTTGAGCACGACCCAGAGCTGTGGCAGCTCGTCCAGATGCGTCTTGCGCAGCATGCGCCCGACAGGCGTCACGCGCGGGTCGTTCTCCTGCGCGTAGGCTGGTTCTCCCGGCTCCTCCGCGTCACGCCGCATCGTCCTGAACTTGTAGATCGTGAACGGCCGGCCGCCCTCGCCCACCCGGATCTGGCGGTAGATGATCGGGCCGGGCGTCAAGCGGACGAGGCATGCGATCACGAGCATCAGCGGGGCTGCCAGGATCAGGCCGACCGAGGCGCAGACGACGTCGAACGTCCGCTTCGCGAACCGGGTATAGGGCCGCTGCCAGATGTGGAGGATGCTCATGAACCAACTCGGCGTCAGGTCGTCGAGCGGGACTCGGCCGAACGCATAGTCGAAGAAGTGCGGCAGGCCGACGACCTTGAAGTCGCGCGAAGAGGTTGTGAGCAGGCGGTCGATCGCGGCCGAGGACGCCTCCCCGTTGCCGATGACGATGAGATCGGGGCGCTCAATGTCGACGATCCGTGAGAGCTCGGCGACGGAACCGAGGCGGAAGGTGTCGTCCGGTCCGTCGTTCACGGCTCCGATGACCGTGAAGTGCGTATGGCCCTCGAAGGCGACCGCCTCGGCAACGGCGTCCGCGGCGCTCGACGGCCCGACCACGACGATGCGCCGCTTGCCGACGAGGCGCTGGACGAGCCCTTCCCAGATCGCCGTGAGCGTGAAGACAGAGAGGGCGAGCACGAGCAGCGTCGATGTCGACATCCCCAGGCCGGGAACCCACAAAGCCATGGCCGAAACGCCCACGAGCCCGGTTACCGTGCCCACTGCGGTGCGGACGGGAATCCCGAGCGTGAAGTGCACCGCGGCCCGAGCGCTGCGCAGACAGATGAGCCACACGGAGGCGAGGAGCAGGGAGGCGGCGAAGGCGGTTCCGCTCGGCCCGAACCGGTAGCTCGCGAACGCGAAGCAGGGAGACCAGACGAGGAGCGCGCGGCCTCCGGCGGTGATCCACTTCGCTTCGCTCGCCTTGATCGTCGCGACGATCCGTGCAGCGGCCACCAGCGTGGGCGAGAGCTCGCCCGACCACGGCTGCGTCGCCGGCAGGCCGCCGGTGTGCGCTCTGGAGCTCACAACAAGAACGATTCCCACCGGCTGCAGCAGTGAGTCCCTACGCTTTTGGCCAGGTTGAAGCGAATCGCGGTCATCGGGCCGATCGGGGCCGGCAAGTCGCGGCTCGCCGGACAGCTCAGCGCCAAGCTGAACGTCCCCGTCGTGCATCTCGACAAGGTCTACTGGAAGCCGGGCTGGGTGAGGACGCCGCATGACGAGTGGGTGGCGGCCCAGCGGCGGGAGGTCGCCAAGGAGTCCTGGATCGTAGAGGCGCAGTACGACGACATGCTCCCTGACTGGATCGACGCCGCCGACACCATCGTCTACCTCGACGTATCGCCGCTCACGTGCCTCTGGCGCGTGAGCCGGCGCAGGCTCGATGCGCAGCCGGCGACCGGCGCACCGGCCGGCTCCGAGCCGGGGCCGGTTCACCGAGCGCTCAGGAAGTTTCTTCGCAACCAATGGGAGTACCGGCGGAAGGTGCGACCGGAGCTCGTCGCCGACCTCAGGCGCCGCCGGAATGGTCAGCGAGTCGTCGTTCTCCGAGACGACAACGACCTGCGGACCTTCCTGTCGACCACCTGAAAGAGGCATGGCTCATCGTTCCCCGTCCGGGGAATCGTTCTTCACGTGGGCTCGACCGCTGCTTCGAGCGGCCTGACGTTCGACACCGTCTCGACGGAGGCCGCCTTCGCCCGGCTTGCTCCGGAATGGGACCATCTCGTCCGGGCAATGCCGCGCCCGAGCCCGATCCTGCTCCACGGCTGGCTGCGGGAGTGGTGGCGCCACTACGGGGACGACGCTGAGCTCGCCGTCCACGTCTCCTACCGCGACGGAAAGCTTGTCGGAGCGCTACCGCTCTGCGTCCGGCCTCAATTCGGCCTGCGCGTCCTGACGTTCCTCGGCGGCGACCAGTCGCCGCTTGCGGACATGCTCGTCGACGCGGGCGAAGGGGTGTCCGTTCCGGCCGGGCTGGCGCAGCGCGCCGCGAGCACCCATCACGACTATGCGGATCTTTTCGGGCTGCCCGTCGGTAGCCGCCTGGCCTCGGCGCTCGGTCCCGCCGGGCTTCGCCTGATCGAGCGGGCGGAAGCCCCGGTGCTCGACCTCGACGCGCCGTGGGAGGAGGTCTATGCCCGCCGAGCCTCGTCGAAGAAGCGGGCCCACCACCGGCGGCGGCGCCGGCAGCTCGCCGAGCTGGGACAGGTCGAGAACACGGTCGCCCGGACGCACGAGGAGCTGGCGCCGGCGCTCGAGGACGCCTTCCGGCTCCACGAGCTGCGCTGGGACGGGCGGCCGGACGGCTCTCGGTTCACGACGCCCCAGGGCATGCGCTTCCACCGCGACGCGATCCAGGCGCTTGCCGACGTCGACGCGGCTCGGATCGTGACGCTGAAGGTGGACGGGCGCGCGATCGCGTTCCACTACTACTTCCTCCTCGAGGGGCGGATGTACGTGCACCGGATCGCGTTCGACCCCGGGGTGAGTCGCTGGTCGCCCGGTGTGATCAACACGCTCGACGCGATCGAAGCGGCGGCCGACGAAGGTGCGACGCGGATCGAGTTTCTCGGCGGCGCGGACCGGTACAAGCTCGAGCTCGCCGATCGCTTCGAGCCGCTCTGTCAGGGCTTCGGGCTGGCAAGGACTCTCCGCGGCTCCATTGCCCTTTCGAGCCGCGTGAACGGGATCCGCCTGCGCAAGACCCTCAAGCGGTCGAAGGCGCTGCGCCATTTCTACATGGACGGCCTCGCCCCGGCGCGTCGGCTCATCGGGCGGTTCTCTTGAGCATCTATGGACTGAAGGCGGCCGCGACGCGCACGCGCTCGGCCCTCTGGTTCCTCCGCACCCAGGGCCGGCCGGAGGGCGTCGGCCTGCGGATCCTCTTCTACCACCGTGTCTCGGACGATCGCGACGAGCTGGCGGTCAGCCCACGCACCTTTCGCCGCCAGATGGACTATCTCGCCGCCGAGAGCTACCGCGTGGTGGATGTGCTCGAGGCCGTCGAGCTCCTCGAGCAGGGCGCGGCGTCGACCAAGACGGTAGGCCTGAGCTTCGACGACGGCTTTCTGGACGTCGCGGAGCAGGCGCTGCCGATCCTCGCGGAACGTGGTTTCCGGGCGACGGTGTTCGTCCCGACCGGCGTCGTCGACGGGTGGACGAGGTTCGACTGGTACCGGCGGCAGCCGCCGATCCTGGGCTGGGACGAGATCTGCGAGCTCGACCGCGAGGGCACGCTTCGCTTCGAGGCGCACTCGCTCACGCACCCGAATCTCCTGAGCCTCCGCGACGAGGCCTCCCGGGAGGAGATCATCGGCTCCAAGGTGGCGCTCGAGGCGCGCCTCGGTCGGCCCGTGCGGGCGTTTTCCTATCCCTCTGGGCTCTTCGGTCCCCGGGAGCGGGGGTACGCCGCCGAGGCGGGATACGACGTCGCCGTCTCGTGCGAGCCGGGCCTCAACACGCGAAGCACCGACCGACTGGCGCTCCGGCGGCGCCAGGTCGATGCCCGCGACAGCTTCCTCGACTTCATGGCCAAGGTCGGCGGAGGCCACGACTCTCCACTGCCCTTGCGCGGCGCCTATCGCCGCCGCCGCTACGGCGCGGGGACGGGCAGGCCGCGCCTCGCAAGCTCCCGCGAGTAGAGCTCGACGTGTGCACGCCGGAACGGCTCGAGATCGAAGCGCTCTTCCGCTCGGGCTCGGCCCGCCTCGCCAAGCCGGCGCCGCTCGGCCGGATCGGCGATGAGGCTCGAGACCGCTGCTGCGAGGGCGGTCGCGTCCGCTGGAGGCACGAGGAGCCCGGTCTCGCCGTGGACAACCAGCTCGGGGACGCTGCCCACGCGCGCGGCCACGACGGGAAGGCCCGCGGCCATGGCCTCGAGCACCGAGACGGGCAAGCCCTCCGACACGCTGGAAAGGACGAAGATGTCCGAGTCCGCGAGCAGCTCAGGCACGTCGTGGCGCTCGCCGAGGAGTCGAACCCGCTCCTGAACGCCGAGCGAGCGGATCTCCTGCTCGAGTCTGGGCCGATCCGGGCCCTCGCCCACGATCAGCGTCTCGCCGCTTCCATCAGGCAGCGCGCCGGCGGCTCGGACCAGGGTCAGGAAGTCTTTCGGCGCCTTGAGCCGGCCGACGGCGACGATCCGCGGCTCCCTGCGGTCGTGTCGAGCCTGTGGAGCGGCGTGGACGTCGACTGCGTTGGGAATGACGACCGTTCGCTCGGGGTCGCACGTGCCGGCGGCGATGCCCGCCGACCGCTCTCCCTCCGACACGCAGATGGTCACCGTCGTCAGCGGCGCGACCAGGCGGTCGCTCCAGAAGTAGAGCCGACCCTTGAGGCCGGAGTAGGCGGAGAAGGCCCAACCGTGCACGGTGAAGATCCGGATCGGAACGCCGGCGAAGCGCGCGGCAAGCCGGCCGAGCACTCCGGCTTTCGAGCTGTTCGCGTGCAGGATGTCCGGCCGCTCGCGGCGAAAAAGGCGCACGAGCTCCACGAGACCGACCAGATCTCGCCACGGATTGATCCGTCGGCGGACATGTTCAAGCGGGATGAAGGGGGCCCCCAGAGGAGCCGCAGCCTCACGAAGGGGGCCCATCCCGTGGGCCGCGACGAGCACGTCGAACTCGGAAGTGAGCGCCGGAAGCAGGGAGGCCACGTAGCTCTGCGCTCCGCCGACCTCCGCGAGCGTGATCAGCAGGAGCACACGAGGCCGCCGTTGGGCGGGTTCTGAGGAAGTCGGGTGGAGACCGCTCACACGCTCACCGTACGCAGGAGGGTCGACACGGCGTGGCTCGTGGTGCTCGCCACCGCCGGTGCGGCGCTCCTGGCGGTGTTCCTCGCCCTGGGCGTTGTCCTCGGTCGCAATCCGCTGCCCATGCCGGTCGTCCTCGGCTTCGGCGTTGGGCTGCTCGGGACGCTCGCGTTGGCGCTCGCCCGCTACGACGCCGCCGTCGTGCTGGGTGTGTTTCTCCTGGCCGCGGTGCGTGTCGAGCCGGCTCCATCCGACCTCGTATTCGGCGTCCTCATCGCCGTCGCCTTTGCGACGTGGAGGTTCGACCTCCAGCGGGTCCCGCTGAGCATCACGCTCCTCGTCAGCGCCTTCCTCGGTCTGAATCTGATGGCGTCGATCGATGTGATCGACCCCGGGCGGGCGATGATGTTCTTCGCGATCACGCTCTACCTCGGCGTCTTCGGGCTGTGGTTCGCCGGCTACGTGCACTCGGTCCGAAGAGCTCGCCTCGTGCTGCTGGCCTACCTGGCCGCGGCCGTGCTCTCGGCCGCCGTCGCTTGCCTGGCGCTCTTTACCTCCTTCCCCGGCAGCGACCTCTTCGTGCGCGGCCCGCGCGCGCAGGGGCTCTTCAAGGATCCGAACGTCTTCGGCCCCTTCCTCGTCCCGGCGGCGCTGGTGTTGATGGAAGAGACGGTCGCGCCGCGCCTCCTCCGGCTGCGCCTGCTGCCAAAGCTCGCCCTGCTTTCGGTCGTGACCGTTGGCGTCGTGTTCTCGTTCTCGCGGGCGGCGTGGCTGAACCTGGCGATCGGCACCGCAGCCCTGCTCGTCGTGCTCGCTCTCCGGCGCGGCGGAGCTCGCCAGGCTCTGAGCCTTCTCGTCGTCGCTCTGACGGCGGGTGGCGCGCTCTTCGCGGTCCTCGCGACGACCTCGTCGCTCACCTTCCTCCAGGAGCGGGCTGCGATCCAGGTCTACGACACGCAGCGGTTCGGCGCCCAGCTCTCCGGGCTCGAGCTCGCGGCCGAATATCCGCTCGGAATCGGCCCCGGCCAGTTCGAGCGCGTCTCCGAGCTCTCGGCGCACAGCACCTACGTCCGGGCGCTGGCGGAGGAAGGAGTTCTCGGGATGCTGGTGATCCTCGGGGTCATGCTCCTGACGCTCGGTTTCGCCGCGCGCAACGCTGCCCTGGGCGTGGACACCTACGGCATCGGCTCCGCCGCGCTCTTCGGCGCGTGGTGCGGGATCCTCGCCAACAGCGTCTTCGTCGACACCCTCCACTGGCGTCACCTCTGGCTCGTTGCCGCGCTCATCTGGGCGGCGACAGCGCTCAGGACGCGCTATCCGGGGAGATAGGCGTGGATCGAGCTCCGACCCCCCACGATCGCGAGCCCGAGCGGCTTGGCCTCGAGGCGGTCGAGCAGCTCGCGCGTGGCAAGCGCGGTCTCTGGGGTCAGCCGGTCGGGCCGGCACACGACGAGCACGCCGTCGACGCGCTGCGCGAGCAGCTGGCTGTCGACGAGACCGAGGAGCGGCGGGCCGTCGAGGAGCACGTAGTCGTAGTCGGAGCGGCGAATCTCGTCGAAGAAGGAGTCGAGGGCATTGCCCGCGAGCAGCTGAGCGGGATCGGGCGGGGTGCGCCCGCTCGCGAGCACGTGGAGGCGCCCCGAGCCTGTGCGTGCGGCGCTGAGCTCGAAGATCCCCTCGCTGTCGCCGTTCATGTTTCCGGCGAGCACCTCGGCCAGCCCGGGAGTTTGCTCCACGTCGAAGAGCTCATGCAGCTTCGGCCAGCGCATGTCCGCGGAGACGAGCCACGTTCGTTGTCCGGCCTGCGACAGGACGAGCCCGAGCGCCGCGGTCACCTCGGTCTTCCCTTCGCCGGGCAGCGCGCTCGTGACGAGGACGATGCGCTGTTTCGTAGCCGGGAGCTGCCGCCGGAGCGACGCCTGGAGCGTCTGGTAGGCCTCGTACTCCGAGGAGCTCACGCTGTGCGGCCGGTGTCCGATCCCGCGGCGGACGTAGGGAACCTCCGAGAGGACCGGCAGCTGCAGCAGGCGGCTCAGCTCCCGCGAGCCGCTGATCCGCGGCTTCAGCTGCGCGCGGGCGAGGACGACGAGCGCCGCGATGAACGCCGCGCCGAAGAACGCGAACAGCGTGTTGCGCAGCGGCCGAGGCGAGTACGGAGCCTTGGGCGGCTGAGCGGCCTCGGCGAGCGACACCTCCGGGCCGGAGCTCTGGGCGTTGACATCGAGTTGGGTGATTTGCTCGCGGAGCTGGGCCCGCTCGGTCGCCGCCGGGATTCCTTGCTTGCCTTCCAGGGCGTCCAGCGCGGCCTGATACGTCGCCCGCGTGCGGTTCAGCCGACCCCGGTCGATCCTGCTCTGGTGGGTGAGGAAGCTCGTGGCGACGGCGTTCGCGGTCCGCGCGGCGCCTCTCGCGGTGTCGTCGGTGGCGACCACGTTGATGATGTTGGCCGTCGGGTCGACCGAGGAATGAACCTTGTCCTGGAGCGTCGCGACCGTTTCGCCAGGAACACGCCTTCTCGCCCGCCGGAGGCTCTCGCGGGTAGTCAGCAGGGCGTTGGTCGTGGCGAGACGGCGTTCCATCGAGGCCGCGTCCTGGTTCCCCTGCGGATCCGCGCTCGATTCCACGAGGACCTTGGCCGTGGCCCGGTAGGTCTTCGGGAGCGCCATCGAGACGAGCAGGACGGCGCCCGTCAAGGACACGAGGATGATCGCGATCAGCAGCTTGCTGCGGCGGAGCGCGTCGACATACCGCCCAGCCTCCACAGGCTGGTCGGGCGGGAGCGCCGGCGCGGCGTACCGGGCACGGCCGTCGGCGAGATCGGCCATCTCTTTGAAGATACGTTCGCGCGAGGAAAACGAACCCTGTTTGCGCTGGCGTCGATTCTGGTCGCGCTCGCCGGCTGTACGGGCTCGCCCTCCGAGGATTCGCCCGCCGCGCCCTCGGCGACGAGCCCGCCGAGTGTCCAGTTCCTCGGCCCCGAGCGCCTGACGAAGCCCACCACGCTCAGGGCGAAGGCTCGAGCGGGCTCGGGGCGGGTCGTCGCCGTGACCTTCGTGTTGGACGGCAAGCCGCTGGGATCAGACACCGTCGCGCCGTACGCGCTCGATGTCGATCCCGCCGCCCTGCCGGCCGGAAAGCATCAACTCCGCGTGGTCACCGTGGACAACCTCGCCCGCCGTTCGTCGTCCGAGCCCGCACGAGTCTCGATCTCCACCTCGGCGTCTTCAGTTCTGTCTGCAGGGCCCGGAGAGCGCTTCCGACACGCCGTCGCGGCGCTTCGCCGTGGAAACGTCACTGTTCGCCTCGCCCCGGGCCGCTACGAGGTTCGTCAGCTCCGACTTGGGAGCGGCGCGCGGATCGTCGGCTCCGGGCCGAAGACGGTCATCGCACCGCGCCCGGGGGCGCGGTACTGGGCGATCGTCGTCGCAAAGGGCAGCAACATCCGGATCTCCAACCTCACGGTCGACGGCGGCGGCCCCATGGCGAACTCCGAGGACGCCGGGATCGCAGTCGCCGTCTTCGACGGCTCCCGCGACGTGCGCCTGCACGGGCTGCGCATCACGAATGTCCGCACGCACGGGGTGAACGTCTGGGGCGCGCACTCGAACATCTCCGTCCAGGACTCGCTGATCGAGAGCGACGGAAGCGCTCAGGCGGGAGTCTTCGTCCTCGGATCGGACCGTTCACGCGATACGAGCGTGATTCGCACGCGGATCCGTGGTTTCCGCTCCTTCGGGATCCTGCTCGGGCAGAAGGAGTACGGCCGGCAGGAGGCAGCTCTCCACGGGCTCGCGCTCGACAACCACATCAGCGATATCCGAGACCCGGCTCGTGACGCATGCGTCTACTCGGAACGCACTGCGAGCGGCTGCGGGACGAACGAGGGCGGCATCTGGACCGGTGGCGTCGAGGCGGCGATCATCGGCAACACCGTTCTCCGCGCCCGTTGGGACGGCATCGAGACCGTCGGCTCCTCGACCCGGACGACGATCGTCGGCAACGAGATCCGGACGACCCGGACCGGGATCTACCTCGAGCACTCGACGAATCACTCCTTGATCTCGCGCAACCTGATCGTGGCTACGGAAGCCGCGATCAACGTCGAATGGCGGCACGAGGGGCAAGGCTCGAGCCACAACGTGTTCGCGAACAACCGCGTGGTCGCCGCGCGCGACGTTGGCCTCTTCGTCGACGTCGGCGGCGACTCCAACCGGATCACCGGCAACGTGTTCGTCGCTGGGAGACGGCCGGCGATCGTTCTCCAAGGCTCGTCCAACAATCTCGTCCGGGGGAACCTCGGGTGCAAAGGCCCGGTCGGCTCCATCGTCGGCATGCAGACCGCCAGGTGGGATGACGGAAGGCTCGCCGAGTCGCAAGGCAACCGGCTCGCCGGCAACCGCAGGGTGACCTCGTGCTGACCGCCGATCCGGTCGCCGGCGGCTCGGCGCTTCTCTTCTGGTCGAAGGTGATGGGGAACGCGGGCTACTTCGTCGCCGTCTTGATGCTGGCTCGCGCGCTGGGGCCGACCGGCCGCGGGACGATCGCCTTCATCACGGTGACGGCGCTCGTCGTCGCGCGTATCGCGGCCTTCGGAATCACGGAGGCGACGATCGTGTTCTCAGCCCGGCGGAGGGACGAGCGAGGCGCGCTCCTGTCCAACATGGTCGTGTTCATGCTCGGCAGCGCCCTTCTCGCGGGGGCGCTGGCGTGCGGCGTGCTCGTCCTGTTGGGTGACGAGCGGCCGGCCGGGGTGGGCGGCCCGGAGCTCGCGATGCTCGCGATCGGAACGCTCGTCTCGGCGCTCGTGGACGGCGCCGCGGGCTTCCTGCTCGGCTGCGACCGACTTCGGCGACTGGCGCTGATCACCGCGACCGCGTCCTGGGTCTATCCGCTGCTCCTCGGCACCATCTGGATCGCCTCGGGCCTCACCGTTTTCCGGGCCGCCGTGGCCTGGGTCGCCACAGAGGCGCTGAGGGCGTGCCTCCTGCTTCGGCAGTCAGCCCGGGGGATCAGGCTCGCGCGTCCACGGCTACGCCTCCTTTCCGAGTCAGTGCGCTTCGGGATGCGGGCGTGGGTGGGAAGCCTGGCGCGCTTCCTCAACTTCCGCACCGACCAGATCCTCATGGGCTTCCTCGCCTCCGAGGCGGCGCTGGGCGTCTACGCCGTCGCGGTCAACGCCTCTGAGGCGCTGCTCTACCTCCCGGCCGCGACTGCGACTGCGCTCCTTCCTGTCGCCGCACGAGCCGAGCCCGCGCACCGCGCCGAGCAGACGCTGCGAGCCTTCCGTTCGGTGGCGCTCGTCACCGGCGGGGCGATCGTGATTGCCGCTCTCATTGGGCCGCTGCTCCTGCCCGTCGTCTTCGGTTCCGCGTTCAGCGACTCCGTGAAGCCGTTCCTGTGGCTTCTGCCGGGCGCGCTCGGCTTCGCGGCGACCGCCGTGTTCTCGAACGCGCTCATGGCCTCCTCGGCCCCTGGGTTGTCGTCGCTGGGGCCGCTGGTCTCCCTCGTGGTCGGGATCGGGCTCGATCTCGTGCTGATCCCGCGTTTCGGCGCCAGCGGGGCGGCCGCGGCGGCCAGCGCGGCGTTCCTCGCCGGCGGGGCCGTGGCGCTGCTGGTGTACAGCCACAGGAGCCCGTTCGCCTGGCGCGCGCTCCTCCGCCCGCGCCGCGGCGACCTGCACGTTCTGCGGGCGCTGGTTCGCCCGCTCCGGGCTTTTTAGCCCTCTTTAGAGAACGTTGTAAACCAAGACGACGATCGCCACGATCGCCGCCACGGCCACGATCACGAAGTTCGCGGCCAGGGCCACCGCTACGAGTGGCGTCGGCCCGCCCTTCCGTGGTCGCCTGATCGGCTCGGCCGTCATTCCCTCGGCGCCGGGCGCCTGGCTGATCGGGGTCGAGCCCGGCGCGGACGATGGGCTCGAGCGGTCTCGCCACCCGACTGCGGCCGCCAGGACGTCCGTGATGAACTGGTTGAGGCTGACCCCCTCGCGCTCGGAGGCACGGGTGAGATCGGCGTGCAGCGTCCGCGGCATCCGGAGCAGCAGTCGCCCGCTGTGGCTCGTCGCCGACTTCGGCTCGGGCACCTCACGCCCCTCCTGGAGCGCTGCGGCGATCCAGCTGGCCATGGCGGCCTGGACGCCGTTCAGCGCCTCGTCGGGCGTCTTTCCCCGGCTCGTGCAGCCGGCGAGCTCCTCGACAGAGGCCACCCACGGCTTCCCCTTGTCCTCACCGTCGCGGACGACGAGCAAGTGATAGGGCAGACCGGTGTACTGCTCGACCGCGTCGGCAGATTTGGAGACGCTGCTCATCCGACGGTCACCCGCCACGATCTGCGGAAGAACCTCACCTGTCATCGATTGTAAGCGCAAAAAGCGCAGCCTTACGCGGAATCACGACTACGTATGCCCGATCTCGTCTCGGAGCTTGGCGAGCGCGCGGCGCGTGAGCCTCGAGACGTGGATCTGTGAGAGCCCAACCTCCCGTCCAATGCGGGATTGGCTCATGCCCTCGAAGTACGCCAGGCGGATGAGGAGCCGCTCGCGCGCATCCAGCACCCGGAAGCCTCGTTGGAGGGCGACGCGGTCCTCTCCGAGCTCGTAGCCCCTGTCAATCGCGGTCTCCTGCTCGAACTCGCCGTTCTGGCCGTCCACGAGCTCTGCGACGCTGGCTCGTAGCGACGGATCCAGCTCCTGCAGGCGGCGCGGGATCCGGATCGGCCAGGCCCGGTCGCGGAGATGGCGCTTGATCTCGCCGTCGATCGTCGGGATCGCAAAGGTGGCGAGGTCGACGCCGCGCTCGAGCTGAAACCGGTCGATCGCGTTGATCAGCCCGATCGTGCCGATCTGAACCAGATCCTCGAACTGCTCGCCGCGGCCGACGTGGCGACGGGCAAGGCGCCGAACCAGCGGCAGGTACTGCTGGATCAAGCGCGAGCGTGCATCCACGTTGCCGTGCCGGTGGTACTCACGCAGCAGCCGGCGGGCCGTCGCGTGTGGTGAGGTGGTGCCACCGCGCGTTCGTCGCCGCTGGACCGGCGAGCGCCCGGGCGAGAGCTGTGTTGTGCCTATTTCGGCTGCGACGGACATCAATCCCCTGACGACCCTCTCCCCTTTCGCGCCGACAATAGCGAATGAATTGTAGAAATTCAAGAGAAAAATGGTTGGCGCTGATCATCGCGGGATACATCCGAATTATCGACGACTTCTCGAACACATTCCCGAATCGGTCGAGGCCCGAAGGTGTTGCCACGAAGCCGCCGATGGTGACCTTCGTCGACTCGGTGAGCAGCTCTGGCCCGGCTGCGCCGCCCTGAAGGCCACCTCCCCACCTCCAGTATGGCCCGTTGTGAAGCCGTTTTCCCGGAAGTCGCGATCGGGGGCTCCAGCTGCCGGATCGGGGCGGCAGTATCACGACGAAACCCCCGAAAAGCCGCTTGAAACCGGCAAAGGCCAGTCGGCGAAGCTGGGGGCGATATCACGAAAATGGCGGAAGGCAGTATCACTTTTTCGGCTAGATCAGGGTCCAGATCGGGTCCTGAACCGTGCCGAGATTGGCTTTCATATCGGTCCTCATAAACTCTTTTCAAATGCTCCGTAGATGTGCCCTTCAAACACCTCTGGGCGGGCAGTATCAGCCGATATCGGCCTCGCTGAAGGGAAACCGGCGCGTCTCCAGCCCATTGACAGGGGTTCTGGAATCGACTAGGACAGGGCTCTACGTAGCGACTCTGGAGGTTCCTCGTGACGCGCCCCGGCCGATTGCTGCGGCAGGCAGCGGTTCTTTTCGTCCTGTCCTGCGGCTGCGCTGGGCTCGCCGTTCCGGCGTTCGCTCAAGGGCCGGCGCCCGATCCGGCCCCAACTCAACCCAATCAGCCTAAGCCCGAGGCGCCCTCTTCAAAGCCGCAGGCCCCGGCGCCGAAGCAGACGAATCCGGCGCCGCAGCCACCCGCGACTCCGCCGCCTGCTTACGTTGCGCCTCCGCCCGCGCCGCAGCCGGTTACGCCCGCGCCTCCGCCGCCTCCAGCACCGCAGTCTCACCTCACATCGCCGCCGCCAGCTTCTCCGGTGCAGCGGGCTCAGACGCGGACACAGAAGCCGGCGACGTCGAGGAAGCCCAGGACTCGACCGAAGGCGACGAAGAAGGTCGAGAAGCGGCGCGTTCCGAGCATCGCGGCTGCTACCGCCGCGGCGACGTCTTCATCCACGGACTCGACGCTCCTGATCGGCGGGCTCGCGCTCGTCATCCTCGTCGTCGGCGACACCCTCCTGCTCGCGGCGTCGGCGCGGTATCTGCGCTATCGCTGACGCGTCAGCGCGCGCGGACGACGAACGTGCTCGAGCCCAGCAGCGGGCCGAACTTCTTGCTCGTGAGCTTTCCGTACCCGGGCCAGACGTACCAGCGGTACTTGCCCGGCGCCAGGTGGTAGCGGCGCCCCTCGTACGTCCAGCTGCGCTTCAGGCGGATGGAAGTCCCCTTCGGCCAGGAGCTGAAGATCCTGGCCTTGCGCCAGACCTGGACGTTGTAGTGCGTGGCCTTCGGGTCTCGGATCCAGGCTAGGCGGGGCGGCGCCGTCACGGTGGCCCCTGCAGGAGGCGATACCAGCGGCGCCGTCGGCGTCGTCGCAGCGGTGGCTTTCGCGGCGTTGTGGGCCTCGTCGTAGCCCGTGAAGCTGTACGTGTAGCGAACGCCGTTCTTGAGCCCACCGTCCGTCAAGGTCTCACCGTGGCCGCTATAGATGAGCTTTCCGGTGCGGTGGATCTCGACGACAGTGATATCAGGGGAGGCCGTCCAGTTGAGCACTGCTTTGCGGTCGCCGGCCTTTGCGCTCACGCCGGTCAGCGACGGGGGCGTGGTGTCGTACCTGAGCGCGAATGAGGAGTCCGAGCTGCGGTTGCCGGCCCGGTCGCGGCAGAAGCCGCTGACCGATGTCGCCGCGGCATCCGGGCCCGCGTAGCGCGCCTGCGTGCAGGCCTCGATTGCCGAGGTCGCGTCGGTGCCCTGGAAGGTGACGTCGAGCGGCTGGTTGTACCACCCGTTCGAATCGGGTACCCGAGCCGGCGACGCACCGGTCACCTGCGGCGCGGTGGCGTCGTACTGCAGCGCGTACGAGGCGACGCCAGCGTTTCCGGCCTGGTCGAGGCAGATCCCACCGACCACGGCCATCCCGCTGTCCGGCCCTGAGTAGTTCTCTGGCGGTGCGCACGACTCGAGACCCGAGACCGCGTCGCTGCCCGTGAAGTCGACCGTCAGCGTGTGGTTGTACCAGCCGTTCGCGTCCGGCCCGCGGCTGGCAGTCGCAGCGACCTGTGGCCCGGTGCCGTCGTAGTCGATCGAGAACCACCGGAACCCGACGTTGCCGGCCACGTCGACGCACTGGCCGGAGATTGGGACGTTGTTGCCGTCTGGCCCCGAGTAGGTCACGGACGTGCACGGCCCGGCCAGGCCCGACGTCACATCCCGGCCCTGTGCGTCGACCTCGACCGAGTGGTTGTACCAGCCTCCGCGGTCTGAAGCCCGCCTCGGGACTGCGTCCGTCACGTCGGGCGGCGTCGCGTCGTACTTGAACGCGAACGACGTGGAGCTCGAGTTCCCCGCCCGGTCGCTGCAGGAGCCGCTACGGCTGGCTGAGGCGATGTCGGGGCCCGAATACGACTGTGTCGGCGTGCAGGAATCGGTTCCGGACGTTGCGTCGGCGGCCCGGAAGCCGATGTCGAGCGGAGCGTTGTACCAGGTCGCGTGATCCGCCTGGCGGGACGGAGCAGGAGAGGTGACCGGAGCGGTCTGGTCGTACGACACGGCGTAGGAGGCGAGCCCTCCGTTGCCGGCCCTGTCGAAACACGTTCCGCTGACCACGGTCGAGACGGTGTCGGGCCCGGCGTAATTCTGCGGCGCGGGGCACGAGTCCGGGCCCGACATCGCATCCGTGGCCGCGAACGTCACGGTGACCGCCGCCCTGTACCAGCCGTTCGCATTCGGCTGCCGGTCCGGTGTGGCGGTCGTCTGAGGGGCGGTCGCGTCGTACTTGACCGTCCGGGAGGCCGAGCTCTGGTTGCCGGCCCGGTCGCGGCACGCTCCGCTCAGCGTCGTCGACTGGGTGTCCGGCCCGGAGTATCTTCCGGCCGCATCGCAGGAGTCGATCCCGGCGGTCGCATCCGTCCCCGCATACGTGACGGTTACAGGCGCCCTGTACCAGCCGTTGCCATTCGGCTGACGATCGGCGGTCGCCGTCGTGACCGGCGCCGTCGCGTCGTACCTCAGCGCAAAGGACGCCGCCCCGATGTTTCCTGCCTTGTCCGGACACGTGCCGGTGACGCTCGCCGAGCCGTTGTCAGGCCCGGAGTAGCTCTCTGGCGCCTCGCACGGGTCCATTCCCGACATTGCGTCGGTGCCCGCGTAGCTGACCGTGACCGGGGCCTTGTACCAGCCCTGGCCGTTCGGCTGACGATCAGGCGTCGCAGTCGTCACGGGCGCCGTCGCGTCGAAGCTGACCGCTCGGGAAGCGGAGCTCGCATTGCCAGCGTTGTCCCGGCAACTACCGGTCAGCGTCGTCGACTGGGTGTCCGGCCCGGAGTATCTTCCGGCCGCATCGCAGGAGTCGATCCCGGCCGTCGCATCCGTCCCCGCATACGTGACGGTGACCGCGGCTCGGTACCAGCCGTTCGCGTTTGGCGGCCGGTCGGCGGTCGCCGTCGCCACCGGCGCCGTCGCGTCGTAGCGAAGCGCAAAGGACGCCGCCCCGATGTTTCCTGCCTTGTCCGGACACGTACCGGTGACGCTCGCCGCGCCGTTGTCAGGCCCGGAGTAGCTGTCTGGCGCCTCGCACGGGTCCATTCCGGACGTCGCGTCGGTGCCCGCGTAGCTAACGGTGACCGGCGCCTTGTACCAGCCGTGAACGTTCGGCTGGCGATCCGGCGTCGCGGTCGTCGACGGAGCCGTCGCGTCGTACTTGAGCGTGCGCGAGGCGGAGCTCTGGTTGCCGGCCTTGTCGCGGCATGCTCCCGTCAGCGTCGTCGACTGCGTGTCGGGCCCGGAGTAGCTGCCGGCGGGGTCGCAGGAGTCGATCCCGGCGGTCGCATCGGTGCCTGCGAAGGTGACGGTGACCGCGGCCCGGTACCAGCCGTTTGCGTTCGGCTGGCGGTCCGGCGTAGCGGTCGTCGCGGGCGCGGTGGCGTCGTACCTGACCGTCAGCGAGGCGAGACCGCCGTTTCCGGCCTTGTCGAAGCACGTTCCGTTCACCGAGGCGGCTCCGTTGTCCGGTCCTGCGTAGGTGCTGTCGGCGGGGCAGAAGTCGAATCCCGACATGGCGTCCGTGGCGGCGAAGCTGACCCGAACCGAGGCCCTGTACCAGCCGTGGACATTCGGCTGGCGATCCGGCGTCGCGGTCGCCTGCGGGGCCGTCGCGTCGTATCTGAGCCCGTAGGTGGCCGACCCGGTGTTGCCCGCGTTGTCGAGGCAGTTACCGCTGACCGAGGCTGAGGCGCTGTCCGGGCCGGAGTAACCGTCGTCCGGATCACAGTGGTCGAGCCCCGACATGGTGTCCGTGGCCGTGTACCTGACCGTCAGGGGGGCGTTGAACCAGTTGTTCGCGTTTGGCTGGCGCGAGGGTGTCGCCGCTGCAACCGGCGCCGTCGCGTCGTACCTGAGCGTCCGCGACCCAGAGCTCGAGTTACCGGCCCTGTCCCTGCACGCTCCACTCAGCGTCGCAGACTGCGCGTCGGGCCCCGAGTAGCTCCTCGCCGCGTCGCAGGAGTCGATGCCGGCCGTCGCGTCGGTGCCCGCGAAGCTGACGGTCACCGCGGCCCTGTACCAGCCGTTTGCGTTCGGCTGGCGGTCCGGCGTGGCCGTCGTCACCGGCGCTGTCGCGTCGTACTTCAGCGGGATGGAATCCGTGCCGGTGTTCCCGGCCCGGTCCCTGCAGTCACCCGAGACTGAGGCTGCGGCGCTGTCGGGTCCGGCGTAGGTCTCGGGCGCGTCGCAGGAATCGAGGCCAGACGTCGCGTCGCCGCCGGTGAAGCTCACGTCGACGGCGGTTCTGTACCAACCGAAGGAGTTCGGTGGCCGCGCCGCGGCCGCGGTGACCGAGGGAGCCGTCGAGTCGTAGCTGAGCGTGAACGAGCCCGGCGAGCTGTTGCCGGCGTTGTCGCGGCAGACACCCGCCACGGTCGTCGAAGGCGTGTCGGGGCCCGAGTAGCCCGCGGGCGGGTCGCAGGACTCGATCCCGGCCGTGGCGTCGGTTCCGGCGAAGGAGACCGAAAGCGCCGCGTTGAACCAGCCGTTCCCGTTCGGTTGGCGCGACGGTGCTGCGGTCGTCTGCGGTGCCGTGGCGTCGTACTTGAGCACGAACGACTTGTTGCCCACGTTGCCTGCGTTGTCCGCGCAGGTGCCGGCCACCGAGGCGTTTGCGCTGTCGGGCCCGGAGTAATCCCTCGGGGCGACGCAGGAATCGAGGCCGGACGTCGCGTCCGTTCCCGTGAACGAGACAGAGACGAGCGCCTTGTACCAGCCTCTCGGGTTCGGCTGGCGCGAGGGCGTGGCCGTGACCTGAGGCGCTGTCGCGTCGTACCGGAGCTGAAGCGATCGCGACACAGTGTTGCCGGCGAGGTCGCGACAGTTGCCGGTGACGACCGCACCTGCCGAGTCGGGCCCAGAGTACGCCTGGGGAGCGTCGCAGACGTCGAGCCCCGACGTCGCGTCGCTCCCGGAGAAGCTGACCGTCAGCTGGTGGTTGTACCAGGCGTTGACATCCGGGGCCCGTGACGCCGTAGCGCTCGCCTGCGGCCCGGTCTCGTCGTACCTCATCGTGAAGACGCTCGAGCCACTCTGGTTGCCGGCGTTGTCGACGCAGGTGCCGGCGAGCGCGACGGACGGATCGTCCGGGCCCGAGTACGTCATTTGCGAGCAGCTGTCGATGCCGGAGGTGGCATCGCTGCCCTGGTAGTTGACGGTGACCGCGTGGTTGTACCAGCCGTTTCGATCGCTTGAGCGCGCCGACGGGCTCGCTTGCGGCGCCGTCTCGTCGTAGCGCACGGGGAGCGAGGCGGTGGCGGTGTTGCCGGCCACGTCGCGGCACGTCCCGCTCACCGAGGCGTTTCCACTGTCGGGGCCCCCGTACGAAGCCGCGGGCGAGCAGGAGTCGAGGCCGGACATTGCGTCGCTCCCGCTGAAGCCGACGTTCAGCGTGTGGTTGTACCAGCCGTTTGAGTCCGCGCTGCGGGAGGGCGTTGCAGTTGCGACGGGCGCGGTCTGGTCGATCGTGAACGTCTTCGCAACCGTGGTCTCTCCGCCGTCACTTATGGCGGTGCAGCTCAGCCGAATCCCGGCGGTGTCCGCGGTCAGCGTGCGGGTGTCGCAGCCCGTCGTCGAGAGGATGATCGACTCCGGGTCGGTGACGGTCCAGCTGGCGGTGACGTTGCTCGTGTACCAGCCCTGCAAGCCGAGCGTCCCGACGATGTGGATGGTGACTTCCGGAGGCGTCGGATCCCCGGGCACGTCCGGCAGCCCAGGAGCTCTCGGAGCGAGCGTCAGTGCCCCGGCGAGCGTCAGTGCCCCGGCGACAAGGATGAGGAGAGCGGCTCGGCGACGCACCAGGGGCTCCTAGCCGGCCACCACGAACGCGCTGCTGCCGAGCAGTCGACCGTAGCGGGAGGCGGAGATCCGCCCGAACCCCGGCCAGACATACCAGCGGTACACGCCGGGTCGCAATCGGTAGCGACGCCCGTTGAACAGCCACGTTCGATGGAGTCGGAAGCTTGACTGCACCGGCCAGGTGCTCAGCACCTTCCGGCCGCGCACGATCTGGAGGTTGTAATAGGTCGCGCCCTTCACCGGGATCCAGTCGAGTGTGGGCGGGGCTTTGACCTTTGCGCCCGGCGCCGGGGTCAGCAAGGCGCCTGCGGCTACCAGGTCGGCGGTGCGCTCGGATCGATTGGCCGCCGCATCGAAGCCCGTCACTCGGTACTCGTACTTGTGTCCAACGGCCAACCCGGTGTCGACGAGCCCGTCCTCCGATCCGCGATAAACGACGCTTTCACCGGCGCCGTTGCGGCCGGGCACGCGCACGACCTCGACGACCTGCGTGTCCCCAGACTTCCGCCACCCGACCTGGGCGCTCCTGTTTCCGAGCTTCGTGTTGACGGCGAAGATCGTCGGAGCCGTGTTGTCGTACTTGAGCGCGAACGAGCCACCCGCAACGTTGCCTGCGTTATCGGTGCAACTACCGGTAACCGACGCGCTCGCACCGTCAGGGCCGGCGTAGTAGCTCGAGGAACAGCCGGCGATGGAGGAGGTGGCGTCCGCGCCTGCGAACGCAACGGTCAGCGGCCGGTTGTACCAGCCGTTGGCATCTGGCTGGCGTGAGGGAGTTGCTCCCGTGACCTGCGGGCTGGTCTGGTCATACTTGAAGGTGAAAGAGCCGGAACTGCCCTGGTTTCCCGCCTTGTCGCTGCAGGAGCCCACCATCGCAACCGACGGATCGTCTGGCCCTCTGTAGGTCGTCTGCGTGCAGCCATCGAGGCCGGAGATTGGGTCACTACCCTCAAAGGTGACCGTGACGGGCCGGTTGTACCAGCCGTTTGCGTCCGGCTGGCGTCCAGGGCTTCCGTGGATCGAAACCGGGGCCGTCTCGTCGTACCTCAGAGCGTACGAGGCGGTGGCGGTGTTGCCGGCCCTGTCAAGACAGCTTCCGCTGACGACGGCCAACACGTTGTCCGGCCCGGCGTAGGTCTTGGGTGCCGGGCATGAATCAAGGCCCGACAGCGTGTCAGTGGCCGAGAAGCCGACGGTGAGTTGAGCGTTGTACCAGCCGTTCTTGTCTGGAGGCCGTGACGGTGAAGTGGTCGCCTGTGGTGCCGTCGCGTCGTAGTTGAACGCCGCGCTCGTGAGCGCCGTGCTCTGGTTGCCCGCGTTGTCCTGGCAGCTGCCCGACACGGTCGCGTTCGCCCGGTCAGGAGCGCTGTAGTCGACCTGGCTGCAGCCGGCGATGCCGGAGGTGGCATCGCTGCCCTGGAAGGAGACCGTGAGCGCGTGGTTGTACCAGCCGTTGGAATCGGCCCCGCGCGAGCGCGTTGAGCCGGTGGCCTGCGGCCTCGTGGCGTCGTAGTTGAACGCCGCGCTCGTGAGCGCCGTGCTCTGGTTGCCCGCGTTGTCCTGGCAGCTGCCCGACACGGTCGCGTTCGCCCGGTCAGGAGCGCTGTAGTCGACCTGGTTGCAGCCGGCGATGCCGGAGGTGGCATCGCTGCCCTGGAAGGAGACCGTGAGCGCGTGGTTGTACCAGCCGTTGGAATCGGCCCCGCGCGAACGCGTCGAGCCGGTGGCAAGCGGTCGGGTCTTGTCGATCTTGAAGGTCTTGGTAACCGTGGTCGTCCCGCCGTCGCTTTCGGCGGAACACGTGCGCGACACACCGGTCGTATCTGACGTCAACGTGGTCGTGTCGCAGCCGGTCGTCGAGAGGATGATCGACTCCGGGTCGGTGATCGACCAGGTGAGCGTGACGTTGGTCGTGTACCAGCCGTTCAGGCCGAGCGTCCCCGTAATCACGGGGACGACGACCGGCGGCGTCGGATCGCCGGGCACAGCAGAGCCTCCGGGAGCTTCCGGAGTCAGCAACAGCGCACCGGCCGCGAGGAACAAGATGGCGGCGCGACGGCGCACGCGGCGCTCCTACTTCGTCACGACGAACGTGCTGCTGCCGAGCAGTCGGCCGTAATGCGAGGCGGAGATCCGCCCATACCCCGGCCAGACGTACCAGCGGTACTTGCCGGGGCGCAATCGGTAGCGACGCCCGTTGTAGCTCCACGTTCGCCGCAGTCGGAAACTGGATTGCGCGGGCCAGGCGCTCAAGACCTTGCGCCCGCGGACGATCTGGAGGTTGTAGTAGGTCGCGCGCCTTAGGGGTATCCAGTCAAGCGTGGCTGGGCCCTTCAGGAGTGCGCCCGGCAGAGGGCTCAGCAATGGCCCGGTGGCGACAAGGTTGACGGCCCGCTCGGACCGGTTCGCTGCCTGGTCGATTCCTGTCACCCGGTACTCGTACTTGCGTCCGATCGCCAGTCCTGTGTCGAGGAAACCGGTCGCGGTTCCGCGGTACACGACGCTTTCGCCCTCGCCTTGGCGGCCCGGAGCTCGCAGGACTTCGACGGTCTGCGTGTCTGAGGACTTCCGCCACGTGACCAGCGCACTACGGTTCCCCAGCTTGGTGATGACGGCGAAGATCGCGGGAGCCGTCGCGTCGTACTTGAACGGAAAGGAAACGCCTGTGGAGTTGCCTGCGTTATCCGCGCACGATCCCGCGACAGCGGCGGACGGATTGTCGGGACCCTCATAGCCCGCCGCGGAGCAGCTCGCGATGCCGGAGGTCGCATCCGTGCCGGAGAACGCAACGGTAAGCGCGTGGTTGTACCAACCGTTTGCATCCGGTGGGCGCGAAGCGGCCACGTTGACCGCCGGAGCGGTCTTGTCGAGCTTGATCGTGACGCTCTTGCTTGTCTCGTCGCCGCCGCTACTCGCCGTGCATGTGATCTTCGTGCCCGGCGTGTCCGTGATCAGCGTCTGCGTGTTGCAGCCAGGGCTGGAGTTGTCCTCCCCCACGACTTGCCAGCTCACGGTGACGTTGCTGCGGTACCAACCGTTCAAGCCAAGCGTGCCGGTGATGGTCACCGTGACTTCGGGTGGGACAGCTGCGGCGTTGGGCACGACCAAGAACGTCGCGACAAGCGCGCACAGAAGAACAGGCCGGCGGAAAATTTCGCGCCGGCCGTGGCGCCGCAGCAACTTCAGGTTCCCGTCCACAGACGCCCCCTTGTTGCCTTGGCCGCAGCCTCGGCCCGAAGCTACTACTCCTATACAGACGTGTCAACGGGGTACGAGGGGCGGGTCGTAACCCGCCCCTCGCTCTCCGATCGTTAGTTGTCCACCCAGTAGACCGACGAGGCGAGCATCGGCCACTCGCGCTCGGGATCCGCCCGGTAGAGCGGGTTCATCGCGAACGACGTGATCCTCGCCGTCCCCGCGGTGTTCGTGCCGTGGGCGATCATCGGCGATCCCGGCGCTGACGCCGACATGGCGTCGAAGGGCCAGAGCCCGCTGAGGAAGAAGCCGGTGAGCGGCAGGCTTCCGTCCACCGTCATCGTGCTAGGCACCGAGGTGAACCATGTTGGTGGGTCCACGATCGCCGTGTCTCGGACCCGGTACGCGCCCGTAATCACGCCGGTGCCGGAGGCCGAGTTGTCCCAGTTGATGATGCCGCTTCGCCCGGCGCCAACTCGATTCGCCGCTGTCAGGCCGGTCACCTGGCCGCCGGCCGTCAAGAACGACGCCCCGTTCGTCAGCGCGCCGACGTAGCCGCCGCCGGTGGCGAAGAAGTTCGCCAGCCGAGCCCGGACCGTGGCATTCGCCGGAGTGTTCGCCGGGTAGGTAGCTGTGTTGAAGATGACGTCGTAGTTCAGGAGCGGATCGGTCGGGGCGGTGTTGATCGTGGCCGTCGAGACCGGGTCGGCGGTGAAGCCCAGATTCCGCAATGACCAGACCTCCTGGGTGACCGCGCCGGTGAGGACGGCGATCCGCGGCGCCGTGAGCGGCTCCGTCGTCAGGAGTCCCGACACGCCGATGAACCAGACGCCCCAGTCCTTACCGGCGTTCTCGAGCGCCTTCCTGGCGCCGGCCTGGAAGAGGACGGTGCCGGCGGGCATTTGCTCGCCCAGCGCGTTTGTAAACGGCTGAGTCGCCAACTCGGCGGTGACGCCGTCCGCGAGCAACGCGTTCAGTGTCCGCACCGCAGTTGCCGAATCGATGGCCAGCGCGAACGCGGATGCGTTCCGCGCCGCGGCGACGCCGCCGGGCACATTCCGCACGCTGCGGGTTAGTTGCGTCTTCGGTTTGAAGTTCGCGGCGTCCGGAATCGAGAGCGTGTCAGCCCCCCACAGGTAACCGTGGCTCCAGGCACCGGGAGGTGCATAGAGGATGTCGATCGGGTCCTGGACGATGTCGGGCCGGTCCGAGACGTCCACGCCCGCGCCCAGCGACGTGTCGGCCAGGCCGCGCAAGGCCTGATCCATCCAGACGACGTACGTACCGCGCTCGAACCGCGTCGAGCCGTAGCTGTAGTCCTTTTGGAGACGCTCGACGCGGATGCCGTTCGCGAGCAGCCAGCGGGCGAGGCGCCTGGCCTCGGGATCGCTGCGCTGCCCCTCTCCAACCGGGATCACGTAGGCCTTCGGGTACTCGTGCATCCAGTAGTTCTCGGGGTTGTCGAACCCCGGCGGGAGGTCGGCCATTGTCGGCCTGGCTGCGTCCGTGACACCCCGGCGGTAGATCTTCAGCTCGTCGTTCAGCAGGTCCTCGCGGTTGGCCGTGTCGAAGAGGAGCGTCGACCAGCCGGTCAGGTACTGAGCCCGCCGCGCCCCGAGCCGCCCGATCCTCGCGTTGTCGCTGAGGAGCGACCCGCACGGCGTCCGCGTCGGATCGCCGGTGGCCGCCGAGAAGCTGTTGCACATCTCGACCGTCGAGCCGTTGAGCCCGACGAGCTGCGAGTACATGGGTGTGTAGAACGGGCCCCAGTCGTCCCAGCCTTCGGAGTAGATCGGGCCGGGGACGGTGCCGGGCGGGCACGGCGGCAAGTCGTCGCCGCACCAGTCGTTGACCGGCCGCTGGACGAGGAAGTTCTCTGCGTTCATCGCAGCCTCGTTCGCGTCGAGCCGGCTCTGGTTCCACTTGAGCCAGAGGTCGTACTCGATCCCGGGGTTGTGCGGCTTCGTCGTGGCCTCGATCAGCGTCGGCGTGGCGTAGCCGTGCATGTCGAGCATGTCCGGCGGGAGCCAGCGCTGCATGATCGCCATCGAGGACAGCGTCTCCGGCTGCGACTGAGTCAGGAAGTCGCGGTTGAGGTCGAAGCCGTTCCCGTTCACCCGGGTTCCGGCGATGCGCCCGTCCGGGTTCTGGATCGGATTGAAGAGAAGGATTGCGTGGTCGAGGATCCGGTCGACCTCGGAATCGGTCCCGTACGGCGTCGTCGCGAGACGCTCGATCAGCTGCATCGACGCGTCGACGCCCTCGTACTCGTTGCCGTGGATCCCACCTTGGATGTAGAGCGGGACCTTCACGTCGTCCCCGACGCGTCCGAGGATCTTTTGCGCGTGCTCCGGGTCGTCGAGCGCGAACCGGTGGATCTTCTGCCAGTTCGAGTAGTCGCGCCGCTGCGCCTTCGTGTCGAGCGCGTTGATCGTGACGAGGTATTTGTCGCGCCCCAGAGCGGACTGGCCGTTGACCTTGACCGTCATCCGGCCGTTGCTCCGTGATGCGATGTCGTCGAGCGTGCAGCCGATCGCGTACCAGGGGATATGGGCAAAGCTGCCGGGATCGGTGTTCGGAAGATTCTCCGCGGCGTCGGGTATCGGCGTCCCGCACCACGGTGGTTCGATTGCACTCGCGGCCGTCCCTGTCGCGGTCAGGAGGACCGCGGCGAGAGCGGCCGTGAGCCAGAAGCACCTGCTCAATCGGCGAATCACGAGGAAATCACCTCCAGACCCGGGCAGCCTCCCGACCCGCCCGGTATCGATTGCGCGATCTTAGTAGGCCTTCCCTGAAAAGAAGGGGCCCTAATCCTCCAGGTCCGCGATCGCCCCGCGGAGCGCATGCCGCTCGGCCGCAAGGCTTCGGAAGCCGTTCGCGAATCGCCGCTCACCCTCCGGAGTGAGGCGGAGATGGACGACGCGGGCGTCGTCGCTCGACTGCTCGCGTTGGACGAGCCCGGCCGCTTCCGCCCGGGCGACGAGCTCGGTGACGCTGCTCTGGGCGAGGCTGAGGCGCTCGGCGAGCTCGGTCACCGTCGATCGTTCGCTCAGATCGGGCGCACCTTTGATCATCAGCAGCAGCAGGTAGCGGCGCGGGGTGAGCCCGCACTCACGCGCCACTCGCTCGGCGTCGTTGCCGAACCGGCGCAGAGCGACGCGGAACTCCGCGACCCGTGCGGCCTCCTCGGCAGTTGGGACCGGAGTCGTCTCCTCTGCTTGCTCCATGCTCACGGGTATGGATCGTATGGCGTCGCGGGAAGGATGATGCGGTCGTGCGGAGCCTGATCGACGCGATCAACGCGTTCTTCGACGGCCTGACGGGGATCTCGTGGACGCCGCTCGGCCTAGCCGTCCTCTGCCACCTCGGCCGCATTCTTTCCCGTTCGCGGGCCTGGCGGAACGTTATCGCCGCCGCCTATCCCGACAGCGAAGTTCGTTGGAGGGACGTCTACGGCGGGTACGTCGCGGGAGTCGGCGCGAACGCGATCCTGCCCGGGCGCGGCGGAGACCTGCTGAGGCTCTACATCGTCAAGCACCGCGTCGACGGCGCCACGTATCCCGCGCTCGCCTCCACGATGCTCGCCGACGGGCTCTTCGACCTCCTCGCTGCCGGCCTGATTCTCGCGTGGGCGCTCTACGAAGGGATCCTGCCGGGAAGCAGCGTGCTGCCGAGCCTGCCCGGAACCGACTGGCTCTGGGTCTTCAGGAACCCGTGGCAGTCGATCGTGATCGCCGGGTTCTTCCTCGCGATCGCGCTGGTCGTCATCGGCCTCTACTACCCCCGAATCACCGCCTTCTGGGCTCGAGTCCGTCAGGGACTCACGATCCTGCGCACGCCGCGTGCGTACTTGCTGCACGTCGCCCTTTGGGACGCGCTCGATTGGCTCCTGCGCCTGACGGCGATCTTCTTTTACCTCAGAGCCTTCGGGCTGCCGGCCACCGTGCACAATGCGCTCGCCTATCAGGTCGCCGGCAGCCTGTCGACCGCCTTGCCCCTGACGCCCGCCGGAATCGGCACCGAGCAGGCGCTGCTCGTTTACCTGTTCTCCGGGCTTGCACCGACCTCGGACATCCTCGCCTTCAGCGTCGGGGTCAAGCTGATCACCGTCGCGATCAACGTCACGCTGGGCGTCACGGCCGTGGTGATCATGCTGGGCTCGGTCCGGTGGAAGCATCGGGTCGAGGCCGACGCTGCTGGGCGCGTGTAGTTACGGCGCCAACGTCGGCGGCGGCCGATGCGGCCTCGGCCGCCGCCGGCGGCGGCGCCGCAAACAGAAGTATGCGCGTTCACAACAGTCGTAACATCTGGAAGCGAGCTTCGCCACTGTTCGAGCCGCGTCGGCGGCGCCTTGACCTCTCTCTGTGATTTCAGTAGCTTGATCGAGAGCTAGTAGACACTAACTTCGCGAAAGAGGGAACATGGAAGGATCGCAGGACGGCAGCCTGAACGGCGCGGTCGTCACAGCGCACGAGATCACTCGCCGCTACGGCGAGGGCGACACTGCCGTAGATGCGCTCTGCGGGGTCTCGCTGGACGTCGAGCGGGAGAAGCTGACGGCCGTGATGGGGCCGTCCGGCTCCGGCAAGTCGACCCTCATGCATATCCTCGCCGCGCTCGACCGGCCCACGTCGGGGTACGTGACGATCGCCGGCACGCGACTCGGTCAGCTGAGCGACAACGAGATCACGAAGCTCCGGCGCCGCCACATCGGCTTCATCTTCCAGTTCTTCAACCTCCTGCCGATGCTCACGGCGGACGAGAACATCCAGCTGCCGCTGTCTCTCGCTGGGGAGAAGGCTGACCGCGACTTCTACAACGACCTCGTCAAGCGGGTCGGTTTGGCCGACCGCCTCAGCCATCGACCCTCGGAGCTCTCAGGCGGCCAGCAGCAGCGCGTGGCGATCGCGCGAGCGCTCGTCTCTCGGCCGACCGTCGTCTTCGCCGACGAGCCGACGGGGAACCTCGACTCGAAGACGGGCGGCGAGATCCTTGAGCTCCTGCACGACTCCGTCGACGACTACGGCCAGACGATGGTGATGGTGACGCACGAGGCGCGCGCCGCCTCGTCGGCCGATCGCGTCCTGTTTCTCGCCGACGGGGCGATCGTTAAGGATCTCGGCGGCGCCAACGAACAGCAGATCCTCGAGACGATCCGCGACGTCACACTGACGTGATCCGGGTCGCGCTCCGGGGCCTCGCGGGCCGGAAGTTCCGGGCCGTTCTGACCGCGATCGCCATCGTCCTCGGCGTCGCGATGATCAGCGGGACGCTCGTCCTCACGGACACGATCGACCGCGCGTTCAACCGGATCTTCGTCCAGTCGTACGCCGGCACCGACGCAGTCGTCTCGGCAGCGTCGTCGGACATCAACTTCGAAGGAGAGTCGGCGACGGCGCCGCCGATCCCCGCCTCGTTCCTGCCGCAGATCCGCTCGAACGAGAAGGTGGACGCCGCGGTCGGGAGCATTTTCGAGGAGCAGGCGGTCAAGATCCTCGACAACAAGGGCGAGCCAATCGTGAAGAACGCGCCCACCTTCGGGTTCGGAGTGGACGCCGCATATCCGCGCTTCAACCCGCTGGAGCTGAAGGACGGGCGCTGGGCCTCGGGCCCCAACGAGGTCGTCATCGACTCCGGAACGGCGAAGGATGAGGGGTACGAGGTCGGCGATCTGGTCAAGGTGGCGACGCTCGCGCCGGTGCAGGACTTCCGGCTCGTCGGGATCGCCCAGTACCCGGGAGTCGAGTCGCTCGGCGGCGCGACTTTTGCCGTCTTCGACGTCGCGACCGCCCAGAAGCTCGTCGACCGTGAAGGCAAGTTCGACGCGATCTCGGTGGCTGCCAAGGGCGGCACCTCGCCGGACGAGCTCGTCGCCTCCCTCGACAGCGAGCTCCCGAAGACCGTCGAGGTCAAGACCGGCGTCGAGCAGGCGGACGAGGACAGCGGCGAGGTGGCCGTCTTCATCAGCTTCATCCGCTACTTCCTGCTCACCTTTGGCGCCATCGCACTCTTCGTCGGCGCCTTCGTCATCTTCAACACGCTCTCGATCACGGTCGCCCAGCGGACGCGCGAGCTCGCGACGCTCAGGACGCTCGGTGCCTCGAGGCGCCAGGTCCTGACCTCGGTGCTGCTCGAGGCGTTTGCGATCGGCTTGATCGCCTCGGTGATCGGGTTGTTCCTCGGCGTCGCTCTCGCCAAGGGGCTGAACGCGCTCTTCAAGGCACTCGACCTCGAGCTGCCGACCACCGGCCTCGTCTTCTCGCTGCGGACGGTGATCGTCGCGCTTCTCGTGGGGATCATCGTGACGCTCGTCGCGGGCCTCGCACCGGCGCTCCGAGCGACGCGCGTGTCGCCGATCTCGGCGGTGCGGGAGGGCGCCGTGCCGCCGGCCGGGCGGCTCGCCCGCTACTGGCCCTACGTCGCGGGCGTGCTGATCACGCTCGCAGTTCTCCTACTCGGCTACTCGCTCTTCGCCGACGACCTCGGCATCGCGCAGCGGCTGCTCTCGCTCGGTATTGGCGTCCTCGCGCTCTTTTTCGGCGTCGCGCTGCTCTCGCCGAAGCTCGTGAGGCCGCTCGCTTCGGTCGTCGGCTGGCCGGCGCAGCGTGTGGGCGGAGCCGCAGGAAAGCTCGCGCAGGGCAACTCGCGTCGAAACCCTGGGCGGACTGCGGCGACCGCGGCGTCGCTGATGATCGGTATCGCGCTGGTCACGTTCGTCGCAGTCCTCGCGGCGGGCATGCGCGACTCGAACCGCAAGGCGATCGAGGATCAGATCAACGCCGACCTTGTCATCACCTCGGAAGACGGCTACTCCGATTTCGCGGCGGGCGCCAGCGACGCGGCTCGCAACGCATCCGTCGCGCAGGTCGTAACCGACGTTCGGCAGCAGGTCGCCCGCGTTGCCGGGTCCGGCAAAGAGGTCACGGGGATCGACCCCGACCGGATCACTGCCGGGTACCACTTCGACTGGAGGTCCGGCTCGTCCGATGCTGCGCTTGCCGAGATGGGTGAGAACGGGGCGATCGTGGCCGAGGACTTCGCCGACAACAAGAACCTCGCGATCGGCGACTCGTTCAAGATCCAGGCGCCGGGCGGCAAGACCCAGGAGTTCGTCGTCCGCGGCCTCTACAAGCCGCCGCCCTTCTACCCGCTGCTCGGCTCGGTCAGCATTCCCAAGCAGAGCTTCAACAACCTGTTCGAGCAGAACTTGAACCGCTTCACGTTCGTGAACGTCTCCGGCCCGCCGACCGAGGCGGCCAAAGAGAACGTCGAGGCCGCCGTCGCGAGCTTCCCGGACGCGCGGGTCCAGACCCAGGAGGAGTGGGTGGACAAGGAGGACAAGGAGTTCCAGCAGTTCCTGAGCATGCTGTACGTCCTGCTCGCGCTCTCCGTGGTCGTCAGCGTCTTCGGGATCATCAACACGCTCGTGCTCTCCGTCTTCGAACGCACACGGGAGCTCGGGATGCTGCGCGCGGTCGGGATGACGCGCCGTCAGGTGCGGCGGATGATCCGCCACGAGAGCATCATCACGGCGCTGATCGGCGCCGCGTTAGGGCTGCCGCTCGGGGTCTTCCTCGCCGCGCTGATCGTGCGCGCTCTCGGTCAGTACGAGGTCGGCTTCAAGATCCCGACCGGGCAGCTTGTCCTCTTCGCGGTCGTCACGATCATCGTCGGCATCGTCGCGGCGGTGCTTCCCGCCCGCCGGGCAGCTCGCCTGAACGTCCTGCAGGCGCTGCAGTACGAGTAGACGCTCTCGCCGGATGCGGCCCGACCAGTGGGACGAGCTCTTCGACGAGATCTACCTGCGGACGTACTCCCTCAGGCTCGGCGAGGCCGATTCCGAGGGCGAGGCGCAGGCCGCGGCGTCGCTCGCCGGCGTCGAGCCGCCTGCTGAGATCCTCGACGCGCCTGGGGGCTTCGGCCGCCATGCCATTCCGCTCGCCGAGGCCGGCTACCGGGTGACGGTCGTCGACCGATCGCCGGTGCAATTGGCGGAAGGGCGGCGCCGTGCAGGCGAGGCGGCGTGGCCGCGGTGGGTGCAGGCCGACTTCCGCGAGCTTCCCTTCCCCGATTCCAACTTCGATGCCGTCCTCTGCATCTTCAGCTCGATCGGCTACCGCGGCGAGGACGGTGACCTGCGGATGCTGGGCGAGTTCCTCCGCGTCCTGCGACCGGGCGGCGCCGTCGTCCTCGAGACGCTTCATCGCGACCGGCTGATGGCGATCTTCCAGCCTCGCCGCTGGGAGCCGCTCGAGAACGACGGCGTGCTTGTGGAGGAGTCGCGCTTCGATCCGGTCGCCGGCGAGATCGAAACCGACCACATCGTCCTTGCCGAGGGCGAGCGACGCGCCGTCACCTTTCGGGTCCGCGTCTACACCGCGACGGAGCTCGTCCGCCTACTCGCCCACGTCGGCTTCGGGGAGATCGACTGCTTCGGCGATCTCGAGGGCGGGGAGCTGACGCGTGAGACGCGGCTCGTCGTCCGCGCCCGACGGCCGGCCTAGCCTTCGGACACGAGCTCGCGTAGCCGCTCGGCGTAGAGCGGCGCCGTCGGTTCGTCTTCGTGACGCAGGTAGCAGTAGACGTCGATGCCGTCCGCGACGAGCGGCCGAATACGTGCGGCCCATTCCTCGAGCTCGGCGTCGTCGTAGGGCGGTTCGCGGAGCCGCAGGTAGCGAAACGGCGCGTCGGCGTCGAGATCGTTCACCCGGACGGCGTTCTCAGGCAGCTGGGTTTCGAGCTCCTCCCACGAGTCGTGGCGGAAGTCGAAGGCGATCCGCAGGCTGGGATCGACCGAGCCGAGCGCGAGCTGGAGGAAGCCTTCGTCGCGCGCCGAGCCGACGAGGATGCGGACCGGCCCGAGCCGGTCACCGAGCCGGCGGACACGTTCCTCGAAGGTTTCGATGTTGCCCAGCCTGTAGGCGATGAGCTTCGGCGCGAACTGGAAGCCCGGCGGCGTCGCGGCGGCCCAGCGCTCGAACTGTCCTTCGGCTGGGAGGCGGTACCCGGTCGTGTTCAGCTCGACGCTCGGCAGCCGCTGCGCATAGAAGCTGAGGAACTCCGCCGGCTTCGTCTCAGGCGGGTAGAAGCCGGGCTTCCAAGACGGATAGGACCAGCCGGAGGTGCCGACATATAGCCCGGTTACACTCGAAGACATGGCGGTCACGCCCGAAGTGATAGCCCAGGGGTCGAT
>DASSCT010000154.1:0-5608 GCA_035697545.1 Gaiellaceae bacterium | reverse complement strand
GAGCAACGTCCCGCGGATCCGCGACGTCGAGACGATGCTCGCGCTGCTCGCCGATGTAGGGGCCGACGTCGACTGGCTTGGGCGGAACGAGGTCCGCATCGACTCCGCCAATGCGAGCAAGTTCGAGCTCGACCCCGAGCTCTGCAGCCGCATCCGCGCGTCCTTCCTCCTGGCCGGCCCGCTGCTAGCCCGCTTCGGCCGGGCGAGCGTGCCGCCGCCGGGCGGCGACGTGATCGGAAGGCGCCGGCTCGACCCGCACATCCACGCCCTCGCCGAGCTCGGCGTGGAGATCGAGCTCAACGGCCGCTTCGACATGCAGACGTCGGGCCTCCAGGGGCGGCGGATCTTCCTCGACGAGGCGAGCGTCATGGCGACCGAGAACGCGATCATGGCCGCTGCTGTGGCGCGCGGCGAGACGGTGATCGGGAACGCCGCCTGCGAGCCGCACGTCCAGGATCTCTGCCGGTTCCTCTGCTCGCTCGGGGCGAGCATCGAGGGGGTTGGCTCAAACGTCCTGCGCATCCGGGGCGTTCAGGAGCTCTCGGGCGGCGAGTGGCGGATCGCTCCGGAGCACATCGAGGTCGCGAGCTTCATCGGGCTCGCGGCGGTGACCGGCGGCGACGTGACCGTCGACGACGTCGACATCGAGGACTTGGTCTCGATCCTCCCCGTCTTCGCCCGGCTCGGCGTGCACGTCGAGCTCGGCGAGTCGAGCGTGCGCGTCCCGGCCGGCCAGGAGCTGAAGATCGAGGACGACCTCGGCGACCAGATCCCCAAGATCGAGGACGGTCCGTGGCCTGCATTCCCGGCCGACCTGACCTCGATCGCCCTGGCCGTCGCGACGCAGGCGGAGGGCACGGTCCTGATCTTCGAGAAGATGTTCGAAAACCGGCTCTTCTTCGTGGACAAGCTGGTCAGCATGGGCGCGCGGATCATCCTCTGCGACCCGCACCGTGCCGTCGTCACCGGGCCGGCGAAGCTGTACGGACAGCGCATGGCCAGTCCGGACATTCGCGCCGGGATGGCGATGCTGATTGCCGGTCTCTGCGCCGAGGGGGTCTCGACGATCGGAAACGTGGGCGAGATCGACCGCGGCTACGAGCGGATCGACGAGCGCCTGCGTGCGCTCGGAGCGCGGATCGAACGCGTGGAGAACGCCTAGCGCCACGTTTCGCGATGCCGGCGGGGGAGGAAGCCACCAGGCTCCAGGCGCGCGTGTCGCTCGGCGGGAATGGGCGCACCGAGGTCTCCACCGGCCTGCCGGTGCTCGACCATCTGCTGGAGCTGTTGGCCGAGCGCGCCGCACTGGATCTGCAGCTGGAAGTGGCGCCCGGAGGGCCCGATGCGGCTACGGCCGCCGCTGGGCGTGCCCTCGGAGAGTCGCTTCGCGAGCTCCTGTCCCAGGAGGGCGCGCAGGGCTATGGCTCGGCGATCGCCCCCGCCGACGAGGCACTGGCGAACGTCGCGCTCGAGGTGTCCAACCGGCCGTTGCTGGTATCGAACGTCGATCTGTCCGACGCACACGTCGCGGGTCTCGACCGCGATCTCGTCTCGGGGTTCCTGAGCGAGCTGTCCGAAGCCGCGGGGTTGACGCTCCATGTTCGGCTCCTCCACGGCGAGGACGCGCGGCACGTGCTCGAGGCGATCTTCAAGGCCCTCGGAGGAGCGCTGGCCGCGGCCGGCGCGCAGCGAAAGGAGTGACATGGGAGAGAAGGAGGTCGTGCGCACCGAGCGAGCGCCGGCGCCGTTCCAGGGCGCGCCGTACTCGCAGGCGATTCGCGCGAACGGATTCGTGTTTGTCTCTGGCCAGCTGGCGCTCGAGCCCGATCATGCGGAGATCGTCGGGGACTCGATCGAGGAGCAGACGGAGAAGATCTTCGACAATCTCCAGGCGATCCTCGAGGAGGCCGGCTCGGGGCTCGATCGCATCGTCAAGACGACGGTCTTTCTGCTCGATCTGACCGACTTCTCGGGCATGAACGAGGTCTACGCGCGCCGCGTCGGAGAACCTCCGCCGGCCCGGGCGACGGTCGAGATCTCGAACCTCCCCTCTGGCGCCAAGATCGAGATCGAGGCGATCGCGCTCGCCTGAGAGCACTAACAGAGACGCGTTCGCTCAGGAGTTGGTGCTAATGGCGACCTCCCAGATGTGACCTCCCGGATCGAGGAAGCTGGCGGTGCGGATCCCCCACGGACGATCCATCGGCCCGTTCAGCAGTTCGACTCCGCGGCTCTTTAGTTCGTCGACCGTCGCATCCACGTCGTCTACACCGAGCGTGAACTGGAACCTGACACCCGCGTCGGGAGTCGCGACCGTCGCAGGCGCGATAAGCGCGGGCGCTTCGCTCGCCTCCAGCAGGTTGACGAGCGTGTCACCGAACTTGAAGACCGTCGAGGTGTCGTCTTCGAAGAAGACGGGGAGCTGAAAGACGTCGCTGTAGAAGCGCTTCGCGGCCGCGACGTCCTCCACGAATAACGTGATCGCGGCGATCCCTCCGGGCCATGCCGCCTGAGTGTTTTCGTCGCTCTGAGTCGACTCGCTCATGCATCCCTTTCGTGTCGTCGTTCGTAAGAGCGCCAGCTATGCCCAGGGGAGGCGGTCCCAGTACGAGGGCCGCCCCGGCTGTGCGCGCTCGAACCGCGCGTACGCTTGCCGCGGATCGGACGTCTCCTCCTCCGCGCTCGCGCCGTAGCGCGCGGCGAGCTCCGATACTGGGTAGAGCAGCTGCTCGTCCTCTGACCGCGCGCCGACCATCAGAATCACGCACGGCCCGTCCCCGGCGCCCACGTAGACATGCTCGGTCCCGGCGGGGCAGTGGAAGAAGTCCCACGGCCGGAGGAGCCGCTCCTCTCCGTCGACGAGCAGCCTGCATTCGCCGGACAGTACGAGGAACCCCTCCTGCTGCGACTCCGAGTGGTAGAGGCAGTTCGGCTCGCCAGGCTCCAGGACGCTGAGGTTGATGCCGAGCTGCGGGAACTCGGACTCCCGGCTCTCGAACCCGCACCCAGAGCCGAACGTCTTCGATGTCGCCCACTCGGCGTCCCGCACGTTCACCACGAACCAGCCGTCGCTGCCGGGCGCGAGGCCGGAGCCGGAGTCCTGGAGCCGCGCCTCGGGCATGGCGCGAGTCTAAGACACAATCTCGGGTGTGAAGGCACCTGAGATCATCGCGACCCACACCAACACCGACTTCGACGCGTTCGCGGCGATGTTCGCCGCGCGCCGGCTCTATCCGGATGCGGTCGTCTGCGTGTCCGCCGCGCTCAACCGCAACGTGCGCGAGTTCTACCGCCTGCACGCGGACGAGCTCGACGCGGTCGAGGTTTCCCGAATCGAGCCAGAGGCGATCAGGCGCTTGATCGTCGTGGAGACGATGAGCGCGTCGCGCCTCGGCGAGCTGGAGGAGGTTGCGCTCGATCCGGACGTCGAGAAGGTCATCCTCGACCACCACCATGGCGGCGACCTGCCCGAGTGGGTCAAGCCGGAAAACGCCGTCGTGTCGCAGGATGGTGCGCTGACGACGACGCTCGTCGGCATCATCGCCGAGCGGGAGCTTCCGGTCACGCCGCTCGAAGCCACCGCCTTCGCGCTCGCGATCCATGAGGACACGGGCTCGCTGACCTACCCGACGGCGACCCAGCGGGACGCCGACGCGCTCGCGTGGTGCATGCGCCACGGGGCGAGGCAGGAGCACATCGCCGGGTTCCTGCACACGCCGCTCACCGACGAGGAGCGCGAGCTGCTCGGCGCGCTGATGGGCTCGATCGAAAGCGAACGCGTCGCGGGAATCGACGTCCTCGTCACCGCCGCCTCCTGGCCCCGCCACGTCGACGGCGTCTCGAACCTCGCCCACAAGATCGTCGACCTGACCGACGCGAAGGCGCTCGTCCTGCTGGTCGAGATGGACGACCGTGTGTTCTGCGTGGCTCGAAGCAGGACGCCGGAGATCGACGCGGCGGCGATCGCCCGGGGCCTGGGCGGCGGCGGCCACCGCGAGGCGGCGTCGGCAATGTTCAGAGGAACGCTCGAGGAGGCCCGCGAGACGCTCGACGACCGACTCGCCTCGGCGGCCGGGGAGCCGATCCGCGCGGAGCAGATCATGTCCCGTCCGGCTCGGAGAATTCCGCCAGACGAGCCCGTCAGCCGTGCGATGGTCGCGTGCCAGCGTTACGCGCAGAGCGGGATCCTCGTCGTCGAGGGGGGCCGCCTCGTCGGAGCAGTCTCCCGGGAGGATCTCGACAAGGCGATCGCCCACGGGCTGTCGCACGCGCCGGTGAAGGGGATCATGAGCTCGCGCGTGGCCACCGTCGACGCCGGCGCTCCGCTGGCCGAGGTCCAGGAGGCCCTTGCCGGCTCCTCGGACGGCCGGGTCGCGGTGCTGGACGACGGAGACCTGGTCGGCGTTGTCACCCGCAGCGACCTCCTGCGGGCACTCGGCGAGCGCCCCAAAGCGGAGCCGGAGGCAGCGGCAAGTCTCGCCGACGAGCTGTCACGGCTCGAGGAGCTTGCGCCGGCCTTCGAGGCGATCGCGGCGGCGAGTGAGCCGTTCGACGGCGTCTACCTCGTCGGGGGGACCGTTCGCGACATCCTGCTCGGCGAGCCCAACTTCGACGTCGACATCGCGGTGGAGGGTGACGCGATCGCGCTGGCGCGCAGCGTGGCGGACGCTCTCGGCGGCAGGGTCCGCGCGCACCAGAAGTTCGGCACCGCCGTCGTGCTCTACGGCGACGACCAGCGGATCGACGTCGTCACGGCGCGGACGGAGTTCTACGACGCTCCGGCCGCTCTGCCGAGCGTCGAGCACGCGACGATCCGGGAGGACCTCTTCCGGCGCGACTTCACGATCAACGCCATGGCCGTGTCCCTGAAGGGCGACGACTTCGGCCGCCTCGTCGACCCATTCCACGGGCGCCGCGATCTCGAAGCGAAGACGATCCGCGTACTCCACAACCTTTCGTTCATCGACGACCCGACTCGCATCTTTCGCGCGATCCGCTACGAGAGCCGCTACGCCTTCCGGATGGACGATCACACACAGCGGCTCGCACGCGGCACGATCGAGATGGGGCTTGTGGGGGACCTTTCCTCGGCCCGCCTTCGCGACGAGCTCATTGCCCTTTTGGAGGAGGGTGATGCAGGCGCCTCGATCCTCAGGCTGGCCGAGTTGGGCGCCGGCGCGGCGATTCATCCGCATCTGGCGGCGGACGAAGAGGCTGTCGAGCTGCTCGAGCGGGCCACAGAGCTCAACGAGCGCTACGAGGCGGGGATCCCGGCCTGGCGGCTCGCGCTCGCCGTCTTGGCCCGCCGTATGCCGCCGGACGAGATCTACGACTGGCTCCGCCGGTTGAAGGTGCAGCGCCGCGACGCCGAGCGGATTGCCTGGGCGGTCACCGTCGGCCCAAGGCTCGTCGAGCGCCTGCGCGGCGATGCTCCCGAGCCGGCGGAGATCGTCGGGCTCGCCGAGCCCTACGCGCCCGACGCGCCGCTCTTCGCGCTCGCGCTGGCAGATCCCGCGCCGCTGCGGCGGTACTTCGAGGAGCTCCGTGACGTGCGGCTCGAGGTAAGCGGCGCCGATCTTGCCGAGCTAGGCGTGGGGGAGTCTCCGCG
>DASSCT010000153.1:0-38233 GCA_035697545.1 Gaiellaceae bacterium | reverse complement strand
CGCCGCGAGCATCGTCGCGGCGACGGCGAACGGTCGACTGGTTCGGAGGGCGTCGGGAACGAGTTGCGCTGCGACGAGCCACGCCATCGCTCCAGCGGCGAACCCGAGCCCGAACGGCAGGAACGGCTCGATCAGCTCGACGAGCAGAAAGGCCGGAACCGCCATGAGCACCTGCGGCAAGCTCGAGAAGACGCTCCAGCCGGCGGCTCGAGCGACCGAGATTCCCTTCGGCACGAGGACGAGCGCGATCGCCAGTCCTTCGGGAATGTTGTGCACTGCGATCGCCGTCGTGATCAAGACGCCGAGCGTCTTGCTGTCACCGAAGGACACGCCGACGCCGACGCCTTCAGGGAACGAATGCAGCGTCATCACGCCGACGATCAAGACCGCGCTCAGCGCATCAGCTCCACGAAGCGCACCGAAGGCGAGCTCGTGGCTGCGCCGGCCGAGCACTCGGCGCGTCACGTAGATGAAGGCAGCGCCCGCAAACGCTCCGACTGCGGTCCGGGCCGAGCTGGATCGGCTGCCCTCCCAGGCGAGGCCGAGGCTCGCGCCGACCATGAACCCCGCCGCGAGGGCCGTTGCAAGGCCGATCCAGTGACCCTCAATTGCCCGCCCCAACGCCAGCGGGAGGGCCCCGAGCCCGGTCGCGAGCGCCGTGATGACCGAGGCGAAGAAAACCGTCGCAACGGTCACGGGATCATCCCCCGAACGACAGAGGGCGGCCTTGAGGCCGCCCCCTCGGTGCTCTCAGTGCTCCTCAATGCGCATCAGCCTGTGGCCGCCGGGGCCGGGGCGGGAGCGGTCGTCTCGAGCGCGCGGCTGAACACCGCGAAGGCGAGGATGACAAGCCCGATGCCGGTCAGAAGCAGCGCGATTCCGACGACGATGCCGAAGATCGAGATCTGCTGCGCCATGAAGGAGACGTTTAGCGCCGTCGCGAGCGCCGTCTCGGTCACCCACGTATTCCTTGCTCCGTTCGAGATCGGCTGGCCGCTCTCGTCCTTCGCGGCGGCCGACTCGTCGCTCGTTCCTGCGGGATCGTCGGGCTTGGCAGCCGACTGAAAGCGGCCCATCTGTGCGTAGGTCAGGCCACCAGAGGCCTCGAGCGCGTGAATGCGCATGTACTGGGCAAAGCAGCGCGCCTCCGTGCCGGTGTCGATCGTCTTGTCCACCACATCGCATGTCGGCAGCTTGATCGAGGCTGGTAGCCGAGCTTCCTGGGCCGCGGCCTTGATCTCGTCCGGCGACATGTCGGAGCCTCCGACGATGTACTCCTTCTTGAGCTCGTCCTGGACCGTCTGATAGCCGTTGATGCCCAGGACGAGGGCGACAATTCCGAACACGATCAGCACCCCGCCGGAGATGAACCCACCGATCTCCCACAACCTTCTGCCTCTCATCGCTCTACCTCCTGTGATTTGTCCCGAACGTTCGGTTCTTCCATTCGCACCACTACGCTCTCCTCATTCCGGGCCCTCGACATCGGCGGCTCCGCCGATGCTCGCCGCGGGAAACTACGGAAGCGGTGCGCAAGGGAGCACGATCATGGCATGGAAGTCACGTACGCCGCGTCGGGGCGGCGAAGCCGCCCCGACGACAACGATCCTAGGTTTGTCCGTTCGGCGCGGCCGTCTTCAGGCCACGGCCGGCTCGACGGCGGTCACCAACGGAACGACGTGCACTGGGACGTCCAGAGCTCCGGTCACGAGGCAGGCCTCGTGGGCCGAACGGGCGGTGTGCTCCGCCGTCCGGACGAACTCGGGCTCGGTCTCGATCCTCGGCGTCAGCTCGAGCGCGACGAAGCCGATCACGCCGTCATCGCGGTGCGCGACGTGGCCCGTGCCGGTCACCGTCAAGGAGTGGATCGGGATGCTGCGCCGCTTCGCAATCGCGGCAAACGTGACCGCGTAGCAGCTCGCCGCGGCCGCCACGAGCAGCTGCTCCGGGCTCCAGCGCTCGCCCGGCCCACGGAATTCGGGCGGCACGGCGACCTCGATGTCATCGAGCTCAGGCGCCACGACTCGGGCGAGTTGCTCGCCTTGCCAACGAACGGTGACCGGAAAGCGAAAGTCCTTCGAGATGGTCATCGGAAGCCTCCTTGTCTCTCTGGTCCATCGTCCCCTCCGCTCACCTGCGTGGCATCGGCGGCTTCGCCGATTCGCGGGGCGGGAAACTACGGACGGCGCGTGATCGCGAGCGTGCCTCTCGCTCCCGCGGGCCAGGATCCGAAGACGCGCCGATAGGGCTCGCGGGAAAGTACGGAAGCGAGCGCACTCGTCGGGAGCGACCATCGGTGCATGCCCGTGACCTATGCCGTCTCATGGGAGGAACCGAGCGGCGCTGCTGCTTCGGGACGACTCGAGCTCGGTGCGGACGCGTTGCTGCTCGACGGTCGCAACGGCAACTCGGCTCTTTCGCGAGTCTTCCCGTACAGGGACATCTCCGGATTCCGGGTCGCCCGCGCGGTCCATGAGCGGTTGCAGGGGCGCCCGACGCTGATCGTCGACCTCGCCGGCGAGGGCTCGCTCCGGATCGCCGGCGTCGCCCAGCCCGGGATCGTGTCGGAGCTCGCTTCACGGCTCTCAGCGGCCCGTAACGAGCGGCGGCTGTCGCAACGGCTCGCACTCGTCGTACCGCTCAAGCCGGGCACGAGGCCAAGGGCCGAGTCGCTTCTCGCCCAAGGCCCGCCGTTCGATCCTGCCGCTCTTGGACTGGAGAGCCACGAGGTGTTCCTCACCGACTCGGAAGCCGTGTTCGTCTTCGAGGGCGTGCCGGCGGTGTTGCTGAACAGGAGCGCCGAGCACGAGACGATCTGGGGGGCTGCCGAGGCGTGGGAAGATTTGGTCGACGGCTCGGTCAGGTTCGCCGAGCGGGCCTACGCTTGGCCCCGCTAGGCGAGGAGCGTCTCTACCGCCTCGGCGATCACCAGTTCCTCGCGAGCGGGCACCACCTCGACGGCGAAGTCGCCGAGGAAGCGCAGCCGACCGGCGACTGAGTCTCGGACGTCTTCGCGGTTCTCGCCGACGCCGCCCGAGAAGGCGAGCAGATCGAGGCCGCCGAGCGCCATCGCCATGTGGGCGACGGTGCCCGCGATCGCGTACGTGTAGACCGCGAAGCCGAGCGGATCGCCGAGCCCGCCCAGCGCGGCGAGCCCCGACTCGTGTTCGAGCGCATCGTCCAGTTCCTCCACGCCCAAGCCCCGTTCCTTCAGGAGGTAGATCAGCGCGCCCGGGTCGATCGATCCGGAGCGCGTCGCCATCGGCACGCCCTCGAGCGGGCTGAAGCCCATCGAGGTGTCCACCGAGCGGCTCCGGAGCACCGCCGTAACCGAACAGCCGCCGCCGAGATGGCAGACGACGATCCGCTCCGCCTCGAGTTGCCCCACGACGGACTGCACGGCGATCCCGTGGAAGCCGTAGCGGCGAATCCCCCAGTCCTCGCGCCAGCGGGCCGGGATCGCGTAGGTCGCGGCGGCTTCGGGGATCCTCGAGTGGAAGGCGGTGTCGAAGACGGCAACGTGCGGCACTCCCGGCAGCGCTGTCTGGGCCGCTCGGATCGCCTGGAGCGCCGGCTCGTTGTGCAGCGGCGCGAGCGGCCTGAGCTCTTCGATCGCCGCGAGCACGTCGGCGTCGATCACCACGGGCTCGAGAAAACGCGCGCCGCCGTGGACGACCCGGTGGCCGACGGCGTCAGGCGCTGCGTAGTCGTCGACTGCAAGCGCCACCCCGCTGTCGACGAGGTGGCGCTTGAGGCTCGTGGAGCCGGCGTTGACGACGAGGACCTTCAGAGAGCACTACTCATAGCGCAAGGCCTCCGCCGGGTAGATGCGGGACGCGCGCAGTGCAGGCGCCAGGGTGGCGAGCAGCGCCGCCGCGTAGACCGCGGCAAAGATGATCGTCAGGTTCAGCCAGGGGACCACGACGTGGATGTCACTCCAGCTCGACTGGCTCGACGCGTCATCCACGACATTTCGTCCGATCACGAGCCCGAGGATTGTCCCGACGACGATCGCGGTCAGCGCGATGAACGACGACTCGATCAGGAAGCTCAGCTGGATCATCGGCTTACGGAAGCCGATCGCCCGCAGGATCCCGATCTGCTGTCGCCGTTCGACGACGGCCCGTGCGCTGATCACGCCCAGGGCGGCGATGCCCACGATCAGGCCGAGACCCATGAAGCCCTGGATCAGCCGGTTGAACGTCCACTGCACGGACACCATGTCCTGGAGGACCTCCTCGAGCGCATCGGCTTCGAGGCCGTTGGCGACGAATGCCGACTCGAGCTTCGGTGCGACGGCTCGCGCGTCGACTCCGCTCGCCAGCGCGTAGTAATACGCGGTAGGTCGAACACGGTGCCCGAATGCGGCCGCGACTGTGCTTTGCGAAGTCGAGATTCCCGCCATCGCAGTAGGCGCGGTCTCCTCGAGGATCCCGATCACGGTGAGGCGGAGCGTCTTCCCTGTCTGCGGGTCGCGGAGCCGCAGCGGGATCGGGTCGAAGACCTCGTCCTCGAGCACGAAGCCTCGGAGCTTGAAGTCCGGCAGCACCGTGCCGGCGTTCCAGTTGTCGCGCCTGGGCGCGACGATCGAGTCGACGACCGCCAGGCCCGGTGTTTTCGCCATGGCTCGCCAGATATCTTCTGCGCTGGCGTAACCTCTGGCCTTGGCCGCCATTCCGTAGGTCGTGTGGTGGATGAAGGCGTCGTCGAGCCCGCGGACTGGGTAGTCCTCATACTGCGTCGGGTAGCGACCGAGCTGGCGCGCCTTGGTCGCCAGGAACGACTGTTCCGAGACGACGGTGAACTGTGCAGGGTCGAGGCCCGGTTTGTCGGCGATCGCCTGCTTCATCCCCGAGACCGGGTTTGTCGGCGCCGCCTCAGCCCGGATGTCGAACCCACCGCCGAACTGTTCGACGTTGTCCATCGCGGCGATGAACGAGCCGGAGGCGACCGCGCCTACGACCAGCGTGAAGACGACGAGGGTGAACATCGCCAGTGTGACTCCCGTGCGGAAACGGTTCCGAAGCGGGTAGGCGATCGCCATCTTCAACACAGGTGCGAGCCCTCGCAGCCGCCCGACCGTGGAGACGAGTCCGCCCAGGAGCACGTCGGCGTTGTAGATCAGCGTCCACGCCGACCCGAGCACTACGAAGATCCCACCCAAGATGAAGACCGAGAAGCCCCACGTCAGCTGGCGGCCGGCGAGGGTCTCGATCCAGTCGAAGGGCAAGAGCCACAACACGACCAGGAACAGCCCGGCCGCCGTGAACGCTGTCCGCTCTCCCATTCCAGCCGCGCGGGCGAGGGGCACTGCCCCGACGACGACTAGCGAGACACCGAGCATGATCGGCATCGCGCCGGCCGACGCAACGCCCGCCGCCGCGAGGAGCACACCGAAGATCATCGCGAGCGCTCCTGGGATCCACCGGCGCTTTCGTGACTTCTGAACGCGCGGCTCCGGAGTATTCCGGATCGCCGAGACGATGTTGAGCCGGCTCACCCGCCAGGCCGAGACGGTCACGACGAGGAACGTCAGCAAGACGCCGAGTGCGTAGCCCACGACGATGCTCCGGGGCTGCACGTCGGGCTCGATCGCGATCCCCGTGAAGTCCAACGCCTGCGCGAGGACGAAGACCATCCCGAAGGCGACGGCGACGCCAAGCAGCGCACCGACAGCCGCGGCGAGCAGGTCGTACGCGACGCCCTCGAAGACGTACAGCTGCACGAGGTGGCCGCGGCGTGTGCCGACCGCCCGGGCAATCCCGAGCTCGCCACGACGCTCGGCCGCCAACATCACGAAGATCAGGAAGATGAGCAGTGCCCCGGCGAAGATTGAGAAGCTTCCGAAGGTCGTGAACATGGTCATGAACGCGTTGCCCTCGGCGTCCGCCGCCTCGAGCGCGTCCTGCTTGATGGGGTCGGCCTCGAGTCCGAACGGCTTCAACGTCGGGTTGACCGTGGCGATGACACGATCCGTGAGCGCGGCTCCGGAGAGCTCGTCACCCTTGTTCGAGATCAGGACGTGCTTGATCTCACCCTCCCGGCGCAAGAGCCGCTGAGCTTCGGGCAACTGCATCATCAGCGCGCCGCCGTTGGTGCCCGTGCCTTTGTACTCGACGATTGCCCGCACGCGCGCCGTGAAGCTCTGACCCTCCGCGTAGAGCCGAAGCTTGTTGCCTACCGTCGCCTGAAGATCGTCGGCGGCGTCGGCATTCAGGAACACCTCGCCAGGCTTCAGGTCGTTGAGAAACTTGACCTCGCCGTCGTCGCGCCCCCGGATGTTTCCGAATGCAGCCAGGTGGGGCTGCAGTGAGGCGAAGAGCGTGACTCGCGGCTCGCTCTGGCGGGTGGTCAGGTTTTGGACGGCGAGCGGCTCGACGATCGCAGGCGCGACGCCGTCGATCAGATTTTCGTGGCTGGTGAGCTCGTACTCGACCTCCTGAAGCACGGACTCGGGGAAGTACTGGATCCCTGTCGTCGATCCGACGTCGATCGTCGGATCCACGTCGGCGCCGCGGACCGAGACGATCTCGTCCGTCGCGCCGAGCGACTCGACCGCCGTGCTTCGGATCGTGTGGCTCATCGTGTCGCCCGTGGCGAGCGCCGACGAGATGATCGTCGTCCCGAGCATCAGCCCGAGCACGATCAGGGCCGTCCGCGCGCGCCGCCTCGTCACGTTGCGGAGGCCGAGCCTCAGGAAGATGCGGTTACGGATTGCAAGCGCGGCAAGCGCGCCCAGGAGGACCGCCAGAACGACTACGAGCGTCGCTGCGAGCGGCCCCATCGGGATGCCGAAGAACTTTTCCATCTCGACCCCCTACGCCTCGACGCCGGTCGGCTGCTCGGCCAAGAAGACCGAGTAGCTCGCACGTCCGGGCGGAGACCGGAAGATGGCGGCGTAGCGCTCGAGCTGCTCACCGTAGAAGCCTGTCTCGATCTGGGTGTCGGCGGCCTCCTCGGTTGCCCAGAAGGTCAGGAGCAACGCCTTCCCTTCCGGATTGGCAAGGACGTAGGCGCCCTCGTAACCGGCCATCCCGTGGAGGGCCGGCAAGACCTCCTCCCGGAACATTTCCACCGCCTGTGCCATGTCGATGCGCGTCGTGTCGATCTCAAGCTGCGTGGCCCGTGCGTACATGCTCCACCTCCAAGCGCTGCTCCTCGACGACGGCGCCGTCGAGCATGCGAACGATTCGATCGGCCTTCCGGCCGACGGTGATGTCGTGCGTCACGATCAGGAAGGTCAGTCCTCGTTCGCGGTTCAGGTGCCGCATCAGGTCGGTGATCTCGGCAGCGTTCTCGCTGTCGAGGTCGCCGGTGGGCTCGTCGGCCCAGACGATCGCCGGGTCGTTGACGAGTGCGCGGGCGATCGTGGTCCGCTGGCGCTCGCCGCCGGAAAGCTCGTCGGGTACGTGGTTGGCGCGGGCTCGAAGTCCAACAAGCTCGAGCGCATCGAGTGCCTTCTCGCGCGCCTGCTTGCCGGGCACGCGCGCGACGAGGAGCGGCAACTCGACGTTCTCGACCGCCGTGAGCACCGGCATGAGGTTGTAGAACTGGAACACGAAGCCCATGTGGGCAGCGCGGTAGTCGGTGCGCTCCCGGTCCGACATCTCGGCGAGCGAGACGCCCTCGATCACGACGTCGCCGCCGTCGATCGAGTCGAGGCCCGAGAGGCAGTTCAGGAGCGTGGTCTTGCCGCAGCCGGAGGGGCCCATGATCGCGACCATCTCTCCGCGCTCGAGCACGAGGTCCACGCCCTTGAGCGCATTCACCTGCACCGCGCCGGTGTCGTAGGTCTTCACCAGTTTGTGTGCTTCGACGATTGCGGTCTCCATATCCCGGCTCCTCTCCAAAGAGGGGGTTTGCCAGCAGCCTTGCGCAGCCGCGCGGCGACGCCATCGGGGGGTTCGCCCATCCGGGTTGTGGGGAATCCCCGATGCCCTCTTCTCGGGAGTTCACGAGGCTGCGGGCATGGAGGTCGCAGAGACCAAGCGCCTGTGCGCGCTGGCCCTGCGCGCTGGGCGCGAAGAGCTCTGCCCAGGCGATGAGTGCCCTCTGTGGGAGAACGGCTCGTGCGCGCTCGAACGCTTGACCGCCGACGGCGAGCTGGGCGACGAGTGGTCGGAAGGTCCGCCCGTTGCGTTTTCCGAGCGCGGGTGGGGACACCGCGCGACGGCCTAGGCGATCACGCCTTCGTAGCTATCGGAGACGCTGCCCGACCGACTACGCCGGCCAGGCCCAGTCGCGGATGTCCGGCTGATCCTCGCCGTGCTGGCGTGTCCAAATGCGGGCGCGCAGGCGAGAATCGACCATCTCCTGACGCAGCGGCGCGGCACGTTCGCCGAGGCCGGGGACGCGGTCGATGACGTCGATCACGAGGTGGAAACGGTCGAGGTCGTTGAGCATGACCATGTCGAACGGGGTCGTGGTCGTCCCCTCCTCCTTGTACCCACGGACGTGCAGGTTTTCGTGGTTTGTCCGCCGATAGGTCAGGCGGTGAATCAGCCAGGGGTAGCCGTGGTGGGCGAAGACGATCGGCCTGCTCGTCGTGAAGAGCGAGTCGAACTCGTCGTCGGAGAGGCCGTGCGGGTGCTCCGATTCCGGCTGGAGGCGCATCAGGTCGACGACGTTGACGACGCGGACACGCACGTCCGGGAGGCGGTCACGAAGGATCGCCGCCGCCGCAACGGTTTCGAGCGTCGGGATGTCCCCGGCGCAGGCGAGCACGACGTCCGGCTCCGCTCCGTCGTCGTTCGACGCCCACTCCCAGATGCCGATCCCCCGCGTGCAGTGGACGATGGCGTCGTCCATCGAGAGGTAGTTCAGGCTCGGCTGCTTGCCGGCGACGATCACGTTCACATAGTCGCGGCTGCGCAGGCAGTGGTCGGCGACCGAGAGCAGCGTGTTCGTGTCGGGCGGTAGGTAGACGCGGATGATCTCCGCCTTCTTGTTGACCACGTGGTCGATGAAGCCGGGATCCTGGTGCGAGAAGCCGTTGTGGTCCTGCCGCCAGACGTGCGAGGTGAGCAGGTAGTTGAGCGACGCGATCGGCCGCCGCCAGGGGATCTCGCGCGTCACCTTCAGCCACTTCGCGTGCTGGTTGAACATCGAGTCGACGATGTGGATGAAGGCCTCGTAGCAATTGAACAGGCCGTGCCTGCCGGTGAGGAGGTAACCCTCCAGCCACCCCTGGCAGAGGTGTTCCGAGAGCACTTCCATGACCCGCCCGTCCGGGGCCAGTCCCTCGTCCGTGGGCAGGATCTCGGCCTCCCACGTGCGGCCCGTGACCTCGAAGACGGCGCCGAGGCGGTTCGACGCGGTCTCGTCGGGGCCCATGATCCGAAAGCTCTTCGGGTTGCGCCGTATGACGTCGCGGAGGAACGCGCCGAGGACCCGCGTCGCCTCGCTCGTCCCTCGGCAGGGCTCGTCGACCTCGACGGCGTAGTCGCGGAAGTCCGGCAGCACGAGCTCGCGGAGGAGCAGGCCGCCGTTCGCGTGAGGGTTCGCGCTCATCCGGCGCGCGCCCATGGGCGGGAGCGCGGCGAGGTCTGGAACGAGCGCTCCGCTCTCGTCGAAGAGCTCCTCCGGGCGGTAGCTCCGCATCCATTCCTCCAGCACGCGGAGATGGGCCGCGTCCTCGCGAACGTCGGTCATCGGAACCTGGTGGGAGCGCCAGCTGTTCTCGACCGGCACGCCGTCGAGCTCACGCGGGCCGGTCCAGCCCTTGGGCGTGCGCAAGATGATCATCGGCCAGCGGGGGCGGTCTGTCTCGCCGTCGTCCCGAGCGCGGCGCTGGATTGCGGCGATCTCCTCCAGCGCCTCGTCCAGCCCTGCCGCGAAGCGCTGGTGGACGTGCTCCGCCGGCTCGCCGTCGAAGCCGCCGGTAACGAGCACGGGCCGGTAGCCGTAGCCCTCGAAGAGCGAGACCAGCTCGTCTTCGGGAATCCGGGCGAGCACCGTCGGATTGGCGATCTTGTAGCCGTTGAGGTGCAGGATCGGCAGGACAGCGCCGTCGGTCTTCGGGTTCAGGAACTTGTTCGAGTGCCAGCTGGTCGCGAGCGGCCCGGTCTCGGCCTCGCCGTCGCCGACGACGCACGCCACGAGCAGGTCCGGGTTGTCGAAGGCGGCCCCGTAGGCATGCGCTAGTGCGTAGCCGAGCTCCCCGCCCTCGTGGATCGAGCCGGGAGTCTCGGGTGCAACGTGGCTCGGGATCCCGCCGGGGAAGGAGAATTGCCGGAAGAGCTCGCGCAGCCCGTCCTCGTCGAGACCGACGTGGGCATAGACCTCTGAGTAAGTTCCCTCGAGATAGGCGTTGGCCACGAGCCCCGGCCCGCCGTGGCCCGGCCCGGTGACGTAGATCGCATTCAGGTCGCGCGTGCGGATCGCGCGGTTCAGGTGCACGTAGACGAGGTTGAGCCCGGGCGTCGTCCCGAAGTGGCCGAGCAGTCGCGGCTTGACGTGCTCGGGCTCGAGCGGCTTTTGGAGCAACGGGTTGTCGAGCAGGTAGATCTGGCCGACGGACACGTAGTTCGCGGCGCGCCAGTACGCGTCGAGGAGGCGGAGCTCGTCCGGGGCCAGCGGCCCCTCCGTCGCCTCCAGCATGGTCCTATGCCCGTTCATTCGCCTCTCCTTCCACCGAGACCGGGATCAACATCACAGGGATCTTGGAGCGCTCGAGCGCCGCACGCACGACCGGCGCTCGGCCGCTCGAGAGCTCTTGTGCCCAGCCGAGCACGATCAAATCGGACTGTGACTCCTCTGCTACGAGTGGAACGAGGTCTTCGCCCCGTCCGCCTCGCCGCTCGAGCCGCACGTTGCCCACGCCCCAGGGGCAGAAACGGGAAAGGAACTCGCGTGACCAGCGCTCGTCGTCTTCGCCCGACCCGTCGACGTGGAGCGCGACCACCTCCACCTCGGCGCCACCCGCGAGCTCGATGAGCGAACGTGGAGCCAGTGAGCTCGAAGTCGTTCCTTCGAGGGGCACGAGCACCCGGCGGAGCCGCGGGGCGACTTTGGCTGCCGGCGGGACGACCACGACCGGGGTTTGCAGCGACGTGACGACCGCGAGCGCGGTCGATCCGAGCGCATGGCCCGACCCCAGCGTCCCGCGGGCGCCGATGACCATGGCCGCGACGTCGTCCGCCTGGCCGGCCTCGACGAGGCGCTCCACGACCGGTCCGGAGTCGAGTCGCAGTGGGACTCCGGCAGCAAGAATCGCATCCTCGGCAGCTTCTGCTCCCTCCCCGACGACGTGGATTGCCTCGACGCGATCGCCGAGCACGCGCGCCAGCGCCCGCGCCGTCACGAGGACCGGGTTCACCGCAAGGCTGTTGTCGAGTGCGGCCAGCACGGTCGCCATACGCGTCATCGTCTGACCGCCCGGAGGTCGGCGCATCGGTAGTTGTCCGCACCGGGATCCGGGCTGCCTCCGATGGCGCCCGGACGCAGTCGGCTCCACAGTCCGGGCATGAATGCTGCTGCCGACAGGATGACCGTCGCGGACGCGATGCACCGCGGCGTGGTGACCTGCGACGTCGAGACGCCGCTTTCCAAAGTGGCCCAGATGATGGTCGGGCATCGGATTCATTGCGTGGTCGTCAGTTCGAGGACCGAGCAGGAGCTGCCACCCTGGGGCGTCGTCTCGGACCTCGACCTGGCCGCGGCGATTGCACAAGACCAGACCGCCGGCACGACCGCCGGCGAGATCGCTGCGACGCCTGCCGTCACAGTTGGGATCCGAGAAACGCTTGCCTGTGCCGTACAGATGATGACCGAGCACGCGGTGACTCACCTCGTGGTCGTCGACCCGCGTTCGACCCGGCCGATCGGCGTGCTCTCGACGCTCGACGTCGCGCGCGTGCTCGCCGACGGATAAAAGCCCGCCGACGCGGATTCGGTCGCCTCACCCGAATGGGAGGATGCATCGAGGACCTCGTACTGCCAGAGTCGTCGGCGTGTGCCGCTGGCTTGCCTACTCCGGCTCTCCGGTTCTACTCGAGGAGCTGCTCTACGGGCCAAAGAACTCCTTGGTCGTCCAGAGCCTGCACTCGCAGATGGGAGCGGAGGAGACGAACGGAGACGGGTTCGGCGTCGGCTGGTACGGAGATAGGGAGACTCCGGCTGTCTTTCACAGCATCGAGCCCGCATGGAACGACCGGAACCTCCGTGAGCTCTCGGGGCACATCACGTCGGGCCTGGTCTTCGCGCACATCCGCGCGTCGACCGGGTCGCCGGTCCAGCAGACGAACTGTCATCCCTTCCGCCACGGACAGTGGCTCTGGATGCACAACGGCCTGATTCGCGAGTTCACGACCGTCAAGCGCGACCTCGTGCTCGCAGTCGGCCCCGAGCTGTATCCGGAGATCGAAGGCACGACCGACTCCGAGGTGCTGTTCCATCTCGCGCTGACCTTCGGGCTCGAGGATGACCCGCCGGGCGCCGTCGAGCGCGCGATCGGCCTGGTCGAATCGGTGGGCCGAAAGCACGGTGTCGAGCATCCGTTCCAGGGGACGATCGCCACGACCAACGGCGAGGACATCTGGGCGTTCCGGTACTCGAGCGAGGGGCAGTCCCGAACGCTCTTCTTCAGCACGGACGTTCGCACGCTGCGCGCCATGTACCCGGAAAACGAGCTCCTGCGCGAGCTGAGCGACGAGTCGCGGCTCGTCGTCTCCGAGCCGCTTGGCGACGAGCTCCCCGGCGCCTGGAACGAGGTCCCGGAATCGTCGTACGGGGTGATCCAGCCGGGCCAGGACGAGCTCCGTCAGTTCACGCCGGCAACGGATCTCGCGGGCGCGGGCCGCCCCCGATGACGCTCAAGCATCCAAAGGGGCCCGCGACCCCCACGAACGATCTCGCCGTCGCGCCGATCTTCACGCTCGAGAGCGAACGCATCCCGCGGCACCAGCTTCGGGACGCCGAGATGCTGCCCGACGTCGCCTACCAGATCATCCACGACGAGCTGATGCTCGATGGCAACGCGCGGATGAACCTCGCGACCTTCGTCACCACCTGGATGGAGCCGCAGGCCGAGCGGCTGATGGCCGAGTGCCTCGACAAGAACATGATCGACAAGGACGAGTATCCCCAGACCGCGGAGCTCGAGATGCGTTGCGTCAACGCCCTCAGCCGCCTCTGGAACGCCCCCGACGCCGAGCAGGCGACGGGGTGCTCGACGACCGGCTCGAGCGAAGCCGCGATGCTCGGTGGACTCGCGCTCAAGCGCCGTTGGCAGAAGCGTCGCGCCGCGGCCGGCAAGCCGGCGGACCGCCCGAACCTCGTCATGGGGATCAACGTCCAGGTCTGCTGGGAGAAGCTCGCCAACTACTGGGACGTCGAGATGCGGCTCGTGCCGATGGAAGGAGAGCGCTTTCATCTCTCGGCCGAAGAAGCGGTGGCGCTCTGCGACGAGAACACGATCGGCGTCGTCGCGATTCTCGGCTCGACCTTCGACGGCTCATACGAGCCTGTACAGGAGATCTGCGCAGCGCTCGACGAGCTCGAGGCACGGACCGGAATCGACGTCCCCGTGCACGTCGACGGAGCCTCCGGCGCGTTCGTCGCTCCCTTCGTCGACGAGGAGCTCGAGTGGGACTTTCGCCTTCCTCGCGTGGCCTCGATCAACGCTTCAGGCCACAAGTACGGGCTCGTCTACCCGGGCGTCGGCTGGATCGTCTGGCGCGACGCGGACGCTCTGCCGGAAGACCTGATCTTCTGGGTCAACTATCTCGGAGACAACATGCCGACGTTCGCGCTCAACTTCTCCCGGCCGGGCGCTCAGGTGGTCGCGCAGTACTACAACTTCCTCCGGCTCGGGTTCGAGGGGTACCGCAAGGTGCAGGGCTATGCGCGGGAGGTCGCGACCGGGCTCGCGGACCGGATCGCCCAGCTCGGCCCGTTCGAGCTGCTCACCCGCGGGGACGAGTTGCCCGTCTTCGCGTTCACCCTCTCCGACGAGGTCGACAACTTCACGGTCTTCGACGTGTCCAACGCGCTCCGCGAACGGGGATGGCTCGTCCCGGCCTACACGTTCCCCGAGAACCGCACGGACCTCGCTGCTCTACGCGTCGTCGTCAAACGGGGGTTCGGGCACGACATGGCCGACCTGCTCGTCAGCGACCTCGAGCGGCAGCTTCCGCGTCTGCAGAAGCAATCGGCGCCGCTGCACGACGGCGCAGAAGCGAGCGGGTTCCACCACTAACCGCGATTCCGGCCGGCTCCAGCAGGAGCAGCGCCAGCAGGGCCGCCCTCTCGGGCAAGGCGTGGAGCATGACGTGCTCGTCGAGCGCATGCGCGCCGTCCCCGACAGCGCCGAGGCCGTCGAGTGTCGCAGTCAGCTCGCTGGTGAAGTTGGCGTCGGAGCCGCCGCCGGCGACCGGGGCCTCCGTCACGGTGAGCCCGAGCGTTCGCGCCAGGATCCGCGCGCGGCGCAAAAGTGCACGGTTTCCGTCCGTCTGCAGCATCGGAGGGTGGTGGAACGATCCCTCGACACGCAGCGTCACGCCGGGCCGAGTCGGCCGTAGGCGTCGAATCGCCTGCTCGACCTTCCGAGCAGCGCGCGTCGTCGGTGCGCGAACGTCGACGACTGCCCCTGCCTCGGGCGCGACGACATTCGGGCGCAGGCCGCCGTCGATCGTTCCGACGTTGACGGTGATCCCCCGGTCAGGGTCGTTGAGGGCGTGCAGATGCTCCACCTGGTGTGCAAGCTCGAGGATTGCGCTGACGCCGCTCTCCGGGCTCGAGCCCGCATGCGCGGACCGGCCGAGGATCGTGACGTGGAAGCTGCCCACCGCCTTGCGCCCCGTCTTCAACCTTCCCTCGCTGCCTTCGGGCGGCTCGAGCACGAGCGCGCGATCGGCTCCGCGTGCGAGCTGCCGAAGCCAGCGAAGCGAGTCCGAGCTGCCGGTCTCTTCGTCGGCGTTCACGAAGACGACCGGCGTCACCGTCGGAACCGCCTCGAGCTCGGCGAGGGCACGGAGCGCGAATACGAGCTGAACCAGGCCGCCCTTGGTGTCGTAGGCACCCGGCCCGTAGAGTCGGCCGTTCTCAATCCGCGGTTGCATGCTCCGAACGCTGCCGAGCGGCCAGACGGTGTCGACGTGGCCGACGACGAGCTGGCGTGGAGCACCGCGGTCACTCACCGTGGGTCGTGCGTACAGGTGATCTCCGCAACCGTGGCCGCGAACGATGCGCGTCAGATAGCCGGCCCTGCGAAGCTCCCCGGCGAAGAGCGCGAGCGCCCGGCGCTCCGATCCGAGCGCCAAGGAGGGCGACTCCGCGCGAACGAGCTCGAGCAGCAGCGCCGCCATCTCGTCCTCTCTCGGCCGGAGCCAGGACAGGATCGCTTCGGCCTCCGCGCCCATCAGCGACGAAAGCGAGCTGGAAACGGGAACGAGCGGGTATCGGAGATCGACGCGTAGCGGACGGGGGCGACGTAGGCAAGCGGCGGCAGCCGCCGGAGGAGCTCTTCGTCCTCGGTATCGGGGTTCCGGACGGCCTCCTCACGGGCGGAGGCGGCGACGATGCGGCCGACGACCAGCGCCTCGTCGCCGAACGGCACGAGCCGGTCGAGCTCGCATTCGAGGAAGAGGTAGCAGCCGTGCACGAGCACCCCGTCGACCTTCTGCGCGCGAAAGGTCGGAAGCGCGCGCAGGGTCGGCTTGCTCCCGTCCGGCTCGCGCTGCGTCGCCGCCAGGCCGGCCTGGACGACCTGGAAGCGATGAGGGAAGCTGACCGTGAACGCGCGCTCGCGCTCGACGTTGGCGTACGTCGCATGGCGCGGCGTGCAGACGAAGCAGTACCGGTCGCCCCAGCCGAGCGGCATCGCCATGTGCTTCGGCGCGATGTCGTAGCGGCCGGTCGGTTCCTTGGAACCAACGAGCACGAGTGGCGCCACGGTGAAGACGCGATCCCAGACGTTTTGCGGCGAGAGCGGGACGGTCCGGGTGTCCAGGTCGGGATCGAACAGCTGCTCCTCCGGGACGAGCGTCATGCCGGAACCCGCGCCGTGACGAGGTCCAGCGCTTCGGCCGCGTCGAGATAGACGTCGCCGTCGGGCAAGTCGTAGCCTTCGTCGAACTCGGCAGCGCCGTTCAGCTCGAGGACGACATGGCCGCCGTCCACAGGCAAGAGGTCGACTCCGACGAGGTCGGCTCCGATCGCTGCGGCCGCTGCGAGGCCGAGACGACAGGCCTCGGCGGGGGGATCGATCGGTTCGCGCGTGCCCCCGAGCGAGATGTTCGTCCGCCACTCCCCGGGCGCAGCAATGCGTCGCACCGCGCCCACGACTCGCCGGCCGGCGACGAGCAGGCGGAGATCCTCGCCTGCCACGGGCAAAAGCTCCTGGACGATCGCGCCATGACGGCGGAACCACGGCCGGTCCTCAACTCGCCTCACGACGGCCTCGACTTCCCACCCTGCGCGACAGCGGAAGACATCGGCGCCCCAGCTGCCGAAGCGCGGCTTGAGCACGAACGGCGGCTCCAGCGGAAGCCGTTCTTCCGACGGGTCGACCAGGAACGTGCGCGGATGGGTCAGCCCCGCCTTTTCGAGGCAGAGGGCGGTGAGCAGCTTGTCGTGCGCGCGGAGAAGCCCGTGAGCGTCGTTGAGCACCCGCACGCCGCGGCGGGCGAGGTCGGAGAGGACGTGGAGGCCCGGTTCGATGCCGTCGAGGGTCCGCAGCACGTCGAGCCGGCCGAGTGCGACGTCTTCCGGTCGGAGCATGCCCGCGGCCGCCCACGGCGTGACGAACTCGGCCGGGATTCCCCGGTCACGCCAGGCTGCAGCGAGCTCGACATTCGTCTCCTGCGGCCAGCCGATCACGCCGACGCGAGTCATCGAGTACATCGTTCCTGCGGCGATCGGCGCCGACATCCGCGAAGCCGCCGATTCGCTTGCGGGGAAAAACGGATGGCACTAAGTCAAAGCGGCCGGCGCCGAGGCGCGGTTCGCGAGCTCGAGCATGCGCCGTGTGTAACCGCCGAGCGTTCGCGCCTGCTGCGGGGTCAGCCGGTCGCAGATCCAGTTCCAGTGCAAGGAAACGCGGTCGCCCGGTAGGAGCTCCTCGAGGAAGCCAACACCGTCGCGGCGCCAATCGGCTTTGCGGATCTCCGGCGCGCCGAGACGCAGCGCCCGCCCGTCCCAGGCGAGCGGCTGGGCCGCGACTGTCGCGCTGTCTCCATCGACCGCGAGCACGCGCCCCGGCGTGATGCGGCAGCTCTCGAGCACGCGCAGCGGCTCCGTTGCGTCGCCGGAGCGGAGCAGGCCGACCCAGGGGTAGACGCCGAAGACATGGAAGTCGTGATGCGGGACGCCGCCCTCCGGGATCGAGGTTGCAAGCACGTCCCAAGCCCGCCCGGAACGCCTGCGGAAGCGCTCCTCCAAATGAGAGCCCAGGTTGCTCGAATCCACTCGCTCCAGCAAGGCGTTCCCGACCCAGTACGCCTCGACGACGCGCGGGTCGAGGGGATCGTCGATCCCGTTCGTGCCCGCGATCAGCTCCAGGTACGGCCAGGCGCCCTCGAAGCTCCGCGCCAGCTGGACGAGCCCGCCGTCCGCGACACCCGCCTCGCCGTACTCGAGCAGCGTGCGGTTCTCGTCGGCACCGCAGTAGCCCAGCGCGTTCGGCGGATAGGCATACCGTGCGAAGAGGAGGGCACCGGGGATCATGCGGCCGCTGGGCGGTAGGCCGGGCGGAGCGCGCGCAGAGCGATCAGGGCGCCGCCGGCGGTGATCAAGCCGAGGCCGAGCGCGTCGACGGACGCGCCTTCGAAACCGGCGTTCAGAAGCGCTGTCACGATCGCGCCGAGCACGAGCACGGCGGTCACGTCGATCGCCTGGGCCCGCGCGAGCGCCGCATACCAGGTCGCGACGTAGCCCGCCAGCACGAATCCGGTCAGGGCCACCCAGCCCCACTGTGACGCGCCGTAGGCCGCGATCTCGTCCGTGCGCCCAGACAGGAGGACGAAGCCGACCAGCAGGAGCGTGCCGATGCCGAGTCGGGCCGCGGCGAGTGTCGGCGCAGCGAGCGAGCGGAGGAGGTACTTCACGAAGACCACTTCCACGGACCACAGAAGCGTGGCCGCAAAGATCATCGCCTCCCCCTGCCCGACGACGACGGTCCCTGCATCTCCGACGAGCACGGCCTGCCCGAGAACGAGCAGCACGATCGCGGCGCCGTGCCACCAGGTGAACCGCTCGTGCAGGAGCGGCACGGCGAGGAGCGCGACCCATACGACGAGTGTCTTGTGGATGAACGCGGCCTCCGTCGACGAGGCTCGTGCAAGACCTTCGAAGAAGAGCACGAACGGGAGGCTGCCGCCGACCACCCCGACGGCGCCGAGCGCCAACCAGTCGCGGCGCGATCGAGGCCGCGGCGAGGGCGGGCCGGCTCCACCCGGCGATCGAAGCGTCGGCAGAGCGAGCAGCAGCAGGATGAGAGCTGCGACGCCGTTCTTCGCGGTCGTGTACGCCGTCGCGTCGCCGAACCGCTTGACGGCGTAGCCGTTCAGGAACACGGCGAAGCCGCTGATCGCCGCGGTCACGAAAGCGAGCGCGATCCCTGTGGCTCTCGTGCTCATGTGTCCATCGCCTCCCGCAGGGTGAGCGCCGCCTCGGCATCGGCTGGGTCGAGCAGCTCGACCGCGACACCTGCATGCGCGAGCACATACGAGCCCGGCTCGGCTTCGGGCGTGTAGGCCAGCGACAGCACCGCGCCGCACTCGGCACGGCCCTGGCGGGACGCCCCGGCGTCCCAGACCTCAGCGAGGCGCTCGATCTTTCCGAGGCACATCGCGCCCAGCCTGACGTTTGCCACGCCGCTCTGCAACCGCGGTTTTCCGCGATACGCTCGCCGGGATTTCCCGGATGGCGTGCCGTTGAAGCCTTGTAGCCTGACGGTGAGGTGAAGCTCATCGAGCAGCCCGCGTTGGACCGCCTCCTGGAGGCACTGGTCGCGCGCGGCTATCGGCTCGTGGGCCCGACGATCGCCGACGGCGCGATCGTCTACGAGGAGATCCGCTCGACCGCAGATCTCCCCGCCGGCTGGACCGACGAGCAGGAGGCAGGGACGTACCGGCTCAGCCGCCGGGACGACGACGCGCTCTTTGGATATGCCGTGGGCCCGCAGTCCTGGAAGCGGCTCCTCCACCCGCCCTCCGTCACGCTGTTTCGCGCCCGGCGAAACGGCGAGGCCGAGCTTGAGCTCGTCGACGACACGGAGGAGCCGGAGCCGATGGCCTTCATCGGCGTCCGCTCCTGCGATCTCCACGCTATTGCCAAGCTCGACCGGGTCTTCCTCGGCGGCCGGTTCGTCAACCCCGAATACGAGGCGCGGCGCGGACGGGTCTTCGTGGTCGCGGTCAACTGCGGAGTCGCGGCCTCGACGTGCTTTTGCGTCTCGATGGGCACCGGGCCTCGGGCGAGCTTCGGGTACGACATCGCTCTGACCGAGGTGCTAGAGGACGGCCGGCGGCACTACCTCGCGGAGGCGGGCACAGAGCGCGGCAAGGAGCTCCTACACGGGCTTCCGGGCCGGGAGGCCACCGTCGGCGAGGTCGAGGGGGGCGAGCGCGTCGTCGAGAGAACGGCCGAGTCCATGGGGAGGCACCTCGACACCGAGGGGCTTCCCGAGCTGCTCGCGGAGAGCCGCGACCACCCGCGCTGGGACGAGGTCGCCGAACGCTGCTTGACCTGCGGGAACTGCACGATGGTCTGCCCGACCTGCTTCTGCACGACCGTCGAGGACGTCACCGACCTGACCGGAACCGAGGCCGAGCGGCGGCAGGTGTGGGATTCGTGCTTCACGCTCGATTTCTCGTACCTCCACGGCGGCGGAGTCCGCAGCTCCCCCCGTGGGCGTTACCGCCACTGGCTGACGCACAAGCTCGGCACCTGGCATGACCAGTTCGGGAGCTCCGGCTGCGTCGGCTGCGGGCGTTGCATCGCCTGGTGCCCGGTCGGGATCGACATCACGGAAGAGGCGGCCGCCCTCAGGGAGGAGCCCAAATGAGGATCCGGACGATCGAAGCGCTGCTGGTCGAGACGCGGCTGTTCAGCGACCTCGCGCCGCATCACCTCGAGACGATCGCGGGCTGTGCGGTTACGGCTCGCTTCGACGAGGGCGAGTACGTCTTCCGGGAGGGCGGAGCCGCCGACACCTTCTACGTCATCCGCAGCGGGACGGTCGCGCTCGAGACCCACGTGCCGGGCCAGGGAGCCACGCGGCTGATGACCTTGCACGACGAGGACGTGCTTGGCTGGTCGTGGCTCTTCTCGCCGTACCGCTGGCACCTCGACGCCCGCGCGCTCGAGCCCGTCCGCGCGCTCGCCTTCGACGGGGCCTGCCTACGCGAGAAGTCGGTCGAGGATCACGATCTCGGCTACGAGCTGATGCGCCGCTTTGCCGAGGTGATCGTCAGCCGTCTTCAGGCGACGAGACTGCAACTGCTCGATGTCTACCACCACGATGGCTGAGGCCGCCCCCGCCTCCCTCTTCTTTCCTACCGCGTACCGGATCAGGCGGCGGCGTCGCGAGACCGCCGACACATGGACGCTCGAGCTCGAGCCCGCGGCCGGCGGCGAGGTCCTTCGCTTCGCTCCGGGACAGTTCACGATGGTCTACGCCTTCGGCGCCGGCGAGGTGCCGATCTCGATCAGCGGCGACCCGGAACGCACCGATCGCCTCGTGCACACGATCCGCGTCGCCGGCGCGACGACGCGTGCGATCTGCTCGGTCAAGCGCGGCGGCGTCCTCGGCATCCGCGGCCCGTACGGGACCGCATGGCCCGTCGAGCGCGCCGAAGGCGGCGACCTTGTGATCGCGGCGGGCGGCATCGGGCTCGCGCCGCTGCGGCCGGCGCTCTACACGGCGCTCGAGCGGCGCGACGCCTTCAGGCGGGTCGTCCTGCTCTACGGTGGCCGCTCGCCGGACCAGCTCCTGTACACGAGCGAGGTCGAGCGCTGGCGCGCCGCAGGGGCCGACGTCCACGTCACCGTCGACCGCGCCGGCGACCAGTGGCGAGGGCCGGTCGGGGTCGTGACCACACTCCTCGAGCGCGCTGATTTCGACCCTGCGACGGCGACGGCGCTCGTCTGCGGCCCCGAGGTGATGATGCGGTTCACCGCCGCCGGCCTGGTCGCCTCAGGCGTCCCGCCGCAGCGGGTCCACCTCTCGCTGGAGCGGAACATGAAATGCGCGCTCGGCCAATGCGGGCGCTGTCAGTTCGGGCCTGTCTTCGTCTGCGGCGACGGGCCGGTGTTCTCCTACGAGGCGATCGAGCCGCTGCTCGCGGTTCCGGAGCTCTGATGGCGGCTCCGCGCAAGAAGAAGCTGGCCGTCTGGAAGTTCGCCTCCTGTGACGGGTGCCAACTCAGCCTGCTCGACTGTGAGGACGAGCTGCTGCCCCTCGCGGGCGAGGTCGAGATCGCGCATTTCCTCGAGGCCTCGAGCGGCGTCGTCGCCGGGCCATACGACCTCTCGCTCGTCGAGGGCTCGATCACGACGCCGGAGGACGCCGAGCGGATCCAGCACGTCCGCCGCGTCTCGCGGCGCCTCGTCACGATCGGCGCCTGCGCGACGGCCGGCGGCATCCAGGCGCTCCGGAACTTCGCCGACGTCAAGGACTTCATGTCTGTCGTCTACGCGACGCCGGAGTACGTGTCGACGCTCGAGACCTCCACGCCGATCAGCGCCCACGTCCCGGTCGACTACGAGCTCCACGGCTGCCCGATCAACAAGCATCAGCTGCTCGAGGTGTTGAGTGCCTACCTGAACGAGCGCCGGCCGGCGATCCCTTCCTACAGCGTCTGCATCGAGTGCAAGCGGCGCGGCAACGTCTGCGTCATGGTCGCCCACGGGACGCCGTGCCTGGGGCCGGTGACCCACGCAGGCTGCGGGGCCATCTGCCCGTCGTACCATCGCGGCTGCTACGGCTGCTTCGGGCCGATGGAAAGCCCGAACACCGCGTCCCTCGCCGGATGGATGCAGCGCCTCGGCTCCTCCAAGCGAGACCTCCTCCGGTCGTTCCGGACCTACCACGCCGCCGCCGAGCCGTTCCGCGAGGAGAGCGAGGCCCATGGCTAAGACGAACGGCCGCCGCACGATCAAGACTGACTTCCTCGCCCGAGTCGAGGGGGAGGGCGCGATGCGCGTCGTGATCCGGGACGGCTCCGTCGACGACGTCGAGCTGCGGATCTACGAGCCGCCGCGGTTCTTCGAGGCGTTCCTCAGAGGCCGCTCGTTCATGGAGGCGCCGGACATCACCGCGCGCATCTGCGGCATCTGCCCGGTCGCCTATCAGTTGAGCGCCTGCAACGCGATGGAGGACGCATTCGGCATCACCGTCGACGGCCCGATCCGCCACCTGCGCCGGCTCCTCTACTGCGGCGAGTGGATCGAGAGCCACGCATTGCACGTGTTCCTGCTACACGCGCCGGACTTCCTCGGCTACGAGAGCGCCCCGGCAATGGCGCGCGACCACCCCGAGCTCGTCGCGCAGGGCCTCGAGCTGAAGAAGGCGGGAAACCAGGTGATGACCGTCGTCGGCGGTCGCGAGATCCACCCGGTGAACGTGCGGGTCGGCGGCTTCTACCGGGCACCGTCGCGCCGGGAGCTCTTGACGCTGGTCGCTCCGCTCGAGCGGGCGCGGGAGATCGCGCTCGACACCGTCCGGCTGGCTGCGAGCCTTCCGTGTCCGGAGCTGGAGCTCGATCACGAGCTCGTGGCCCTCCGGCAAGAGGGCGAGTACGCGATCGAGCGCGGACGCATCGTCTCCTCCGGCGGGCGCGACTTCACGCCGAGGGAGTTCGACGAGCACATCGTCGAGGAGCACGTCGAGCGCTCGAACGCGCTCCACGCCGGGCTCGTCGACGGCACGACCTACCTGGTCGGCCCGATCGCGCGCTTCAACCTCGGCTTCGACGAGTTGACGCCGCTGGCACGCGGGGCCGCCGCCGACGCTGGGCTCGTTCCGCCGAGCCGGAATCCCTTTCGCAGCATCGTCGTCCGGAGCGTCGAGCTCGTCCACGCCTGCGACGAGGCGCTGCGGCTGATCTCGGCCTACGAGCCGCCTGACCGACCGTTCGTGGACGTTGAGCCTCGGGCCGCGGCCGGGTTCGGGGCGACCGAGGCCCCGCGCGGGCTGCTATGGCACCGCTACGAGCTGGACGAGGAGGGGACGATCCTCGACGCGAGGATCGTGCCGCCCACGTCCCAGAACCAGCGCGCGATCGAGCACGATCTTCGGTGGTTCGTCGAGCGGTACGCGGACCTCCCGGATGCCGAGCTCGGACTGCGCTGCGAGCAGGCGATCCGCAACCACGATCCCTGCATCTCGTGTGCGACGCACTTCCTCGAGCTCGAGGTCGATCGCCGCTGACCCTCGTGATCGGGATCGGCAACGCCTGGCAGGGAGACGACGCCGCCGGGCTCGTCGTCGCGCAGCAGCTGCGGGATCGCGCCGGCGAGGAGATCACCGTCCTGGAACTGGAGGGCGAGCCTGTCTCCCTCGTCGAGGCCTTCGACGGCGCCGACGAGGCTGTTCTCGTCGACGCCGTCCGCTCGGGCGCCGAGCCCGGAACGGTGCATCGGATCGACGCGACCGACGACCCCGTCCCCGCGACGCTCTCTGCCGCCTCGACCCACACGCTCGGTGTCGGGGAGGCGATCGAGCTCGGGCGCGCGCTCGGGCGGCTGCCGCGCCGCATCGTGCTCTACGGCATCGAGGCCGAGAGTCTCGCGGCCGGCGGTGAGCTGACGCCGGCAGTGGCGCGGGCGGTCGACGAGGTTGTCGAGCGGGTGCTGGCGGAGTGCACGAGCAGGCCCTGATCGAAGCAGTCGTGCGGCAGCTCGAGGGGGTCACCGCGGCGGAAGGCGCCTCGAGGGTCACGGCCGTTCGCGTCTGGTGCGGCGCGCTCTCCCACTTCACGCCTGAGCACTTTCGCGAGCACTTCGAGCGTGCGGCGGCCGGGACGGTGGCCGAGGGCGCCGAGGTCGAGGTCGAGCTGTCAGGCGACGTCACGCACCCGGACGCCTCCGGCGTCCGGGTCGAGAGCATCGAGGTGCAGGGCTAGCCGCTAGCCCTCTGGGTGCGGCGGCAGGAACGTGTCGGTCTCGTAGCTGTGGACGACCGCCGCCGTGTGGAGAGCGATATGCGCGATCGGTGCACCGATCGGATTGAGCGTGAGCAACGTGGGCGCGCCCCAAACGACGTCGCCGGCGACCGGCTGGCGAATCTTCTCGCTGCGGAATTCGCTGTAGCCGGCGTGATAGGCCGTCGTCATCGCCAGTGACGCAGCCAGCGCGACCAGAGCAACGATCGCCGTACCGGGTTTGCTGCCACGGAGCCTCGTGCCTGCGAACGCGGCGAAGACCACAAGGATCGGGAACGCCGACAGAAGCAGTCCGTCGATTGCCCCGTAGAAGACGCCGCGCCAGGCGATCGCGGCGGCGAAGTCGATCCCTTCGGGATGCGGCGTCGCCTCCTCCGTGCCGTAGACGATCAAGACGAGAAGCGCCCCTGCAAGCAGCCCGAGCCCAATCGCCAGTGCCGCCCGCCTCGAGACGAGAAGACGCAGCGACTGGTCCGTGGCGCGCATCCACAGGGCGAAGAACACGATCACGCTCGCCCCGTACACGCCGTAGTACACGTCCCGGTCGAGCTCGAGCGTGTCCGCCAGAACGAAGGGGATCAGGAACGCCAGCAGGAGCCCGCCCGCGAGCCAGAGCACCTGCACGACAGCCGGGGTAGCGGTGAGCCGCCTCGAGAAGTGCTGATGCGCAGGCGGAAGCGCGTGAGTAGTCATGCGGGTCACCTCCTTCTCTCGAAGCATGGGTTGACGACGGTCTACGCGCATCCGCGAGAGACCGTGAGCTTGTGCGGGAAACCGCGGAAGGCCACCTATCGCGTCCATGCGATCCTCGTCACCGCCCACGGGAAGGAACCCGAAGCTGCTGGAGCGCCGGGAACATCGGCCCTAGCGAATGGGTGATCTCGGCAAAGGGAAGGACTCCCGTTCGGGAGTCCTTCTCGACCTTCGTGGAGTCAGTTTCGCTTTCGTCCACCTCATCGGAAAGGTTCTCGGTGGGTTCTTCCTACTGCCTTTCCGTTGAAGTTTCGTTCTACTCGCGATCTGTACTCTGCGCATCTCCATCGTCTCCCACGCGGCGGGATGCAGCATCAGTGTCGTCGCTGATTCGGGTACGTAGTTTCCCCGGAGCGGTAACCGTTACAGCGCCGCGGGGATCTCGGCGAGCTCCGGCGTCGTCGGGCGGGTGCGTCGGCGCGCAACGCCAGAACGCTCGGCCGCCTCCGCGACAGCCTTCGCCACCACGGGCGCAACCCGGCGGTCGAAGACGCTCGGCACGATGTAGTCGGCTGAGAGCTCGTCGGGCGGAATCACGCCGGCGAGCGCCTCGGCGGCGGCCAGCTCCATCGTCGTGGTGATCTCCCGCGCACGCACGTCGAGCGCTCCGCGGAAGACGCCTGGAAAGACGAGCACGTTGTTGATCTGGTTCGGATAGTCCGAGCGTCCGGTGGCGATCACCGCAGCGACGTCGTCGATCTCCTCCGGCATCACCTCAGGGGTCGGATTCGCCATCGCGAACACGACCGCGCCCTCGGCCATCCGCCGAACCGCCTCGACGCTCACCGCGCCGGGCGCGGACACGCCGATGTAGACGTCGGCTCCGAGTAGCGCATCGTCGGCCGATCCTCGAAAGCCGTGCGGATTCGTCAGTGCGGCGTACTCCGCTTTCGCCGGGCTCAGCCCTGGCCGGCCGCGGTAGATCACACCCTCGCGGTCGCAGCCCACGAGCTCGACGACGCCCGCGGCCAAGAGCGCCTTCGTCACGGCCGTGCCGGCCGCACCGACGCCGGTGACGACGACACGGACCTCCTCGGGACGCTTACCGACCACCTGGAGCGCGTTGATGAAGGCGGCGAGGGTGACGATCGCGGTTCCGTGCTGGTCGTCGTGGAAGACCGGGATGTCGAGCTGCTCGCGCAGGCGGCGCTCGACCTCGAAGCAGCGGGGAGCCGAGATGTCCTCGAGGTTGATTCCACCGAAGACAGGCGCGATCGCGACCACGGTGCGGACGATCTCGTCCACGTCCGTCGTCGCAAGGCAGACGGGCCAGGCGTCGACCGAGCCGAACTCCTTGAACAGCACTGCCTTGCCCTCCATCACCGGGAGCGCCGCCTCGGGCCCGATGTCGCCGAGGCCGAGCACCGCCGTTCCGTCGGAGACGACGGCAACGGTGTTCTGCTTCACGGTCAGCCCCCAGACCTTGGCGGGATCGTCGGCGATCGCGCTCGAGACACGTGCGACGCCCGGCGTATACGCCATCGAGAGGTCGTCGCGAGTCTTCAGCGGCAGCCGGGGAACGACTTCGAGCTTGCCGCCGAGGTGGACGAGGAACGTGCGGTCGGAGACTTGCTCGACCTCGATCCCCTCGACCGCGCGGACAGCATTCATGATCCGGTCGAGGTGCGCGCCGTCCGCCGCGAGCACCGTGACGTCGCGGATCTTGTGGTGGCGCTCGACCCGAACGAGGTCGATCGCGCCCAAGAGCCCTTCGGCCTCGCCGATTGCCGCGGCCAGGGCCGCGAAGGCCCCGGGATGGTTCTCCAGCCGCACGCGGATCGTCGCGCTGTACGAGGCGGATTGATGCAGTTCGTGGTGGCCGTTCGCCGTCATCGGAGCCCAACCGTCCTTCCGTCGATGTCGATGTCGATGTCGAGAGCCGCCGGGTGCGCGCTCAGGCCGGGCATCGTCATCATGTCCCCGCACAGCGCGACCAGCCAGCCCGCCCCGGTGTAGGCACGGAGCTCTCGTACCGGGAGCGTGAAACCTTCAGGAGCGTTCAGCAGCGCCGGGTCGTGAGAAAGCGAGAGGTGCGTCTTCGCCATGCACACGGGCAGCCGGTCGAGGCCCTCGGCGGCGAACCGGTCGATCGTTCGGACAGCCTGGGGCGCGAGCTCGACTCCACGCGCCCCGTAGACCTTGCGAGCAATCTTGTCGATCTTCACTGCCACCGGGTCATCGAGCTCGTAGGCGTAGCGAAGCGACGATGGTCGCTCGCTCGCTGCCGCTACGGCCTCTGCCAGCGCGGCAGCTCCGTTGCCGCCATCACTGAAAGCGGATGTCGCCTCGGCCGCAAACGCACCGTGCTCCAACGCCAGGGCGCGCACAAGCTCGACGTCGTGGACCGAGTCGTCCGGAAAGAGGTTCACGGCGACGACCGGATCGAACCCAAAGCCACGGACGATCTCGATGTGGCGCGCGAGGTTCGCAGCGCCGCGGCGGAGATCGCCGCCGCCGTGATGCTCGAGCGCCCGGATCGTCGCGACGAGGACGACCGCGCTCGGACTGAGCGAGCCGGCTCGGCAGACGATGTCGACATGCTTCTCGAGCCCCATGTCGGAGCCGAAACCGCCCTCGGTGACGACGTAGTCGGCGACGCTGAGTGCGAGCGTGTCGGCGACGAGCGAGTTGTTCCCGTGCGCGATGTTGGCGAACGGCCCGGCGTGGACGAGCGCCGGAGAGCCCTCGAGCGTCTGGATCAGGTTCGGCTTCAGCGCGTCCCTGAGCAGGACGGCCATCGATCCCGCCGCTCCGAGCGCCTCGGCCGTGACCGGCTCGCCCTCGAGGCTGCTGCCAACCGTGATCCGGCCCAGCCGCTCGCGCAGATCGGCGAGGTCGCGTGCAACCGCGAGGATCGCCATCACCTCCGACGCTGCGGTGATGTCGAAACCCGTCTCGCGCGGCGTGCCGTTCGTCTTGCCGCCGAGCCCGGTGATCACGGAGCGGAGGGCGCGGTCGTTGACATCGCAGCACCGCCGCCAGGTCACCGTTGCCCCGTCCAGGCGGATCGCGTTGCCGTGCTGGACATGCGCGTCGATCATCGCCGCCAGGAGATTGTTCGCTGCGCCCACGGCGTGGATGTCGCCCGTGAAGTGCAGGTTCAGGTCCTCCATCGGCGCGAGCTGTGAGCGGCCGCCCCCGGCGCCACCGCCCTTGATCCCGAAGACCGGACCGACGGAAGGCTCACGCACGCACACGACCGCGCGGCGCCCGCTCTGCGTGAGGCCGTCGGCCAGGCCGATCGCAGTCGTGGTCTTGCCTTCGCCTGCGGGCGTCGGGGTGATCGCGGTGACGGCGACGAGCTTGCCGGGCGCGACGTCACGTCGCCCCTCGATCGCCGCGAGCGGCACCTTCGCCTTGTAGCGGCCGTAGCGCTCGAGCTCGTCTTCGTCGAGGCCGAGGTCGGCACCGACGTCCTCGATCGGTCGTAGTACTGCGGCCTGCGCGATATCGAGACTCGAAGCCGGCTCGCGCACGCTTGTCATGACCTGACGCTGACGCATCGGCGGCCGGCCGGCATCGGTAGTCGGCCGCACGCCCGATCGGTGCGGACGCCGATGCCGCTCCCGCGGCGTGGGCCAAGAATCGAAGCAAAAGGAGGGTGAAATGAACGAGCAGTCGATTCTCGAGACCACACGGGTCGAGGACGTCATGCACGAGGGCGTTGTGACCTGCAGCCTCCACGCCCCGATGTCGGGCGTCGCGCGCACGATGGCCGAGAACCGGATCCATTGCGTGGTCGTCTGGAACGAGCCGGCGCGGAACGAGAAGGCTGAACTGTGGGGGGTCGTCTCCGATCTCGACCTCGTCAAGATCGCGGCGACGCAGGAGCTGTCGGCGCATACGGCCGGAGCCAATGCGGCGACGCCTGCGTTGATGATCGCGCCGGAAGAGACACTGCACCGCGCGGCGCAGCTGATGGCCGAGCACGAGGTTACGCACCTCGTGGTCGTCGATCCGGACACGGCCAAGCCCGTCGGCGTGGTCTCCACGCTCGACCTGGCCTCCCTGCTCGGCGGCGTGACCGAGCCGGCACTTGCGTGAGCGGCCGCGGCCGGCGAAGGCCGCGACCGCTCAGTCCGCGGACTAGCCGCGCGTCTTCAGACGTGCGATCTCGCGGTCGATCTCCGACTCGGTCGGCGGCCTCCCGAAGTACGCCCGGACGCCCTGGATCGCCAGGAGCCCGCCCCAGATGAAGAGCACCCAGAGGATCCATGGATTCCAGTTGCCGGGCCCGGCGCTGTCACTGAAGCGCTCGGGCCAGCCGTCCGCGTTCATGTACTCCGTCAGCGCCCAAACTGCCGTCACTGCGGGCATGCCGACGAGGAACATCGCAAGGTGGAGCTTGAAGCTGCGGATCCGCTCGAGCTGCTTGAGCGCGAGCGTCCTGAGCGCCGCATCCTCGGGCGCCTTCAACGTCTCCAGCGGTGCCTGACCATTCTTCGTGACCGTCTTCGTGAGCATGCGCGGTCACCTCCTTCAAGACGCCTTCAGCATGGCGCCGAGGCGCGCGCTCCACATCGGTCCCTGCCCCGATCCCTACTTCGGCGGAGTACTGACTCTTGCGGCGCCGCGCCTGTATGCGCGCCGAAGCTCGTCCACGCCCCACACGATCAGCGGGAACGGCGCGAGGATCGCGAGCTCGACCGGGCCGAGAGGCGCGGTGTGAAAGATCGGCTGAAGCGGCGGCAGATAGATGACGGCGGCGGCGAAGACGATCTCGAACAAGATCCCCCAGAGGAGGAACGGATTGGTGAAGAGACCGACGGAGCGCAGTGACGCCCGCTCCGTCCGCGAGGCCAGAGCGGTGCCGATCTGGCAGGCGACGATCCCGGCGAAGGTCATCGCCGTCGCGCGCACGTAGGCGTCGTTCAATGAGCTCCCGGAGCCGACCTCGTCGCCCGGGCTCCAGCCCGCGCGGAGGAGGACGGAGAAAAAGCCGCCGAGGACGAGGGCGGCCGACACGAGCCCCATCCAGCCCCAGGCCCGTGCGAGCATGTCCCTTTGGATCACGCCTTCCGAACGGGCTCGCGGCGGGCGTCCCATCAGGCCCGGCTCGGCGGGCTCCCGGCCGAGCGCAAGGGCTGGGACGGTCTCGGTGCCGAGGTCGATAGCGAGGATCTGGAGCACAGTCAGCGGCAGCGGAATCAGGCCTCCCGACACTGCGAAAGCGACGAACGGGACGACCTCGGGCGGTGCGTGGGCGAAGATGTAGACGATGAACTTGCGGACGTTGTCGTAGACACGTCGGCCGGCCTCGACCGCGGCGACGATCGAGGCGAAGTTGTCGTCGGTCAGGACCATCGTCGACGCCTCTCGGGCGACGTCCGTCCCCGACCTTCCCATCGCAATCCCGATGTCTGCTCGCCGGAGCGCCGGCGCGTCGTTGACTCCGTCCCCGGTCATAGCGACGATATGGCCCTCGTCGCGAAGGGCGTCGGCGATGCGCAGCTTCGCCTCCGGAGAGCTGCGGGCGAAGATCAGCTCGCGCTCGTCGCGGAGCAGGGCGTCCAGCTTCGCTTCGTCGAGGGCGTCGAGCTCGGGACCGGTGACGATGCGTGGGGTGTCTGCGATTCCGACCGAGCGGGCGATCTCGGCCGCCGTCGGCCCCGCGTCGCCCGTGACGACGATGATGCGGATGCCGGCTGCGACACAGTGGGCGACCGCGTCGGCGACCTCCGGCCGCGGCGGATCGTGGAGCGCGACGAGGCCGAGGAAGGTGAGGTCCCGTTCCGCGTCCTCCCGTCCGTCTGGCAGCGCCGGTCCCTCGAGCCGCCGTTGCGCGACTCCCAGCACCCGGAGCCCCCGTCTCTCGTAAGCCGTTGCTCGCCGCTCGATCACCGAGCGGACGTCCTCGGCGAGAGCTTGCTCCCCGCCGTCCGAGTCCAGGATCCGTATCGAGCGGGCAAGAACATCCTCCGGGGCTCCCTTCACGTGGAGCGCGAGCCGACCCTCGTCCTCGTCGACGGTGGACATCAGGCGAAGCGTGGGATCGAAGTGAAACTGCCCGCGACGTCCACGCTCGCGCCGGTCGCGATGCACGTCGAAGCCGGCAGCCGCGGCGAGCTCGAGCAGCGCAAGCTCGGTCGGATCGCCGCGAATGCCTTCGGGGGCATCGAGGTCAGCGTTGTTGCACGCGGCGACGGCGTGAATCAGTTGCCCCAGCGCCTCGTCTTCCGCCGCCTCGGCGGCCAGGTCTCCGTCAGGCGTGCGTTCGACCATGGCCGCGCCCGTCGCTGTTGCCGCCAGGCGCATCCGGTTCTCCGTCAACGTCCCGGTCTTGTCGGTGCAGATCACAGTCGTCGACCCGAGCGTCTCGATCGCAGAGAGTCGTTTCACCAGGGCGCCCGAACGCGCAAGCAGTCCGACGCCGATCGCGAGCGAGAGCGTGATCGTCGGAAGGAGGCCCTCCGGGACATTGGCCACGATCAGCCCGATCGCGAAGCTCGCGGCATCGCCGACCGACAGTCCTGCCAGAAGGCCGAGAGGAAGGAAGAGAAAGCCGGCCCCGATCGAGACGAGGGCGATCAGCCACGCGACCCGGCGGACCTGACGCTCGAGCGGGCTCTCTTCCCGTCCGGACCGCTCGGAGAGGGCGGCGATGCGCCCGAGCTCCGTGCCCATTCCTGTGGCGAACACCAGCGCGAGCGCCTCGCCTCCAACGGCGCTGGTGCCGCTGAAGACGAGATCGGGGGCCGCGAGCAGCGGGCCGCGGTCGGCTTGATCGGCAGAGCGAATGACCGGAAGCGACTCGCCTGTGAGCGCCGAGAGGTCGATCTCGAGCGCTCCCTCGAGCAGGCGGGCGTCGGCCGAGATCTGGTCTCCGGCTTCCAGGACGATCACATCGCCGGGAACGAGCTCGCGCGCTTCGACCTGGCGGCGCCTGCCTTCCCGAATCACCGTCGCCTGGGCCGGGAGATAGCGTTCGAGCGCCTCCACTGCGCGCTCGGCTTGCTGCTCCTGCGCAAAGGCGAAGAGCGCGTTGAGGACGATGACGGCCACGATCGCCGCCGCGAGCACGGCGGAGACGCCGAGGAATGCCAGCAGGCCGGCGACCCAGAGCAGCAGGGCGAGAGGGTGGGTTAGCTGGCGGGCAAGCTCCCGCGGCCAGCGCCTCCCGCCCCGGCGCCGCAGCTCGTTCGGGCCTGCGGCGACGAGCCGCCGCGCGGCCTCGCGCTCGGATAGCCCACTCCGACCGGTCTCGAGATGCCGCAGCAGGACGTCGACGGGCTCTTGCGGGTCACCGGCGGGCCTGCTGGCCTCGAGCGAAGTCGTCGTGCTCACTGTCGTCCAGGATCCGCACCGCAGCCGGATCGGTCATCGGGGCAGTAGCCGACCCCCGATGTGGCTTTTCCACATCCACCCGCAGCGGGCGGTGGGTCAAGCTGACGCCGTGAGTGGAAAGCCGCCACACGCCCTGGCGGCCGAGCTCGTCGTCGATGAGCTCGGCACCGACGTCCGGCGCGGCCTCAGCGAAGAGGAAGCGACGGGCCGGCTCGAGCGCATCGGCCCGAACGAGCTGGCGGTCCGCGAGCGGCCCAACTACGTGGCTGTCGCGCTTCGGCAGCTCGCCGACCCCTTGGTTGCTCTCCTCGCCGCCGCAGCAGCCGTCTCGGCTGGCATCGGCCAGGGGATCGAGGCCGTCGTGATCGCGGCGATCGTCGCCCTCAACTTCTGCCTCGGCTTCATCCAGGAAGTCAGGGCGGAGCACGCTGTGCTCGCGCTCCGGAAAGCAGTCGACCTGCAGGCTGTGGTCGTGCGAGGGGGGAGCGAGCACGTCGTTCCGGCGCGCGTGCTCGTTCCCGGCGATGTGATCCTGCTCGAGGCGGGCGACCGGGTACCCGCAGACGCTCGGCTCGCGGCTGCGACAGGGCTCGCGGTTGACGAGTCGGCGCTGACCGGAGAGTCCGTGCCGGTCGACAAGGGCGTCGAGGCGATCGATCTGGGTGCCGCCCTGGCCGAGCGCACGTCCCTCGTCTTCGCCGGGACGGCGGTCACCCGCGGTCGGGCGCGGGCGATCGTCTTATCAACCGGCGCCGCGATGGAGATCGGACGCATCGCGGCGCTGGCCTCGGCGGCCAAGCCGCCGCCCACGCCGCTTCAGCGCCGGCTCGCTCGCCTTTCGCGCCGCCTCGCACTGGCGGGTGGGGTTCTAACGGTTGTGCTCGCAACGGCGATGGTCGCGCAGGGAGAGACGCTGCAGGACTCGTTTCTCGTCGGCGTCGCAGTTGCGGTCGCCGCGGTGCCCGAAGGCCTGGGAGCTGTGGTCACGATCGCCCTCGCGCAAGGCGCGACGGCGATGGCGCGGCGTGGGGCGATCGTCCGCCGCCTCGCCGCGATCGAAACGCTTGGTGAGACGACCGTGATCGCCACGGACAAGACGGGAACGCTGACCCTGAACGAGCTGCACGTGGCCGCCGTCGAGGCCGCGTACGAGCGCAAACCTCATGAGGTGCTCGCCGCCGGGGCGCTGGCGTCGACCGCGGGCGACCCGATCGACACGGCGCTCGTGCGGGCCGCGCGCGAGGCCGGGCTTGAACCGGACGACGCCGACGAGCGGCTCGACGAGATCCCGTTCGACGCGCTGCGCCGGCGCGTCACCGTCCTGTACTCGCATCCATCCGGAGCGGGCCGGCTCGTCGTCAAGGGAGCACCGGAAGCCGTGCTCCCTCGTTGCGACCTGTCCGCGACGGATGCCGAGCGCTTCGACCGCCTCGCCGAGGAATGGGGCAGGCGAGGGCTGCGGATCCTCGCAGTGGCCGAGCGCGAGCTGACGCAGCACGTCGGATCGCTCGAGCAGGCCGAGGAGTCGCTCGCGACCGTCGGCCTCGTCGGCCTACACGATCCGGTCCGACCGGCGGTGCCGGCCGCCGTCGAGACGGCGCACGGCGCCGGAATCGACGTGGTCATGGTCACCGGCGACCATCCGACCACCGCCGAAGCCGTGGCGCGTGAGCTCGGAATCCAGGACGGAGCGGCCGAGCCGAAGGTGCTCGCGAGAGTCGAGCCCGTCGACAAGCTCCGCCTCGTCGAGCGCCTTCAGAGCCGCGGTGAGATCGTCGCCGTGACCGGAGACGGCATCAACGACGCGCCGGCGCTCCGGCGCGCCGACGTCGGCATCTCGATGGGGCGGTCCGGGACGGAAGCAGCACGCGAAGCCTCGGACGTCGTCCTCACGGACGACGATTTCTCTACCATCGTCGCGGCGATCCGAGAGGGGCGGCGGATCGGAGACAACCTCCGAACCTTCCTTGCCTTCCTCCTCTCCGCCAACGCCGGCGAGGTCGTGTTGTTCGCCGTCGCCGTGCTCGCCGGACTCGGCGCGCCGATGACGGTCGTCCAGGTCCTCGCCGTCAACCTGCTCACCGACGGGTTGCCGGCGATTGCCCTAGCACGTGATCCTGCTTCCGCCGACACCATGCGGCGCCCGCCGGCTCACCTCGGCACGCTGCTCGGGAGAGAGTTGACGCTCGCACTCGTCGCGGCCGGGCTCGGCGTGGGGTTGGCGGCGACGGGGGCGTACCTGGTCGGCCGCGAGGTGGATCCCGGAGCGGCCCAGACGATGGCTTTCGCGACGATCGCGCTCGCCGAGCTCGTCCTTGTCTTCGCCGTGCGCACGCCGCATCGGCCGGCGTGGCGCGGGAGCCGGAACGAGACGCTCATGGTCGCCGTGATCGGCTCCGTGTTGGTGGTCGCCGCCGCGATCTACGTCCCGCTCGGGCGAGAGCTGACCGGAACCGAGGCGCTTGGGCCTTTCGAGCTGGGCGTCGTGCTCGCGCTCGCCGTCGCGCCAGCGGCTCTCGTCGAGGTCGCGAAGGCCGCGCGCCGTCTCCGGGCTCGCTGAAACCGCGTTCCGCCCTCGGTGTTTCGCCGTAGCCGGGGTCGGCGACTTCGCCGATGGCAAATGGGTAGCCGGAGCGGATCATCGGGGCTATAGCAGCAGACACCGCGGATGCGAACCCGCTCCGGGCGGCGCTCGGCATCGGCCGAGCCGGCGTGTCTCAGGTTGCGCGCCCGCACAGCGACGCGCTTCGCGAAATCGCCTCCGCCGGCCTGGCCGCTCTTGCCTACTTCGGTGTTCGCAATCTCACCGCCGGCAGCGAGGCGACGGCTTTCGCCAACGCTCGCCGGCTCACGCGTTTCGAGGACGCAATTCATCTGGACTGGGAGCGATGGCTTCAAGCACGCATCCTTGCAAGCGGAACGCTGTCCGACCTCGGAAACTGGGTCTGTATCTGGGGCCACTGGCCCGTCATCATCTCGGTCGGGATCATCCTCTTCCTGCATCGCCGCGAGCGCTACCGGCTGCTGCGGAACGCGATCCTCGTCTCCGGTGGAGTCGGATTTCTCTTCTTCGCGCTCTTCCCCGTTGCGCCGCCAAGGCTCGTCGACCCGGCTCTCGTCGACACCGTCACTCTCCACTCGCACGCTTACAGGGTGTTCCAGCCGCCCGGGCTCACCGACCAGTACGCGGCCTTCCCCAGCCTGCACTTCGGCTGGAACCTCCTCGCAGGCGTCGCAGTCTGGGGCGCGACGAGGAACGTCGCAGCGCGGACGTTCGCCGTGCTCGGCCCTGCAGCGATGGCGGCCGCGGTGGTCGTGACCGCAAATCACTACGTCGTCGACGTCTTCGCAGGTCTCGTCGTCGTACTCGTCGGCTTGGTCGCACATCGACTGATCGTGAGCCTGGAACTCCATTCGAGGATCAATCGCGTGTGGGCTCGTCTTCCGGGCGGGCAACGACCTGCTCCGCCTCCGCCAAGTCCCACCGGCCGTCGCACCACTGTGCGCGCGCTCTCGCCGAGGCGGCGAAGACGTCCCCCCGCGATCAGCGAAGCACGAACGGCGAGGAGGCCGCGAAGGCCTTCCGCCTCCACGAGCGCCTCGAGCGCCAGTTCGAGTGCCGCTTCGAGCTCCCGCCGACCGCCGAGACGAAGAAGCTGACCGCCGAGTTCAAGCAGGGCATGCTCTCCGTGCGAGCCCCGCTGCACGTCGACAAGCCCCGCAAGGTCCCGATCGTCTAGGCCTCGCGCTGCGGGAATCCCGAAAGGCGGTTCAGCGCCCTCGCGGATGCCTGTTCACGCGCGCGCGAGGAGCCTTGGGCCATGACGACCGTTCCTGCTCTCGACGACCCGTTCGCAGAGCTGCGCCCGCCGCTCACGCGTGAGGAGGCGATCGTCGAAGCGGATCGGTGCCTGGAGTGCGGCGGCCCTTACGCCGCGGCCCCGTGCGTCACGGCCTGCCCCGCAGACGTCGATGTCCCGACCTTCATCGCGGAGATCGCGCGGGACGATCCCGGCGCGGCGGCGCGCACGATCTTCGCCGAGAACCTGCTCGGCGGCACCTGCTCCCGCGTGTGTCCCGTCGAGGTCCTGTGCGAAGGAGCATGTGTGCTCGAGGAGGAGGGCAGAGCTCCGATCGCCGTCGCTGCCCTACAGCGCTATGCGACCGACCACGCCTTCGACCATGGCTTCCGGCTGCGTCCGACTCCGAGGCGCCAGCGCCCCGAGCACGTCGCCGTGATCGGCGCAGGCCCTGCGGGTCTCGTCTGCGCGGGAGAGCTCGCGTCGCTCGGCTATCGCGTCACGGTGTACGACGGCCGGCCGGAGGTCGGCGGCCTCGTCCGCTTCGGCATCGCGCCCTACCGCCAGCGCACCGAACCACTCTCGGAGGAAGCACGGCAGCTGGAGCACCTCGGTGTCGAGTTCCGGCTCGAAGAGCCGATCGACTCGCCCGAGGCGCTCCGCCGGATCGAGGAGGGCGTCGACGCGGTCTTTCTCGGCGTCGGGCTCGGCAAAGACGTTGACGCAGAGCTCCCGGGCAGCCACCTGCCCGGGGTTTGGCATTCGCTCGACTTCATCGAGGCGCTGAAGACGGGACGGCCGCCTAGTGTCGGCCGGAAGACGATCGTGATCGGCGGCGGCAACACCGCGGTCGATGTCGCGCGAGAAGCGCTCCGGCTCGGCTCGGCCGTCGTCACGCTCGCATACCGAAGGACCGAGGCGGAGATGCCGGCCTTCCGGCACGAGGTCGAGGAGGCCCGCGCGGAGGGCATCGACTTCCACTGGCTCGCCGCCCCCACGCGCTTCGTCGGCGAGTACCACCTCACCGGCGTCGAGTGCGCGCTCATGCAGCTCGGCCAACCCGACGAGAGCGGCAGGCGCCGGCCTGAGCCGCTGCAGGGAAGCGAGTTCGTGCTTCCTGCCGACACCGCCGTGATCGCGATCGGCCAACAGCCGCGCCTCGACGTGCTCGGCTGGATCGCGGGCCTCGAGGTCGAGCACGGCAAGGTCGAGGTCGATCCCGCGACGGGCCAAACGGGCAACCCGAAGTACTACGCGGGCGGCGACGCCGTCAACGGCGGCGCGACGGTCGTCGAGGCCGTTCGCGGGGCGAAGATCGCCGCACGTGCGATCGCCGCCCGGTTTGGGGGTGGACGATGATCGAGATCCGGTGGCATGCGCGAGCCGGTCAGGGTGCCAAGACCGCGGCGTACCTCTTGGCCAAGGCGGCGCTCCGGTCCGGCAAGAGCGCGCAGGCGTTTCCGGAGTACGGGCCGGAGCGGCGCGGGGCACCGGTGCAGGCGTACACGCGAATCGACGACCGGCCGATCAGACGGCACGACTCCGTCACCGCTCCACGTGCAGTCGCCGTCCTCGACTCGTCGCTCCTGGGAGAGCCGACGGTCGTCGAGGGCGCCGGACCCGAAACGATCCTGCTGGCCGACGTCGACCGGCCGCCAAGCCTCAACGGCACGAGGGTCGTGCCGGTGCCTGCGGCCCAGCTCGCCGGCAAGGCGGGCACGAAGCACGTCAACCTGGTGATGGCCGGGGCAGTGGCGGCGGCTCTTCGCCAGCCGCCGCTCGGGAACGTCGAGGAGGCGGCAGTCGAGCTGCTCGGCGCCAAGGCGGACGCAGCTGCGATCCGCGCCGCGGTCCGGGAGGGGTACGAGTGGCTGAGCTGAAGCCCTGGCAGGAGCTCGGTCCAGGCGGCGTCGTCTTGCCGGACGATGCGCCGCGCCGGGTCACCGGCGGATGGCGGACGGGCGTCAAGCCGCACGCGAATCGCTCGGCCTGCGTCAACTGCCTCCTCTGCTGGCTCTACTGCCCCGATGCCGCGGTACTCGTCGACGGGGAGGTTTTTGCAGGGTTCGACTACGAGCTCTGCAAGGGCTGCGAGCTCTGCGCCGAGATGTGCCCTACGGACGCGATCGAGATGGTGCCGGAGGACGCTGATGTCGACTGAGACCCTCCTCACACGTGAGCTCCTGACCGGCGGCGAGGCCGTGGCGCACGCGATGCGCCAAATCGATCCCGACGTCGTGCCCGTCTACCCGATCACGCCTCAGACGCCGATCATCCAGGCGTATGCGCAGT
>DASSCT010000152.1:0-5049 GCA_035697545.1 Gaiellaceae bacterium | reverse complement strand
GTGCGTCGGATCCGGAGTACGGCAGCTCGTGGTGGCTCGACCATCTGCGACGGGACCCGGGTCGCCGCTATGTCTCGGACGGCGATCCGAACACGATCGCGTTCCCGCGCCGATTCTCAGACGCGCTCGCGCCGCGGTTCCGTGCGCGCGCACAGCCGTACTGACGGGCTTTGACCGCCTTGTAGCCAACCGCTGTCACCCAAGCCAGAAGCGACCGTGGCGGAGACTACGCCGATGAGCGGCTTCGCTCGTCTCCTCCGTACCGTGCAGCAATGTTGATTCGTCGGCAGCGGGATTAGCCTTTTTCGAGAGCCTCTCTAGCCAGCAACGGCGGATTGGCGCGATCGCTGGCGCATGCAATACGCGTCGCCATCCGAATGTGCACGTTTACAGGGAAATCTTCAAGAACTGCGGGCCGTTTCCTAAACGCGTGCGCAAGTTCGATTCTTGCCGGGGGCATACGCTCTAGTGCGGAGATTCCGGCGCTAAGTGGGCGTTCTTTCGCGCAGCGTCGGATCGGGAGAGTTCCGGTAAAGACCGCTCCAACCGCGCGGGAGGGAGGTCGACTGGCGCGCAACTTGCGCGCAGCGTGACGACCGCCGACCTGTCACGCCGGAGGTCGCGGGTTCGAGTCCCGTCGCTCCCGTCTCCAAAAACCTCTGCAAAACACTGTATTACGTTGCCTGGCCAGGCACGAACTGCGGGTCTGAACTGCATCGTTTGCTGCCCGGTCCCGCTTCGCGCGCGGAAGGTCGCCCAAGAACTACCTGCAAATGGGCCGTCATTGCTCCTCACCGATCACGGCCGATCGAAAGCAGCGGCGGAAAACCGGTCACGCCTCCCCGGCGTCGTGGGCTAGCAGGGCGATCTGCACGCGGTTGTTGAACTCGAGCTTCTCGAGCACGCGCGAGACGTGCGACTTGACGGTCGCCACGCTCATGTAGAGCTCGCGGCCGATCTCGGCATTGGACTTGCCCAGCCCGACCGCGACGGCGACCTCGCGCTCGCGCTCGGTGAGGCGGTCGAGCTGCTCGCGGGCGTGCCGCTGGCGGTCGTGGGTCTCGCCGTCGGTCACGTGACCGATCAACCGGCGGGTGATCGTCGGGGAGAGCATCGGCTCGCCGGCGGCGACGGCCCGCACGGCGCGGACGATGTCGGCCGGCGGCGTGTCCTTGAGGAGGAACCCGCTGGCGCCGGCGCGCAGGGCGCGCAGGACGTCGTCGTCGACCTCGAACGTCGTGAGGACGATGACCTCGGGCGCGTCGTCGTGAGCGCGCAGCAACTCGGTGGCGGCCAGGCCGTCCATCCCGGGCATCCGGATGTCCATCAGCACGATGTGGGGCTCGTGCTCGGCCACCGCGTGTGCGACCTCGCTGCCGTCCGCCGCCTCGCCGACGATCACGATCTCCTCGACGCCCGCGAGCAGCATCGACAGCCCGGCGCGGACGAGCGCGTCGTCGTCGACCACCAGGACGCGGATCTGCTCGCTCACTTCGGCCACGGCAACCAGGCGCGAAGCTGGAAGTCGCCCGCCTCGTCTAGCCCGTGCACGAGGCTGCCGCCGGAGAGCGTCACCCGCTCGGCCAGGCCGACGAGGCCGGTCCCCGCCCCCGGGATCTCCGACTCGCCGGCGGCCAGGACCGGCGCCCGGTTACGCACCTCGATCGTCAGCCCCTCCCCCGGAGCGCCCTCGACACGAAGGTCCACCGCGGCCGACGTCGCGTGCTTGCGCGCGTTGGTCAGCGCCTCCTGGACGATCCGCAGCGCGTGGCGACCGATCGCGTCAGGGACGGCGGCCAGGTCCGCGAGACGGATTTCGGCGTGCAGGAGCATCCCGGCGGCGCGTGACTCCTCGAGCAGGCCAGGCAGCGCCGCCAGCGTCGGCTGAGGCGGCTGCGGCACCTCGCCGTCGCCCCCGTCGCGCAGCACGCCGATCACCGCGCGGAGGTCCTCGAGCGCCTGGTGTGCGCTGGCACGGACCACCGCGGCGGCGCGCGCGACCTCCTCGGGCGGGGCGTCCGGGTGGAACTCCAGCGCGCCGGCGTGCAGGCTCAGCAGCGAGATCCGGTGGGCCAGCACGTCGTGCATCTCGCGCGCGATGCGCGTGCGCTCGGCGTGACGAACCTGCTCGAGGCGCAGCTCCTGCTCGGCCTCGGCATGGCGCACGCGCTCGCGCCGCGACTGGCGGCGCCCGCGGACGAACATGCCCCACGCGACGATGGCGGCGAAGGCCAGCGTCTGGATGACGAAGAACGCCAGCTGCGGGAGCGCGTCGTCGTCGGGCTGGACGGCGCGGAAGACCGGAAACATCGCGAGCTGCAGTCCCGCGACCAGGAACGCAAGCTGCCAGCGGCGGTAGGCGGCGACGGTGAACAGGACGATCAGGCCGGCCAGGCCCGCGGCGGACGAGAAGGCCACGATCGGCACCGAGGCCAGACCGAGGCCGAACGGCCAGCGCCGCCGCCACCAGAGGGCGAGGCAGAGCACCGCCCCACCGATCACATCGAAGACGAGCAGCGGCCCATCCAGCCCGCGGCCGACCTGATCCGCCACTGCCAGGCCGCCTCCCACGGCCGCGAGCAGGAACAGCGAGCTGTCGACGACCCAGTCGCGCCGCGAGCGGCGCGCGGGCGGCTCCTCGTCCTCCTCCGGGACGACGAGCAGGCCGGACAGAAGACTGCGAGCGGTCACGACGTCAAGAGTAGGCGGCGCGGCCGCTCTTGAACACCGTCCGAAGTCGATCCGTCGCGCGACTTTCGTCGGTGCAGGAATCGCCCTCCGGCCGATTGCCGGACGCCGCGTCGCGGCCGATCCTGTCGTTCGTGATCGCCATCGAACACCGGAGGAGTCCCATGCTCGCTCGGCTCGCCCAGCTGACCGCCCGTCGCCGCAAGGCGATCATCTCGACGTGGATCGCGCTCACCATCCTCGGCGGTTTCGCCGCAGGTCAGGTCTCGGAGCGCTGGCTCAAGTCCCTCTCGATCCCCGGCTACTCGGCCTACGAGGCGGGCCAGCGGACGTTCGAGCGGTTCGGCACCGGCGAGCGCCCCCCGAACGTCGTCGTGTTCCAGACGAAGGGCGACGCGACGAGGAGCGAAGCGATCGCCGCCGCGATGGAGCGAGCGCTCGAGACGAGCCCGGGTGCCCGCTTCAGCTCCTTCTTCTCGACGGGCAGCGACGCGTACGTCTCCAGGGACAGGCACACGACCTTCATGGAGGTCTATCCGGCCGGCTCGCCGGAGTTCGACGTGAAGAGCGGCGCCGACGCGATGCTGCAGGCCGCAGCCGCGGGCCTGCCGGCGGAAACGACCGTGCACGTGACGGGCCACGCCCCGATCATGGAGGCGAACGAGAGCGGCGAGGCCGGCACGGGCGTCCTCGTCGAGGCGCTGATCGGCGGCCTCGGCGCGCTGATCATCCTGTTCTTCGTCTTCGGGACGCTGCCGGCGATCACGCTGCCGCTTGCGGTCGCGGTGTCGTCGATCCTGAACACCTTCACGCTCGTCTGGATCCTCACCTACGTCACGGACGTGTCGATCGTGGTGCAGTTCCTGATTGCGCTCGTCGGCCTCGGCGTCGCGATCGACTACGCGCTGCTGCTGATCTTCCGCTTCCGCGACGAGCTGCGCGAGGGCCAGGATGTGGAGACGGCGCTCGTCGAGACGATGACGCATGCGGGCAAGGCGGTGATCGTCTCGGGCTCGACGGTGGCGATCGGGTTGCTCTCCCTGGTCGTGCTGCCCGTCCCGTTCATCCGCTCGATCGGCATCGGCGGAATGCTGATCCCGGCGGTGTCGGTGCTCGCGGCGATCACGCTGCTCCCGGCGTTGCTAGCGGTGCTCGGCGAGCGAATCAACAGCGTGCGGTTGCTGCCGAAGCGGCTCGTCGATCACGGTCACCCCGAGGACGGTGCGTGGGGCCGCTGGGCGCGGTTCGTCAACGCGCGGCCGGTACCGGTTGCGGCGGTCGGGCTCGCGATCACCGGCGTACTCGTCTTCTACGGCCTCCAGCTGAATGCCAACGAGGCGCAGCTGAAGCACGTCCCCGGCACGGGCGACGCGATCGAGGGTCGCGACGCTCTCGCCGCGTCCGGGATCACGCCGGGCGTGCTGAAGCCGTTCGACGTGCTCGTCGAGAACGGCGGCGACCCGGAGGCCGTCGCCGAGCGGCTGCGCCGCGTGGACGGCATCGCCGCCGCCGTCGCGCCGAAGGACTGGCGCGAGGGCGACGCGGCGATCGTCGAGGCGTTCCCCGCGATCGACGGTGCCGCTCCGGGAATCCAGGCGATCATCGACCGCTCCGCAGCTGCGCTGGACGGGACCGGCGCGACCGTCAGCGGGACTGCGGCCGTCGATCGCGACCTCGTCCACGCCATCTACGGCAACTTCGCGTACCTGCTCGCCTTCGTGCTGGCGCTGACCTACATCCTGCTCGCGCGGGCGTTCCGGTCGCTCCTGCTGCCGCTCAAGGCCGTGCTCCTCAACCTCGTGTCGCTGGCGGCGACGTTCGGGATCGTGGTCGTCGTCTTCCAGCTGGGGCACGGCTCGGAGGCCTGGGGGATCGACGCCATGCAGGCGATCAACCCCTGGATCCCGATCATGATCTTCGCCTTCCTCTTCGGCCTCTCGATGGACTACGAGGTCTTCATGCTCACGCGCATGCGCGAGGCCTACGACGAGACCGGCTCCACCGAGAAGGCGATCGAGCTCGGCCTCGCCCGCACCGGCAAGCTCGTGACGAGCGGCGCGCTCGTGCTCATGTGCGCCTTCCTGGTGCTCTCCACCGGCCCGGGCTTCCTGATCAAGGAGCTCGCGATCGGGCTCGCCGCCGGAATCATCTTCGACGCGACGGTCGTCCGCGCCCTGCTCGTGCCCGCCCTCATGCGGCTGCTCGGAGACGCGAACTGGTGGCTGCCCGCCTGGGCGCACCGCCCGCTCCTCATCCGGGCGCCCGAAGAGCTTCCCCAAGCCGCAACCGAGAGCACCTAACGTCCGCTACTCGCTGAGGTACTCCAGTCGCTGGGTCTGATACTCGATCATCGGGTCGTGG
>DASSCT010000151.1:0-9805 GCA_035697545.1 Gaiellaceae bacterium | reverse complement strand
TGCAGCGTCTCGAAGGCGAGGTCCTCGAGTTGCCACTTCATCGTGTGGATGCCGAGACGGTGCGCGAGGGGCGCGTAGACCTCGAGCGCCTCCCGTGCCTTCTGCACCTGCTTCTGCTTGCCGAGATACTCGATCGTGCGGAGGTTGTGGAGCCGGTCCGCGAGCTTGATCAGGATGACGCCCGGGTCCTGCGCCATCGCCAAGATCATCTTCCGGTAGTTCTCGGCCTCCGCCTGCTCGCGGCTTTGGAACTGGACTCGGGTCAGCTTCGTGACGCCGTCGACGAGCTGCGCGACGTCCTCGCCGAACTCGGCCTTGACCTCGTCGAGCGTGGCCTCGGTGTCCTCGACGACGTCGTGGAGGAGCGCGGCGGCGATCGTCTCGTCCGGCTGGCGCAGTTCGGCGCAGATGCGCGCAACCGCGTATGGGTGATGGATGAATTCCTCCCCCGAGCGGCGCTGTTGGCCCTCATGCGCCTTGGCGGCGAAGCGGAAGGCGCGCGCGAGCAGCTCTCGATCGACCTCCGGGTTGTACTCCGCAACCTCGGCGATCAGCTCGTCGATCAGGTCTTGATGTCGTTCGGGAGCCTCGAGAACCGCCATGACGATCAGTGTACTTCGGTGGAAGGAGGTGACCTCCTGAGGCCGAAGACGGCCGGTTCATGCACTTCCGCCGTCGAAACAAGCGCAAGGCACTCGTTCTGGCCCGCCTGCTTGCAGCGCTCGACGCAGAGGCTCGCCGTGAGCGCCCATGGGCGCCGCGCAGGGCCTTCAGGATTTCTCCGGGCCGCGTCTAAGCCGCTTCCGCGAGAGCCTCGTCGTCGAGCAGGGCGCGAAACGCCTCTGACTCGAGGAGCTGCCGGCGCGGGCCGCCGGCCTCGGCGCCGAGCTCGGCGAAGATCGCTCGAGCCTCGGGAGCCTGTGCGGCTCGGGGTTTGCGGAACTCGGTCATGAGCCAGTCGCGCAGGCTGTCGTAGCGCTCGGGGGTCTCATGGAGGTCGCGGACGACGAGCTGCGGCGCGACGGTGCCGTTCCACTGGTTTGCCTCGAGGCGGAATAGGACGTCGTAGCGCGCCGGACGGCGGGCGCGTTCCGCGTGGCGGGCGAGGCCGAATCCGATCGCGCTTCCCGCTGGACGGTTCCGGTGGCTGACCCGGAACCGCAGGTGTTTGCCGTCCGCGGTGGTCGCGACCTCGGAGAGCTCGCTCGAGGGAAGGAGGAGCGTCACTCCGGGGTTGCCGAGGCCAAAGGGGGCAAGCCGGCCGAGCTCGGCGCAGAGGTCGAGTGTCAGCTGCTCGCCGCCCACGACGGCGTCGACGGTAGTCGGCGGGTGCAGATCGGCCTCTGCGAGGGTCGCATCGGCATGGGCTCCGAAGGCCTCGGCGAAGGCGCCGACCCGTTCGGGGACGATCGACAGGCCTGCCGCTGCCCGGTGGCCGCCGAAGCGGACGAGGTGCTCGGCACAGGCCGAAAGCGCGCCGTAGAGGTCGAACGTCGGGAGCGAACGCCCTGAGCCCTTCCACTCGCGCTCGGTTCCCGCGATGAGGACAACGGGCCGGTCGAAGCGCTCCACCAGCCGTGAGGCGACGATTCCGATCACGCCTTCGTGCCAGGTCTCGTCGGCCAGGACGTAGCCGCGGCGGCGTTGTCTGTGCTCCGGCCAGGCCTCGACCTGCGCGACGGCCTCGCGGAGGATCCGGTCCTCGACGGTCTGGCGCTCACGGTTCAGTTCCTCGAGCCGGCTTGCGAGCTTGTCGGCAGTTTGCGCGTCCTCCGTCAGCAGGAGCTCGAGCGCCGCCTCGGGGTGCGAGAGGCGGCCGGCGGCGTTGATTCGCGGGGCGAGGCGGAAGCCGACACCACCTTCGTCGACCGCAGCCGGATCGACGCGGGCCGAGCGCATGAGCGCTTGAAGCCCCGGCTTTTGGGTCCGGGCCAGCGCCTTCAGGCCCTGCAGGGCCAGGTAGCGGTTCTCGTCGACCAGCGGCACGACGTCCGAGATCGTGGCGAGGGCGACGAGGTCGAGGTGGCGTCGGAGGGCGTCCGAGTCTGAGCCGAGCAGGGCCTGCGCCAGCTTCCAGACGACGCCGGTTCCGCAGAGCTCGGGGAAGGGGTAGTCAGATGGCCGGGTGGCGACTATTGGGCAGGCTGGGAGTTCTTCTGCCGGCCGATGGTGATCGGTGATGACGATGTCGAGGCCGAGCTCCTTGGCGCGTGCAACTTCCTCGGCCGCGGTAATTCCGCAGTCCACCGTGATCACGAGGCGGCAGCCGTCGTCGGCAAGGCGTGTGAGCGTGGCCCCGGAGACGCCGTAGCCTTCTTCGAAGCGGCTCGGGAGATGCCAGGCGACCTCCGCGCCGAGCTCGCGCAGGACGAGGACGGCGAGCGCTGTCGCGCAGATGCCGTCGGCGTCGTAGTCGCCGTGAACGCAGATTTGCTCTTTTGTTGCGATTGCGGCACGGATTCGTTCGCAGGCGGCGGCCATGTCGCCGAGCCGGAACGGGTCGTGCTCGGGGTTGCCGCCGGCGAGGAAGCGCTTTGCGGTGTCGGGGTCTGCGTAGCCGCGGCGCACGAGTACGCGTGCGGTTGTCTCGCTGATTTCCAGCCGTTCGGCGAGCGCGAGCGCATCGGCCTGCGAGCACGGTGTGATGTTCCAGCGTCCGGTCACGGACAGCTGACGGTACGGAGGGGCGCGGACGGCAGACCCGGGGCGTATGCTCAAAAGGAGTGATGAGTGACGTGAACTACGAGTCCGGAGATGACTATGTCGTGGAGTTCCTCGGCTATCGGTTCGCCTTCAATTCGGAGGACTTCGAGGAGCGGGTCATCGCCGCCGCGGTCAAGCTCGGTTTGGTGGAGAGCAACGACCTCGACGAGGACGAGGCGGCAGATCTCGTCGAGCTGACGGCCGACCAGCGCATCGAGGAGGCGCGCAGCACGTTGGGGCGGTACCTCGTCCGCCACTGGGAGGCTCTGGCCGCGGTCGACGGCGAGTCACTCGTGTACTGGCTGCGGAAATTGGTGTTCCGGGGCGCGTGGCTCGACCAGCGCGTGAAGCTTGGGCTCCTCGACGTGGACTGGGACGAGGAGGCAGCCGAGTTCGGCTATCGCGATCCACGTGGCGACCGGGCGCTGCTCGAGCTCGCCCCCGTCCCGAGCTGGCACGAGCTCCAGTTCAGGCGCTAACGCCGTCACGGCTCGCCGCCATCGACACGGCCGTTGCGCCGGGTCCGCCGCGGGGTCAGACCCCGTGTCGGGACTGAAACAACGGTGTGACAAAAGCTGCGCGGCCTCTCCACAGAACGGCAGAGCCACGCGGTGAGACCGCGTGAAGCATGTCCCGCCTGTGGAGAAGAGTTACAGCGTCGTGACGGGGTCTGACCCCGTTCGAAGGGCCCCTAGAACAGGCTCGAAGTTCGGGCGGCGGGCTCCGCCACCGCGCCGATGTGGTTTCGGCCCCGCTCGGTGACGATCCGTCCCCGCGGCGTGCGCTGGATGAAGCCCAGCTGAAGGAGATAGGGCTCGTAGACGTCCTCGACGGTGTCCGGCGCTTCGCCCAACGCGACGGCGAGCGTCGATAGGCCTACAGGGCCGCCGTCGAAGCGTTCCACCACGGCCCGCAGCAGCTCGCGATCGGTGCGCTCCAGCCCGCGCTCGTCGACCTCGAGTAGCTCGAGCGCCTCGCCGGCGACCTCCTCCGTGACGACCCCCTCGTGCCGAACCTCAGCCACGTCGCGAACGCGCCGAAGGATCCTGTTCGCGACGCGCGGAGTTCCTCGCGCCCGCCGCGCGATCTCCTCAGCCGCATCGTCTCGGATCTCGACCCCGAGGATCCCGGCCGAGCGCCGCACGATCGTCGTCAGCTCGTCGGGCTCGTAGTAGTCGAGGCGAAAGGTCATGCCGAAGCGGTCGCGTAGCGGGGTCGTCAGAAGCCCGGTCCGCGTCGTCGCGCCGACCAGCGTGAACGGCGGGACGTCGAGCGTGAGCGTCCGCGCAGCAACGCCCTGGCCGACGACGATGTCGAGCCGGAAATCCTCCAACGCCGGATACAGCACCTCCTCGACGGCCGCACTGAGCCGGTGGATCTCGTCGACGAAGAGGACGTCGCGCTCTTCCAAAGCGGTCAGGATCGCGGCCAAATCGCCCTTGCGCTCGAGCGCCGGCCCGGCCACGGTTCGAATCCCCACGCCGAGCTCCTCGCGAAGGATGTAGGCAAGGCTGGTCTTCCCGAGGCCCGGCGGCCCGACGAACAGGACATGGTCGAGCGCCTCGCCGCGCGAACGCGCGGCCTCGAGTGCGATTCCCAATTGCTCCTTCACGCGCGCCTGACCGACGAAGTCGTCAAAGCGCCGCGGTCGCAGCGAACGCTCGACCTCGTCGTCCTCGGGACGCATGACCGGCGCAAGGAACTGCTCCGCCATCAGGCCGCCTTCAAGGCTTGCCGGACCCGCTCCTCGGGAGGCAGCCCCGGATCGGTCGCCGCCAGGGCCCGCTCCGCCTCGTTCACCGAGTAGCCGAGCTCGACGAGCGCGTCGCGGGCCACGAGCTCCTCGCCGGGCGCCGAACCGGCGCCGTCGGCCGGCCCGAGCTTCTCTTTCAGCTCCAGGAGGATGCGCTGTGCGGTCTTCTTGCCGATCCCTGGAATCGCCACGAACCGGGTCTCATCCTCGAGCGCGATCGCCCGGCGCAAGTCGGACGGCGTGGAGTTCGAGACGATCCCCAGAGCCACCTTCGGCCCGACACCAGACACCGAGAGCAGCAGCTCGAAGAGCTCGCGCTCGGCGGGCTCGGCGAAGCCGTAGAGCTGGAGCACGTCCTCGCGAACATGGAGATACGTGTCGAGCGTGACCTCACCGCGACCCTGCGCCTTGCGGAGCGCGCGCACGGTGGTCTGAACCAGGTAACCGACCCCATTGACGTCGAGGACGATGCCGTCGAGCCGCCGCGCGACGACTTGGCCCCGAAGGGACGCGATCATCCCGCGGCCTGCAGGAGCGGTGGCGCCAACGCGTGGCAGATAGCTACGGCGAGGGCGTCCGCCGCGTGACTCGACGCCGGCGGCCCGTCCAGTCGGAGCATCGCTTGCACCATCCGCTGCATCTGCGCCTTCTCAGCGCGGCCGTACCCGCACACCGCCTGCTTGACGTGGGCCGGCGCGTACTCGACGCACGCGACTCCGGCGCACGCGGCTGCGACGAGCACGGCGCCGCGCGCCTGCCCCACCGACAATGCGGTGCGGGCGTCGGCGCCGACAAAGGACTCCTCGATGGCGACCGCGTCCGGCTCGTGCCGGTCGATGAGCTCGGCGACGGTGTCGTGGATCGTCTTCAACCGCAGTTCCGGGCGCATGGACGCCCGCGTATGCCAGTGGCCGAGGTCGACCGCCTCGAGGCGGCCGCCGGTTTGCGAGACGACGCCGTATCCGCACGCAGCAGTTCCTGGGTCGATTCCGAGGACCCTCACGACCCGAGGTTAGGCGCGCGATCGGACGTTCCTGCCCCGAGGAAACCGCTCGAGGCGCCGGACCCGTAGAACCTGCGTGAGGGTCGTTCTGATCGGGCTCGCGAGCCTGATGCTTGCCCTTCCCGGCGCGGTGCACGCCGTAGGTGAGCCGGTTCTGGTCGGAACCGTCGGCCCCGACTACACGATTACGCTTGAGGCTGGCGGGGCTCCGGTGACGACGCTCGCACCAGGGACCTACGACATCGTGGTACACGACCTCTCGACGGCGCACAACTTCCGTCTGACTGGACCCGGCGTCGATAAAGCCACCGAGGTCCTGACCATCGGCGACACGACATGGGAGGACGTCGTCCTCGCGGGCGGGAGCACCTACACATACGTCTGCGACCCGCACGCGTACTTCATGAGCGGCAGCTTCACGACCAGTGGCGCCCCGCCGCCCCCGCAGCCGCCTCCTCCGGGCCCACCGCCGCCCGGCCCGCCGCCGCCCGGCCCGCCACCTCCACCTTCACCGCCGCCTCCCCACGTCCATCCCCTTCAGATCACAGGGATCAAGATCGTCGTGGAGCGGCGTGGCAACCGACGAGCGCTCGTGGCACGTGCGCGAGTTACACAGCCGGCGATCGCGAAGCTGGCTCTCCAACAGGCCAAGCGAACGCGCTTCTCCGCGCGCAAGCGCTGGGCCGCCGGCCCGAACACGATCCGGATCGCCCTCCCCCGCTCCCTTCCGAGCGGACGCTGGACGGCGGAGCTTCGGGTCGGCACTCTGCGCTTCAAGCGGGTCATCCGCATCGGCTAGCGTTTAGCGCCGTGCGGTGGGCCGCACCGGTAGCCCTTGCGGCCGGGGTCGTTGCAGCGCTCTCGGTTGCTCAGTTTGCGCCGGGTCAGGCGATCGAGCGCGTGCGCGTCGACCGCCCGACGGCCGGCCTGCCGGAGAGCCTGTACGTCGTCGTCGGCTCCCCCGACGAGTACTCACGACAGTCGCTCCGCGGCAACGCGGGCAGCTGGATCGGGCCTGAGTACTGGCTGCCGGACAACCCTGCCGTGAGGAACAAGGCCGGCATGGACTGGGAGGTCGGGTTCGACGACCGCCCGCTGAACACCGAACGCATCGCGCTGGCCAATCTCACCCGCGACTGGGCCGAAGACCAGCGCGCAGGTGTCTCCGTCGACCACCTTGTCGGACGTCGCGTGGTCGGAACGATCCCGGGCGTCTTCATCCTCCAGGTGGAGCGCAAATCAGCTCCGGCCGAGCTCGTCCTGGCCTTCCCCGTGGCGCCGAAGCTGCACGCGTTCGTCCGCTTCCTGCTGCTGCGGCCGGAGAGCGACACCTTCAACGTCAAAGGGACGATCCTGGCTTCGAGCTGGAATCGCGGCCAGGCGCTGCTCGCCATGTCCCGCGTACGGCTGGAGGGGAACCTTCCGCCCTCGATTGCCACCATCCGGATGCGGCGCAAGGGCGTCCTGGCCGGCTCGGTCGTCGATTTCCAGCACCACGCAGTTCTCGGCGTCCCGGTCGTGCTCCAGCGGCGAATCGGAGGACGCTGGCTGCGGATCTCCCAGTCGAGGACGAGCCAGCTCGGCGGCTACAGCTTCCGGACAACCAAGCCCGGGAGCTACCGGGTGGTCGCGACGCTCGCCGGCCGCTTCTCGGCAACGAGCAGGCCGCTGCGCGTCAAACGCTAGGACGCCACTGCTTCGAGCACCCGCTCCGGGATGTCGAAGTTCGCGTAGACCTCCTGGACGTCGTCGTTCTCCTCCAGCGCATCGATGAGACGGAGAACCTTCTTCGCCGTCGCCTCGTCCTCCAGCTCGATCGTCGTCTTCGGGACCATCGTCAGCTCGGCGGACTGCACCTCGATGCCCGCCTGTTCGATCGCCTCGCGAACAGCGCTGAGACTCTCCGGCGGCGCGATCACCTGGTAGGTCGACCCGTCGGGGGACACGTCGTCGGCGCCTCCCTCCGCCGCCGCCAATGTGAGCTCGTCCTCGTCGGCGTCGCCGTCCACGAGCACGATCCCACGACGCTCGAACAGCCACCCCACTGCGCCCGCTTCCCCGAGGTTGCCGTCGCTCCGAGCGAACACGTGGCGCACATCCGCGGCCGTCCGATTGCGGTTGTCGGTCAGCGCCTCGACGAGAATCGCCACCCCACCCGGCCCATAGCCCTCGTAGATCACGGTCTCGAAGGCCTGCGCGTCGGTGTCGGCGCCCGAGCCGCGCGCGATCGCGCGCTCGATGTTCTCCTTGGGCATCGAATACGACCGCGCCTTCTCGATCGCGTTCTGGAGCGCCAGGTTGCTGGCCGGGTCCGGCCCGCCGTCGCGCGCCGCGACGATGAGCGCCCGCGCCAGCTTGGAGAAGAGCTTGCCGCGGCGGGCGTCGGCCGCGCCCTTCTTGTGCTTGATCGAGCTCCACTTACTGTGCCCCGACACGTTGCTCCTCTCGGACGAGATCCAGGAAGAGCTCGTGGACGCGCGTGTCGTCCGTGAGCTCGGGGTGGAAGGATGCTACGAGGAATCGTCCGTCGCGAAGGAGAACCGGCTCCCCGTCGAGCTCCGCCAGCACCTCGACGCCAGGACCGATGTTCTCGACCCGTGGGGCACGGATGAACACGCCGCGTACGCTGCCTTGCTCGCCGGCGAGGTCGAGGTCGGCCTCGAAGCTCGCGACCTGCCGTCCGTAGGCGTTCCGCCGCACCGTCAGGTCGACGAGACCAAGGTGCTCGCGGTCGAGGAGGATCATTCCCGCGCAGGTCCCGAAGACCGGCCGCTCGAAGCGACGCAGCGCCTCCTCGAGGCCGTAGATCCGCGCGAGACGCATGATCGCAGTCGACTCGCCTCCGGGGATGACGAGCCCGTCGAGGCCCTCGAGCTGCTCCGGCTTCCGCACCTCGACCGGCTCCGCGCCCAGCCGTCTCAGGACCGCCGCGTGCTCGCGGAAGTCCCCCTGGACCGCGAGGATGCCGATCTTCATCAGAGGCAGGCTACCCCGACCCCCAGCCGTGACTTCGGGATAGACGTTTCTCGATCGCGGTAGTAGCCTGACGCGCTTGAATTGTCTTACTGGGGAGGGTCGATCGTGCGACGCATGCTCTTGACTGCCGGTCTAGTGATGATCGCGGCAGCGGTCGTCGTGACTGTGGCAGTCGCCGCCAAGCCGGGCAACGGACAGTCGACCGGCACGGCGACGGTCTTTCTGCCGAATCCGGTCGCAGACCTGCAGAACCAATCGCTGACGGATCAGAAGGACGCCGACTACGCGGCGCTAGCTCCCGCGTATCACCGCGTCACGCTGACCAATCTGGACGGCAGCGGCTTCCTTCGCGGCGACTGGGCCAACATAACGAGCGAGACAGGCAACCCGGCCTACTCGCCGACCAACGACTTCAACTACCACCGGAACGACGACCGGTTCGAGCAGGTAATGGCGTACTACTGGGTCACGGAGGCTCAGAAGTACATCCAGAGCCTCGGCTTCGGCATCAGCCGGCGGCCCGTGAACATGGAGTCTCAGGACCTCCGCATCAACCAGTGGGGAGCGGACAACTCGTTTTCCTGGGACAAGAAGGACATGATCAAGCTCGGCAAGGGCGGTGTCGATGACGCCGAGGACGCCGAGGTGATTCTCCACGAGCTTGGCCATGCGATCCAGGACTCGCAGCAGACGCCGTTCGGGTACGGCTTCTCAGTCGAGGCGCGCTCGATCGGTGAGGGCTTCGGGGACTACTGGGCCGCGACGGTCTCGAACCGATTGGCACCGACGCCGGATCCGGCGTGTATCGCGGACTGGGACTCGGTCTCGTACGACCCCACCGCTCCGCACTGCCTACGGCGTGTCGACACAAACCTCCACTATCCCGAGGATCTGAACGGCGCCGTGCACCACGACGGTCAGATCTGGTCACGCGCACTGTGGGACATCCGCAACGCGCTCGGCAACGTCAAGGCCGACACCTTGATCCTCGAAGGTCAGTTCGCCAAGCGCGACCCGACGATGCCGCAGCTCGCGGAGAGCACCGTCGCAGCCGCGCAGAGCCTCTACGGAAACGCAGCTGCGAACACTGTTCGCGCCGCGTTCGAAGCACGCGGAATCCTCTAGCCCGTACTCGGAGAGGGGCGCCTTCGGGCGCCCTTCTCTACCACCCGCGGGTCTCTAGGAGCTCTTCCGGCGCGAGTGACGCCGTCGAGAGGCCGGACATCGCGTCGCCGAGCCCGCGGGAGACCTGGGCCAGGATCTTTGCGTCGTTGTAGTGCGTCGTCGCCTCGACGACCGCCTTCGCGACGGAAGGTGGGTCGGCCGACTTGAAGATCCCGGAGCCGACGAAGACCCCGTCGGCGCCGAGC
>DASSCT010000150.1:0-4066 GCA_035697545.1 Gaiellaceae bacterium | reverse complement strand
ACCTGCCCCGTGTTCCGTCCTTCTCGATAGACGAGGTGGCGTAGATACCCGGTGCCCTCGGCCTGGTCGTACGCGCGAAGACCGGCCTCTCGCGCCCACTCCCGAACAGTCAGGCGGACGGCATTGCCGAGGTCGGTCGTCAGCCAGCAGCGTTCGATGCTCAGGACCTCGTCCCAGCGACCGGCCCGGTGGAAGCCGAGCGTCGGGCCCTCCGGCGTCTCCGTGAACGAGTACTCCAGCTTGTTCCTGTAGTGGAAGATCGATTCGGCCGGAACGATCGACTCGAGCGGCGGCTCGGAGATCCCCGCGATGCGCACGAGCGCGTCCCGCACCTGGCCGGCTTTCGCTTCGAGCTGCGCCTCGTACGCGAGGTCCTGGAACCGGCAGCCGCCGCAGGCGGGGTAATGCTCACACGGCGCCTCCACCCGCAGCGGGCTCGGCTCGAGCACCTCGACAGCGAGCGCCTCTGCATGCCGCCGCTGCACTTTCGTCACGCGCGCTCGAACCTTGTCTCCCGGAAGCCCCCGGCGAACGAAGACGACGAAGCCGTTCAGCCGCGCGACACCGTTGCCGCCAAAGGCAAGCGACTCGACCGAGAGCTCGAGCTCCTGATCTCGCGTGACGGGGGCGGCCACGCGGCCACCCTAGCCGGAGGGCGATTCAGCTGACGTCGCGCCACAGCGCGGAGGCGGCGCCGAGGACGGCGAAGCCCACCGAATAGGCGACGGCGATGAGCGCCGCAGCCCAGAGGCCGTACGCGGCGCCGCTCGGACCTTCCTGGATGCCCTCGACCGGACCGCGAGCTGTGAGCCGATCGAGCGCGCCTCCGGGCAAATAGTCTGCGAAGTGGTCGAAGCGCACTCCGATCAGCGGCTCGGCGACGAGGAACCAGACGAACGTGGTCACGATCGCCCCGACCTGGGACTGGAGCAGGGCCCCGAGACCAGCACCCAGGATGCCCCAGAGCGCCGCGGCGAAGATGATCCTGCCGATCAACTGCCACTGCGCCGAGGTGAGGTTGAACGAGACCCAGAAGAGCATGGTCACAACCACAACGAGGACGGAGAGCCCTCCAAGGACGGCGCCGGTGGCGCCTGAGATCCCGTACTTGGCGGTCATGACACGCTCACGCTGCGGGGTGGCGAGGAATGTCTGGGTGACGGTGCCGTGGCGGTACTCCCAGGTCACGATCAAGATCCCGAGGATCAACGCGAAGATCACCGCGGTGGTCGCGACAGTGAGTACGTCCCAGACGGTGTTCTCCTCGCCGAGCGGCGACCGGTGAACGCCGCTCGCGGTCGAACCGGCTCCGAGCGCAGCAAGGGCGACGAGGCCCAGCACGAGCCCGATCAGCGTCCTCGGCGCCGTCCGCACCTTCAGCGCCTCGGCATAGAGGAGTCTCATGTGGTCGTCTCTCCGCCGGTCAGCTCGAGGAACGCCTCTTCGAGCGTCGCCTTCTCGGCGGCGAGCTCGTGGAGGACGATGCCGTTGGCGGCCGCAAGCTCGCCCACGCGTTCCGGCGTTCCATCCGAGACTCCGAGCGCGCCGCCGTCCATGACGACGACGTTCATCCCGGCCTTGGTCAGCAGATCACGAAGCCGGTCCGCCTGTGGGCTGCGCACCCGGACCCCCGCAGCAGCCCTCGCCGCGAGCTCCGCGGTGGTCGACTGCGTCACGAAGCGACCGCGGTGGATGATCACGACCTCGTCGGCGATCTGCTCCACCTCCGCGAGGACATGGCTCGAGACGAGGATCGTGCGCCCCCTCGAGGAGAGCGACCGCAGCAGGTCGCGCAGCCAGCGGATCCCGGCCGGATCGAGCCCATTCGCCGGCTCATCGAGGATCAGGAGCTCCGGATCGCCGAGGAGCGCCGCGGCCAGCCCGAGTCGTTGGCGCATGCCCAACGAGTACCCACCGACTCGGCGCTTCGCGTCCCGGCTCATCGCCACGAGCTCGAGCACCTCCTCGACACGCGCCCGAGGGATTCCCGCCTGCGCCGCGAGGACACGGAGGTGGTTCCGCCCCGAGCGCCCGGGGTGGTAGCGGGAGGTCTCGAGGACGGCCCCGACCTTGCGAGTCGGCTCGTCCAGGTCGCGGTAGTGCTTGCCGAGCACGCGGGTGGTCCCGGACGTGGGGCGAACGAGGGCGAGGATCGCCTTCAGCGTCGTGGTCTTGCCCGCGCCGTTCGGGCCGAGAAACCCCGTGATCCGCCCGGGCGTTACCCGGAAGGTGAGGTCGTCGACGGCGACCGTCTTGCCGTAGCGCTTCGTGAGGTGCTCGACCTCGATCACTGCAATGCCGTGACGAGGACTTTGCGCGTCCGGGGCCCGTCGAACTCGCAGAAGAAGATCCCTTGCCAGGTGCCGAGCGCGAGGCGGCCGTTCACCAGTGGGACCACGACCTGTGGGCTCATCAGCGCGGAGCGGATGTGAGACGGAGCGTTCTCCTCGCCGGCTTCGACGTGCTGCCACCCCCAGTCATCGCCGACGATTCGTTCCAGCGCGCGCTCGAAATCGCGCGCCACGGCCGGGTCCGCGTGCTCGTTGATCGTCACCCCGGCGGTCGTGTGCGGCACAAAGACGAGGACGGCCGATCCTCCGGCGCCCTCCACCGCGAGCTCGACGTCGCGCGTGATCTCGATCAGCTGGGTGCGCCGCTCACTCCGGAGGCTGATCTCGCGCATCAGTGCGCTAACTATCCTACGGGGCCGTGCCCGAAGCACCGCCCACGACGCGCGAGCTCGATACCTACCGCGAGCGGATCGACCGGTTCGTCGCCGAGCTCGACGAGGAGTACTACCTCCACTACGCGGGTCACAAGGACACGCTCGACCTCGAGCCGATCTACGAGCGCTATCCCGAGCTCTCGGCGCTGGAGCAGGCACAGGCGCTCGGCCAGGCGGTCGACGGCGATCACAGCGTGGCCGAGCTGTGGCGCTTCGCCTGCGAGAACTACCTCGCAGAGCTGACCAGGGAGCACAGCGAGAAGACCGCTGCCCTCGAGGCCGAGCTCGAGGCGACCGTCGACGGCGAGACGGTGGGCTACCGAATGATCCGTCCCACCATGGCCAACGAGGACGACCGCGACCGGCGACAGCGGCTCGAGGAGGCGAGAAACCGCCTGACCGAGGAGCACATCAACCCGATCCTCGCGGACGCAGCCAAGACGGTCGACGACGCGATTCCCAGACTGGGGTCACAGACCTATGCCGACCTCTACCGCCGGTTCGGTTTCCGGCTCGAGGCGCTTGCCGACCAGTGTCGCGAGGTGCTGGAGTCGACGGAGCAGCTCTACGAGGAAACGGCTGACCGGCTGTTCCGGCTGAGGGCCGGCGTCAACCTCGACGATGCGGAGCGGTGGGACGTGACGCGCGTCTTCCGCGCCGTTGGCTGGGATCAGGCGTTTCCGGCCCAGAAGATGATGCCTGCGCTCGAGGTCACGCTGGCCGACCTCGGCATCGATCTCCGTTCGCAGGAGAACGTGGAGCTCGACATCGAGCAGCGGCCGAAGAAGAGCCCGCGGGCGTTCTGCGCGCCGATCGAGGTGCCCGGCCGCGTTGTCCTCGTCATCCAGCCGATGGGCGGAGCCGACGACTGGCGCGCGCTCTTCCACGAGGCCGGCCACACGGAGCACTACGCCCACGTGGACGAAGATCTCCCGGTCGAGGCAAAACGCCTCGGCGATGTCGCGGTCACGGAAGCCTGGGCGACGCTGATGGAGCACCTGCTGATGGAGCCGGGCTGGCTCTCGCGTCGGCTCGACTTCCCGAAGCCGGAGGAGTGGGCTGCGGAGGCCGCAACCGGCTCGCTTTACCTCCTGCGCCGCTACTGCGCGAAACTGCTCTACGAGCTCGAGTTCCACGGCCGGCGTGGCCTCGACCAAGAGGCCCTGTCGTCCCGCTACGTCGAGCTCCTCGGTGACGCGTTGAAGATCCAGCCCAGCCCCACCGACTTCCTGGGCGACATCGACTCCAGCTTCTACGTCACTGGCTATCTCCGCTCGTGGGCGTTGCAGGCTCAGCTGCGCGAGCACTTCCGCGAGCGCTTCGGGTCGGCCTGGTTCGCCG
>DASSCT010000149.1:0-14453 GCA_035697545.1 Gaiellaceae bacterium | reverse complement strand
CTTGGCGACGGCCCCGCCGAGCAGCCCGAGCGCGATCAGCGTGATCGCCCAGTCTCCGCCGATGCTGTCCATCGCCGAGAAGACGGCCCCGTACTCCAGCGTGCCGACGCGCTGGATCAGGAGGAACAGCGCGAGCGCCATTGTCGCGTCGCCGAAGGCGTTCATGATGAACGCCTTCTTCGCGGCGGCCACCGCCTGCGGCCGCTCGTGGTGGTAGCCGATGAGCAGGTACGAGCAGAGCCCGACGAGCCCCCAACCGGCGAGCAGGATGAGGAGGTCGCCGCTCTGGACGAGGAGCAGCATCGAGAAGACGAACAGCGCCATGTAGGCGAAGTAGCGGCGCTCCTCGTCCTCGCCGTCCATGTACCCGATCGAGTAGGCGACGATCAGGAAGCCCACTCCCGAGACCACGAGCATCATGAAGATCGAGAGCGGGTCGACGAGGATCGAGAGCCCGACACGGAAGTCGCCGGCGGTGAGCCAGGTCCAGAGCGTCGAGGCATGTGACCGCTCGTCGGGGCTCTCGTCGAGGAGCTTGAAGAAGGCGATCAAGGCGGCGACGAAGGAGACGAGCACCGACAGCGTTGCGAGGTAGCCGGCCTGCCGTCTCGTGATCCACGTGCCGCCGAGCGTGATCAGCGCCGCCGCCGCGAGCGGCGAGAGGAGGCAGACCCAGGCCGACGCGATCATCCGCGGAGCGTGCTCAGGTAGTCGACGTCGAGCGCGACGCGCGCGCGGTTCAGAGCGACGATGAGCCCGAGGCCGACGACGACCTCGGAAGCCGCGACCGCCATCACCGCGAGGGCGAAGACCTGGCCCGACGGGTCGCCCAGGTGCCGGGCGAAGCCGATCAGAGCCAGATTGGCCGCGTTCAGCATGATCTCCAGCGAGAGTAGGACGATCAGCGGACTACGGCGGACGAGCACGCCGAGGGCTCCGATCGCGAACAGCAGGGCCGAGACGGCCAGGTACCAGCTGACATCGGGCCCCTTCATCGCTGCTCCCGTTCGCTGCCGAGGACGACGCCGCCGACTGCGGCGGCGAGGAGCACGATCGAGGTGATCTCGAACGCGAGCAGGTGGTCGGTCAGGAAGACGCTGCCGATCTCCCTGGGAGTCCCGAAGCTCGAGCCGATGTCGGCCTGCTCGTCGAGCCTGCCACCCGCCGTCAGCCCGATCGCGACGACGACGTCGACCAGGATCGCGCCGGCCGCGACGACCGCGGCGAACGCCTGCCAACTCGGTGCGCCGAACGGGACGTCGGCCCGGTTCCCGAGGTAGGCGATCACGAACAGGAACATGACCATGACGGCGCCGGCGTAGACGAGGACCTGAGCCGCGGCGACGAACTCGGCCGCGAGCAGCAGGTAGAGGACGGCGAGCGACGCCAGGTTTCCGATGAGCGCGAGGGCGGAGAAGAAGGGGTTGGAGAAGCTGATGACCGCGATCCCCGAGCCGAGGCAGCCGAAGGCGGCGACGATCCAGACGATCCAGACGAGGACGTTGCCCACGTTCAGGCCTTCGCCTTGTAGGCGGGGATCGGCGTGTCGAAGAGGTCGCGGTCGGCGACCGGCATCCGCTTCACCGGCTCGGCGAGCAGCATGTCCTTCGTGTAGATCAGGTCGTCGCGCGAGTACTCCGAGAGCTCGTATTCGGCCTCGAGCGTGATCGCGTCGTAGGGGCACGCCAGCTCGCAGTAGCCGCAGAAGATGCAGCGGCTGAGGTTGATCTCGTAGATCCGCGCGTAGCGCTCTCCCGGCGAAACGCGGTGCGTGGGGGTGTTCTCCTCGGCGACGACGCGGATGCAGTCGGCCGGGCAGGCGGCCGCGCAGAGCGAGCAGCCCACGCACTTCTCGAGCCCGTTCTCGTAGCGCCACAGGCGGTGCCGTCCCCGGAAGCGCGGGTAGACGGGGCGCTTGTACTCCGGGTACTGCTGCGTGATTGGCTTCTTGAAGATCTGCTTCAGCGTGACGCCGAAGCCTTTGACCGTGTCGAAGGGTTGCGGGCTCACAGCGCCACCACCAGCGCAGCGGTCACGACGGCATTGATCGTCGCGACCGGCAGGAGCACTTTCCAGCCGAACGCCATCAGCTGGTCGTAGCGGAGCCGGGGAACGGTCGTCCGCAGCCAGATGAAGATGAAGATGACGACGAGCAGCTTGAGGATGAACCACAGCGGGCCGAGCTGGTCGACCGGCCCGAGCCAGCCGCCGAAGAAGAGCGTCACGCAGAGCGCCGAGAGCACAATCATGTTGATGTACTCGGCCATCGAGAAGAGGCCGAAGCGCATCCCGCTGTACTCGGTCAGGTAGCCCGCGACGAGCTCGCTCTCGGCTTCCGGGAGGTCGAACGGCGCGCGGTTCGTCTCGGCTATGCCGGCGACGAAGAAGACGAGCAGCCCCACGATCTGCGGGACCGCGAACCACCAGTCGTTCTCCTGCGCCTTGACGATGTCCACGAGCGACAGGGAGCGCGCCATCAGGATCACGCCGAGGACCGACAGCGCCAGCGACACTTCGTAGGAGACGAGCTGTGCGCAGGTGCGCATCGAGCCGAGCAGGGAGTACTTCGAATCGGACGCCCAGCCGCCGACGATGAAGCCGTAGATCCCGATCGAGCCGAGCGCGAAGACGAGGATCAGGCCGATCGAGAGGTTGGCGACCTGGCCGCTGATGTCGTAGCCGCCGATGTGCCAGCCGGCGCCCCAGGGAATGACGGCGAAGGCCGCGAGCGCCGTCGCTGCGGAGAGGGCGGGAGCGGCGATGTAGAGCCGGTCGATTGCGCTGCTCGGGAAGAAGGACTCCTTCCGGATCAGCTTCACGAGGTCGGCGATCGGCTGGAGGATCCCGCGAGGGCCCGCCCGGTTCGGGCCGTAGCGGAGCTGCATGCGCCCGATCACCTTCCGCTCCACGAGCGTCATGTACGCGAAGGTCAGAAGCAGGACGTTGATGATCACGAACGCCTTGATGGCGTCGATCCACCAGGGCTCGTTCACGGGACGATCTCCACGCGCTGTTCGAGCCCGCCGGCATGCTCCTGCGCGATGCGGGCGGCGCCTGGCGTCAGGTCTTCGGCAAGGCGGGCGCGGAGCTGGACGGAGGTCCCGTTCGAGCGGACGGTGACCTCGCTCCCGGCGCGAACTCCGAGGCGCTCGGCGTCGGCGGCGGAGAGCTCCACGACCGGCTCAGGCCGCTGGAACTGCAACTCTGGAACGCGCTCGACGGCGGGACCGGAGAACAGCGGCCGGTACATCACGAGCCGCAGTCCGTCGCCCTCGACTGTCTCGCCGGGCCGTGTCCGGGGGCCAGGCCCCTGGACCTGGCCGGCAGGGACAGATGGCGGCTGCTCGCCTTCGTCACGGGCATCGCCGTCGGGCCCACCTGTCTCGCCGGGCCGGTTCTGGGGGCCAGGCCCCTGGACCTGGCCGGCGGGGACGGGTGAAGGGAGCTCGGCCTCCTCGCCGACCTCGCCGTAGGGACGGCCGCCGTAGGCGATCGCGGAGACCTCCTCGAAGAGCTGCGACGGGTAGGGAGAGAGCTCGACGCCGAAGCGCTCCGCGAGCCGCGCGAGCCAGGCCAGCTCGTCGGGCGCCGGAGGGATCGCTGCGCGGCGCAGCCGCTGCAGGCGGCCCTCGAGGTTGACGTAGGTGCCGTCGCGCTCCAGATAGCTCGTCCCCGGGAGCACCAGGTCGGCGAGCGGCGTCGCGAGTCGCCGGAACATGGCGATCGCCAGCACCGACTCGGCCTGCTCGGCCATCGCGCGCACATACGGATCGGCGAGCGCCTCGTCACCCGAAACGACCAGGAGCCCGATCGGCTCCGGATTCTCCGCCTCCGCATCCGCGGCCGCCGCCCATGCATCGGCGACGCCGCGCCCGTTCGCCGTTCGGGGGAGATGGAACCCGGGGCAGCCGAGCGACTGAGCAAGGGCCGTCACGTCGGTGTCCTCGTCGCAGTCGCCAGACCAGATCAGCACCGCCCGCTCGGCAGCGCGAGCCCGCTCCTCGTCGAGGCTGTAGAGGATCTCGGCGCCGTTCCGCCGCGCGAGCTTGACCCAGAGATCGACGATCGGCGCACGCTCGGCGACCGGCTCGTCCCCGAGGATCAGCACGATGTCGGCCTCGGCGATCGAGGAGAGCGGCGCCCGGACGCTGTCCAGCGAGTGGCTGACCCCTTCGGGCAGAACCGCGGAGTGCGCGCCGAGCCCCTGGCGCAGCAGCTTGCCGAGCGCATAGGCCATCTCGACCGTCTCCGATCCGGACAGGGCCGTGACGATCCGCCCGCCGGCCGCCCGCAGCATCCGCTCGGCCTCGTCGAGCGCCTCGTCCCAGCCGAGCTCCCGATAGCGGGGCCGGTCCCGCTGCAGCGGATCGACGATCCGGTCCTGTGCGCCGAGGTGTCCGTACGCAAAGCGCCCCTTGTCGCAGAGCCAGCCGCCGTCGACCTCGGGATGGTTCCGCGAAAGGATCCGCTTCACCCGGCCCTCGCGCGTCGTCGCGGTGATGTTGCAGCCGACCGGGCACATCCCGCAAACGCTCGGCACGTTCTGGATCTCCCACGGCCGGGCGTCGAACCGGTACGTCGTCGAGGTGAGGGCGCCGACCGGGCAGAGCTCGATCACGTTGCCGCTGAACTTGCCGCGATAGGGCTCGTCCTCGAAGGTCGCGATCACCGACAGCGCGCCACGATTCTTCGCAATGAGCTGCCCGTCCTCGGCGACACCCTCGGAGAAGCGCGTGCAGCGGTAGCAGAGGATGCAGCGCTCGCGGTCGAGCGCGATCAGCGGACTGACGGGGATCGGCTTGTCGAGGGTGCGCTTCGGGAACCGCATCCGCGTGTTTCCGGGGCCCCAGCGGAACGTGAGGTCCTGAAGCGGGCACTCCCCACCCTTGTCGCAGACCGGACAGTCGAGCGGGTGGTTGACGAGGATGAACTCGAGCGTCGCCTCCTGCCCGTCGGCGGCCCTTTCGGAGACCGCCGCCGTCCTGACCACGAGCCCGTCGGTCGCCGTCATCGTGCAGCCAGCCTGCAGCTTCCCCATGCCTTCGACCTCGACGAGGCACATCCGGCAGGCGCCGATCGGCGATCCCAGCCTCGGCTCGTAACAGAAGACGGGGATTTCGATGCCGGCGGCGGCGGCGGTCTCGACGAGCCCGAGGCCCTTCGGCACCTGCACCTCGACCCCGTCGATCGTGACCTTGACCAGCTCCGGCTGACTCACGGCCCGAGCTTCCAATCCGCGTTGTGTCGACCGGTCATTTCAGACGGCCGCACGGGCAAAGCCCGCACGGCCTGATGGAAACACCGCAAGCGGTGTTTCATGCCGGAACCTCGGCCATCGCCGTATGCGCGTGCTGGTCGCTCGGCGCGAGGACGCCCTCGATCGACGACGTCCCTCCGAACGGACATCCGCCCTCGTCGACATGCCGTTGGAACTCGTCGCGGAACTTCCTCACGTAACTGCCGACGCACCAGACGGCGAAGTCACCGAGCGCACAGAGGGACTTCCCTTCGATCCGGTCGCAGACCGTCTCGACCAGGTCCAGGTCGGCCTGCGTGCCGTCGCCGTCCTCGATCTTCTGGAGCAGCTGGACGAGCCAGCGCGTTCCCTCCCGGCAGGGAGTGCACTTGCCGCACGACTCGTGCATGTAGAACTTCTCCGCGCGGAGCGCCAGCTGCACCATGCAGGCGCGGTCGTCGACGACGATGATCGCGGCGGAGCCGAGGTATGACCCCGCTGCCTGCACGGCATCGAAGTCGAGCGGGACGTCGAGCTGGTCGGGCGTGAACACCGGGACGGACGAGCCACCGGGGATGATCGCCTTGAGCGCCCGCCCGTCGGCGACGCCGTGACCGTGCTCGAAGATGAGCTCGCGGAGCGTTGTGCCGAGGGGGAGCTCGAAGTTCCCCGGCCGGTCGACGTTGCCGGAGAGCGAGTAGACGACCGTGCCGGGCGCCGACTCGGCCCCGAGCTCCTTGTACCGCTCGGGCCCCATTTCGATGATCGCCGGGACACTGGCGATGGTCTGCACGTTGTTGACGAGCGTCGGCTGCATGTAAAGGCCGGCCACCGGCGGGAACGGCGGTCGCGGTCGCGGCTGGCCCCGCTCGCCTTCCAGCGACTCCAGCATCGCCGACTCCTCGCCGCAGATATACGCCCCGGCGCCGCGGTGGACGAAAACGTCGACGTCGCCCAGGATCTCCGCGAGGCGCGCCTCCTCGACGGCAGCCTCGAGCACGAGGTACTCGGCGAGATACTCGCCTCGGATGTAGATGAAGACGTTCTTCGCCTGGATCGCGTGCGCCGCGATCAGGCAGCCCTCGATGAAGCGGTGCGGAACAAGGCGCATGATCTCGCGGTCCTTGAACGCGCCGGGCTCCGACTCGTCCGCATTCGCGACCACGTAGGCCGGCCCTGCGCGCCTCTCGGCCGGCGGGACGAGGCTGAGCTTTCGGCCCATCGGAAAGCCGGCGCCGCCCCGGCCGCGGAGCTCGGCCTCGTTGATTTCGTCAATCACGGCCTGCGGCGTCATGCCGCGAGCCCGCTCGAGCGCGTCGTAGCCGCCGACGGCGCGGTACTCGTCGAGCCGCGTCAGGTCGCGCTCGTCCGCGCCCTTCAGAACAGTCAGCTCAGCCACCGCGGATCTCCTCGACGAGCGCGGGCACGTCTTCCGGCTTCGTGGGCTCGCGGTAGCGGCCGTCCACGACCACGACCGGCGCGTATCCGCAGCCGCCGGCGCACTCGATCAGCCGGAAGGTGACCTCGTCGTCGTCGGAGGTCTCGCCTGGCGGGATCCCGAGCTCAGCTTCGAGCGCGTCGACCACCTGCTGCGCGCCGACGAGGGCGCACGAGAGGTTCGTGCAGACCTCGACGATGTGCCGGCCGACCGGCTGGAGGTTGAACATGTCGTAGAACGACGCAACTGCCGCGGCCTGGGCGGGCGTGACCTCCATCGCGTCGGCCACCTCCTGGAGCGCCTCCGGCGGCAGCCACCCGTTGTGGCGCTCCTGCGCGAGCCGCAGCGCGCCCATGATCGCCGAGCGCCCCTGCGGGTAGCGGGCGCGCAGGCGGTGAACCTCGGCGACGAAGTCCGGCGCCGCCATCAGCGGTCCACCTCGCCCATCACCGTGTCCAGCGAGCCGACGATTGCGATCAGATCGGCGACGAGGGCGTCGCGCATACAGGTCGCCGTTGCTTCGAGGGCGACCAAGGAGGGCGCGCGGAACTTGACGCGCCAAGGCCGAGGGCCGCCGTCGGAGGCGACGTAGCAGCCGAGCTCGCCGCGCGGCGACTCGGTCGCGACGTAGACCTCGCCCTCGGGCACGCGGTAGCCCTCGGTCACCAGCTTGAAGTGGTGGATCAGCGACTCCATCGAGGTGTGAAGCTCCTCCCGGGGTGGCAGGACGATCTTGCGGTCGTCCACGATCCATGGCTTGCCCTCCATCTCCTCCAGCCGGTCGAGACACTGAGCGACGATCCGCGTTGACTCGCGCATCTCGTCCACGCGCACCCGATAGCGGTCGTAGACGTCGCCGTTCTCGTACACCGGCGCGACGAAGTCGACCTCGTCGTAGGAGAGATAGGGCGAGGCCTTGCGCAGGTCCCAGTCGACGCCGGACGCGCGCAGCACCGGCCCGGATTGGCCGAGCGCGATCGCATCCTCGGCCGAGAGGAGGCCGATGCCGTGTGTCCGCTCGAGCCAGATCTCGTTCCGCGAGAGCAGCGCCTCGTAGTCGTCGATCGCCTTCGGCATCCACTCGACGAAGCGGCGGCACTCGGGGAAGAAGCCCGACGGGATGTCCTCGGCCAGGCCGCCGGTCTGGAAGTAGCGCGTGTGCATCCTCGTCCCGCCGACGAGCTCGAAGAGGTCGAGGATCAGGTCGCGCTCGCGGAAGCAGTACCAGAAGACCGAGATCGCGCCGAGCTCGAGCGCCGAGGTGCCGAGGTAGACCAGGTGCGAGTGGATGCGGTTGAGCTCACAGAGGAGCGTCCGCATCCAGGTCGCCTTCTCCGGGACCTCCAGCCCGAGCAGCTTCTCGACGGCGAGGACGAAGACGAGCTCGTTGTTCTGGAAGGAGACGTAGTCGATCCGGGGCGCGTACGTGATCGCCTTCCACCACGTCTTCAGCTCCATGTTCTTCTCGAAACCGGTGTGGAGGTAGCCGATGACCGCCTTGAGGCCGACGACCTCCTCACCGTTCAGGTCGACGATCAGGCGGAGCACGCCGTGGGTCGACGGGTGGTTGGGACCGAAGTTGACCTGGAGGAGGTTTTCGCTGTCTCGCAGCTCCTCGGGCACAGACAGGATGGTCGGGATCGGGGAGGGGATGTTCGTCCCCTCGTAGATCTGCCGTCGCTCGACGATGGCCATTAGTGCCCCGTCCAGTAATGCCGCCGAAATTCTGGGTCGCGAGCCGAAGGCGCCGACTCGTCGGCGCCGACCAGCAAAGGTCGTGCCGGCTTGGCCGGCGCGACCGTCTCAAGCCAGAGTTCGCACTCCGACGAGCCAAGGTCCGATGACCTTGCTGAGGAGGAGGGTGGGCTCTGGCGCCGCGTGATCGCGGGCCAGAAGCCGGCATGTATTGCTGGGTGGGGCACTAGACCTCGTCCGAGAAGCGCACGGGCTCGCCGCCGATCGGGTAGTCCTTGCGGAGCGGGTGCCCCTCCCAGTCGTCCTCCATGAGGATCCGCGTCGGGTTGGGATGGCCGTCGAAGCGGATGCCGAGCATGTCCCAGGCTTCCCGCTCGTGCCAGTCGGCGGTCGGCCAGACCGGGACCACGCTGTCCACTGTCTCGCCGTCGTCGAGCCAGATCTGCACGCGCAGCCTCGGAGCGCCTTCACGGAGGGCGAGAAGGTGGTAGTTGACGGCGAAGCGCTTCACCTTCGGCCTCGGCACCCGCGAGTACCCCTGCGACCCCGTCGCAGCGCCGAGCCCGCCCGGGCGGTTGAGGTCGCGGCCCGACGCCGTTCCGAAGTAGCCCGCGACGCCGCGCGAGCCCCAGCCCAGGTAGTCGACAGCCGTGATGTCGGAGAGGAGGTCGAACCCTTCGACGTCGCGGAGATGGAGGCAGGCCGCGGTCAGGCGCGCCGCATCGACGACGAGTGTCGTCTCGCCGTGCTCCTCCTTGGTCTCGTGGAGGCCGGGTACGCCTTCGTAGGTCAGCTAGCGACGCCCCGGATCTCGTACGCGGGCGGAACGCCGGCGTGGATCTTCTCCTGCAGGCGGACGATGCCCTCGAGCAGGGCCTCCGGCCGCGGCGGGCAGCCGGGCACGTGGATGTCGACGGGGACGATCTTGTCGACGCCCTGCAGGACCGCGTAGTTGTTGAACATTCCGCCCGAGCTCGCACACGCCCCCATCGCGATCACCCACTTGGGCTCCAGCATCTGGTCGTAGATCTGCCGCAGCGGCGCGGCCATCTTGTGGGCGACGCGGCCCGAGACGATCAGCAGATCCGCCTGGCGCGGAGTGGAGCGGAAGACCTCGGCGCCGAAGCGGGCGCTGTCGTAGCGCGAGGTGACGATCGACATCATCTCGATCGCACAGCAGGCGAGCCCGAACGTGGCCGGCCAGATCGAATAGCCCTGCGCCCAGGAGACCGCCTTCTCGACGGTGGTGAGCATGAGCTTCTCCTCCAGGTTCCCAAGCTCCTGCTCGAAGACGCCGGGGCCCTTTCCGCGCCAGAGCACCCGCTCGGAGCGGAGGCCGTAGTCCTTCAGCCGCTTGGGCTTCATCTCCGCCAATCCAGAGCCCCCTTCCGCCAGATGTAGACGTACGCCAGAGCAAGGATCCCGATGAAGAACGCGAGCTCCCAGAACCCGAACCAGCCGAGCGGCTCCAGCACGACCGCGAGCGGGTAGAGGAAGACGATCTCGATGTCGAAGACGATGAAGAGGAGCGCGGTGAGGTAGAAGCTGATCGTGAACTTCTCGACGCGAGGCGGGCCGAGCGAGACGCCCGACTCGAACGGGAGCGCGCGGGTCCGGTTCCGCGCCACCGGCGGTGTCGCGAACACGAACGACATCACGACCATCGAGAGCGGGATGGCTACGGCGAACGCACCGTAGATCAGAAACGGCAGCCAGTTATCGAGCATCGCTCCCTGCCCCGTCGGGCCTCACCGTGACCGAACCCTACACCCTCCCGAGCTGCCACGAGCGCCGTCGAAAACCGCTCAACCGAGCGTGAATCAGGTGTTACAAAGTCGTGCTCTTGTCGCCGCTTCCAGACCGAGGGTGAGCGCCGGGCACGCTGCTACGATGCGACCCAGATGGAGCTCACCGAACGCCCGATGACGCTGGTCTCGCTCACCGAGCGGGCTGCGTCGAAGATCACCGAGTTGATGGCCGAGGAGCCGGAGGGCGAAGCTTCCGTGCTGCGCCTTGCTGTCCAGGGCGGCGGCTGCTCGGGGTTCGAGTACGCGCTCGGCTTCGACCGCGGCGCCCTCGAAGGCGATCACGAGCTCGACGTCCAGGGCGTCAGGATCGTCGTCGATCCCTACAGCGCCCCCTATGTCCAGGGCACCGAGATCGACTTCGTCGATGGTCTCCAGGGTGGCTTCGCGATCAACAACCCGAACGTCGTCGCCTCCTGCGGCTGCGGGCACTCGTTCCAGGTGGCCGAGGGCGAGGATCCAGGCGCAGAGCAGGGCGGCGGCTGCGGCTCCGGCTGTAGTCACTAGCCCGGTTCCCCCTACTAGCATTCAGGGCCGTGCCTGACAACGACGGCGTCGTCGACGTGACCATCCTGGGCGCCGGCCCTGTCGGCCTCTCTGCGGCCTACTACCTCGGGCATCGCGACGGAACCGTGCGCATCGTCGAGTCCCTGGAGCAGATCGGCGGCCAGGTGGCCGCGACGTATCCCGAGAAGCACGTCTACGACGTGGCCGGCTTCCCGAAGATCCTCGGCCAGAAGCTCGTCGACATGTGCGCCGAACAGGGGCTCCAGTACGGCGCCGACGTCCGTCTCGGCGAGGAGGCGCAAACGCTCGAGCGCCTGAGCCAGAACGGCGAGGACCTCCTCGCGCTCACGACGGACGCGGGCAACACGTACCTCTCCCGTGCGGTGATCATCACGGCCGGCCATGGCGCCTTCGAGCCTCGCAAGCTGGGGGTCGAAGGGGTCGACGAGTGGCAGGGCCGTGGCCTGCACTACGTCGTCCGGGAGAAGGCCCAGTTCGCCGGCAAGCGCTGCGTGATCGTCGGCGGCGGCGACTCGGCGCTGGACTGGACGCTTGGGCTTCAGGACACGGCTGATCTCCCCATCACGCTCGTCCACCGCCGCGATCGCTTTCGCGCGCTCGAGTCGTCGCTCAACGAGGCGCGACGGCTTGAGGGCGAGGGCGCAGTTCGGATCCTCACCCCGCACGAGGTGCGCGACATCCACGGCGACGGGAGCATCGAGGCGGTGACGATCGAGAACACGGCCACCGGCGAGCTGGAGCGCCACGATTGCGACGCGCTGATCACGCTCCTCGGCTTCGTCTCGCACCTGGGTGCGATCGCCGACTGGGGCATCGAGCTCGAGGGCAAGCGCCAGATCAAGATCAATCCGACGACGTGCGAGACGTCGATGCCGGGCGTCTACGCAGCAGGAGACGTGGCTGGGTATCCGGGCAAGATCACGCTCATCACGGTCGGCATGGGCGAAGCGGCGATCGCGGCCAACAACGTCATCGCCGCGATCCGCGGCGAGAAGGTCCAGCCGAAGTACTCGACCGACTAGGGCCGCTGGCCCCGGAGGTCATGTCCAGGGGCCTGGCCCCTGGACGCGTCGGAACTAGACTCCGCGCTATGGCCGACGTCGAGACGCAGAGAGCGCTCTGGGGCGAGGAGACGCGAAAAGCGGTGGAGAACTTCACCGTGTCCGGCGAGCCAATCCCGGCCTCGGTCGCCCACTGGCTGGGCCGGATCAAAGGAGCCGCCGCACGAGTGAACGCAGAGCTGGGGCTCCTCGACGCCGACAAGGCGGAGCGGATCGCCGCTGCAGCCGAGCGCGTCGCCTCAGGAGAGCTCGACGACCAGTTCCCGATCGACGTCTTCCAGACCGGCTCCGGCACCTCCTCCAACACGAACGCGAACGAGGTGATCGCCACCCTGGCCGGCGAGGACGTCCACCCGAACGACGACGTCAACATGGGCCAGTCCTCGAACGACGTGTTCCCGTCGGCCGTGCACCTGGCTGCACTCGACCAGCTGACCTACGAACTGCTGCCGGCGCTCGAGCGGCTTGCCAACTCGCTCGGCCGCAAGTCGCAGCAGTTCGACGACATCGTCAAGTCCGGCCGTACGCACTTGATGGACGCCGTCCCGATGACCCTCGGCCAGGAGTTCTCAGGGTACGCGGCGCAAGTTCGGCAGGGCTCCGACCGGATCCGCGCCACGCTCGAGCGCGTCGGGCAGATCCCCCTTGGCGGCACTGCCGTCGGCACCGGCCTGAACACCCATCCCGAGTTCGCCGCGCGCGTTCGCAGCCGCCTGAGCGAGGAGACGAAGCTGCCGATCAACCCTCCCGCCGACCCGTTCGAGGCGCAGGCCGCCCGGGATTCCCTCGTCGAGGCATCGGGTGCGCTGAAGACGGTTGCCGTTTCGCTGACCAAAATCGCGAACGACCTGCGGCTGCTCGGCTCTGGACCTCGCGCAGGCCTCGGCGAGATCTCCCTGCCCGAGCTGCAGAAGGGAAGCTCGATCATGCCCGGGAAGGTCAACCCGGTCATCCCCGAGGTCGTCACGCAGGTCTCCGCCCAGGTGATCGGGAACGACCAGGCGATCACCATCGGCGGCATGCAAGGGCATCTGGAGCTAAACGTCTTCGTGCCGATGATCGCCCGCAACCTGCTCGACTCGATCCGACTCATGTCGGCGGCGTCGCGGCTGCTCGCGGACAAGTGTGTCGACGGGATCGAGGCGAACCGCGAAGTGTGCGAGCGCTACGCCGAGCTGACGCTGTCCGCCTCGGCGGCGCTCAACCCGTACATCGGCTATGACCGCGGGACCGAGATCGTCAAGGAGGCCGCCGCGAGCGGCCGCCCGCTCCGCGAGGTCGCCCGTGAGGCCGGCGTCGACGACGAGATCCTCGACAAGGCGCTCGACTACCGGTCGATGGCGAAGCCGCACGGCTAGACGCCTGCGGGCGGCGGCGGTTCTCCTCGTCCTCTTCCTCGCCGGCTGCAGCGTTCGCGGCGACGAGAGCACGATCCCCATGTCCGCCCTTCCGAGGTTGGTGCTCCAGCCCGCTGATCTGTCGCCGACCTTCTTCCCTCTGGAGGACGGCCGCCGGGGGCAAGACGGCTGGCAGGCTCGGTATCGGCGCCTCGGGTCGGGACGGACAGACGGCCCGATCGGCGTCGAGTCCAGAGCCAAGACGCTCGATTCAACGGACGCCGCAGAGGAAGACCTCGAGGCCTCCCGCGGCGATCTCGATGACTGGCAGCCGATCGGCGAGCCGGGCCTCGGGGACGAATCCTTCGCCGCGACGCGTGTCGCCGGCGACGTGCGCTACTACCAGCTGCACTGGCGGGAAGGAAACGTCGCGGCGTCACTGGCGCTGAACGGCGTCGAGGGCCGGTTTCCGTTCTCCGATGCGCTCGAGCTCGCGCGCAAGCAGGAGCAGCGCATCGCGCGTCAGAGGTGAGCCCAGAGTACGACGGCGCCGGCCGACACCACGACTGCCCCCGCGGCGAGCAGGAGGACGAAGACCACGGGACGCCCGTCGTCTCCTGAACGCTCGACGGCGGCGGCCGCGGGCGGGACAGTCCGAAAGCTGTAGACGGTATGCGTCGGCCCGTCAGGAGCAGGACTGGCGAGGAACGCCTGGTACTGGCGCACACGGGCGAGCTGGAACAGCGCCTGCTCGGCGAGCAGAAGGAGCTTCCGGCCGTTCGCGGCTCGCGGCGGCCTCCGGAGGTCGGGAACGACCGGCGTCGGCTCGGCCGTCAGCACGACCTCCGGCCGACCGGGACGAGCCCCGCCAACCCGGATCGTCGCGGTGGACGGCGCTGGGCCGCCGAGGATCCGGTCGAACCGAGACAGCGGACGACCACCGGCGCGGATGACCCCACGAACGCGCAGCGGCGCCTCGACGCTGACCTGGCGACCCGTTGCGGGTCCCTGGATCTGAACGGTGCGCTCGATCGGCGCGCCTCGTTCTACTTGGCCGGCGATGCGGGCGATTGACCGGCGCATGTCCGCCGCGCGAGCCTGCGCCGAGAACCCGAGCGCCTGCGTCGCCGTGGTATTGCGCAGCCGCAGGACGACCGAAAGCCGCCTACCTTGGCGGCGCGACTGAAGCTCGAGCTGCAGCGGCAGCGATCGCGCCGCCACCGGCGGGACGAGCTCGGCGTCGGCCGCGAGCACACGCCGTCGCGCGGCGAACCCCTGCCAGACGAGAGCATTGCGGCGGAGCCCCGGCTCTCCCTGTGACCCGGCCACGGATCGAACGTCGCGGAACGGCCC
>DASSCT010000148.1:0-6633 GCA_035697545.1 Gaiellaceae bacterium | reverse complement strand
CACGATGATCGGCCTCGGGGTCGGTATCGACTACGCCCTCTTCCTCGTCAGCCGGCACCGCACCCAGCGGCGCGAGGGCCTGCCCCTGGAGGAGTCGGTTGCAATGGCGGTCGCGACCACTGGAACCGCGATCGTGTTCGCCGGCAGCACGGTCGTGATCGCATTGATCACGCTCGTCGTCGCGGGGATCCCACTCGTCACTTCGCTGGGATACGCCGCGGCCGTCGCGGTTGTGACGGCCGTGCTCGCGGCGATCACGCTGCTGCCCGCAGTCCTTGCCGTCGTCGGGAAGCGGCTCGAATCGCTGCGGGTGCCCGCATTCCTCCGTCCGAAGCCTAAGGCGCCGGATCGCGGCTTCTGGGGGTGGTGGGCGCGCCAGGTGACGGAACACCCGTGGCTCGCAGTCGCCGGCGCGGCGGCGATCCTGGCACCGCTCATCGTCCCATTTTTCTCCCTCGACCTCGGTCAAGAGGACATCGGCGCCACGCCGAAGTCGACCACCGAACGACAGGCCTACGACCTGATGGCGGCCGGCTTTGGCGCGGGCTACAACGGCCCGCTCCTCGTGGCGACCGAGCTTGGGTCTCCGGCGCAGCCGAGCAGCAGCTTCGAGAGCGAGAAGAAGCAGGCCCAGGAGCTCCAACAGCAGCTCGAGCAGGAGCAGACGCAGGGGAAGAGCCAGCAGCAGCAGCTAACGGAACAGGCAAACGAGCTCAACCGGAAGCAGGACCAGCTCGAGCAGCAGCAGACGGCGCTCGTACGGCAGCAGGGCACCCTTGAGAGCGAGCAGGCGGCTCTCGAGCGCCAGGCGAGCGAGCTGTCGAACGAGCAACTGGAGTTGCAGGCGACGAGGGATCGGCTCCAGGAGCGGCAGGCGACCCTGACCACGCAGCTGAAGGCACTCGGAGTCGAGGCGAAGGAGCTCGTACGCGAAGGCGCGAAGCTGGCGAAAACCGGTTCCACTGTCGTGCGCAGGCTTGCGCGCACGCGGGCCGAGGAGCGGAGCGTCGAAGCCAGGCTCGCTCGCAACCCGCGGCGACCTGAGCGAGCGCGGCTCGAGGCGAAGCTGCGAAGCCTTCAGCGACGCGAAGACGGGCTCGAGCGAGAGCTCGACCGCGTGATCCAGCAGGAGCAGGCGCTCCGGTCACAATCGCAGGCGCTCGTCGCTCGATCCGAGGCGTTGCGCGCGGAAGAGGCCGACCTGGCCGACCAGGCCGGGGCGCTCGGCGCGCAGGCCGTGGCTCTCGCGAAGCAAGCCGCGGAGGTCGTGCAGCAGAAGCAGACGCTGGTGCAGGAGGCGGCCGACCTCCAGGTGCAGGCCGCGAACCTGCAGACGCAAGCGGCGGACTTACAAACACAGGCGGCGAATCTGCAGACCGAGAAGGTCGGGCTCCAGGGACAGCAGCAGCAGGCGCAGAGTCAGCAGCAGCAAGCCGAGCAGCTTCAGACCGAGCTGACGAACGAGCTGACCAAGGCCGGCGGCGATGAGCGCGGGACCGATCCGCGCCTCGTCAAGCTCCAGGACGGTCTCACGGACACCCTCGGCGTCAAAATCGTCTCGCCGCCTCGGATCAACAAGGCCGGCGACGCCGCCATCTTCACGGTGATCGCCACGACCGCCCCCGCTGCGACCGAGACGGCCGACCTGGTCCGCACGCTACGCAGCTACACGATTCCGCAGGCGACCTCGGGCACGAACATGGACGCCTTCGTCGGCGGCCAAACGGCGAGCTACGTCGATCTGGCAAGTGGGATCTCGTCGAGGCTCGCGCTCGTGATCCTCGTGGTAATCGCGCTCAGCTTCATCGTGCTTCTCACTGCCTTCCGCTCGTTCGTCTTCGCCGCTCAGGCCGCCGTCGCCAACATCCTGTCCGTCGCGGCGGCGTTCGGCGTCCTCACGGCGGTCTTTCAGTGGGGCTGGGGGCTGAGCCTCGTCGGCCTCGACACCGCGAGCGGAACCGACCCGATCGCGAGCTACGTGCCGCTGATGATGTTCGCCGTCCTGTTCGGCCTTTCGATGGACTACCAGGTCTTCCTCATCAGCCAGATCGAGCATCAACGCGCCGTCCACGTGCCCACGCGGGAGGCCGTGGCCGGAGGGCTCGCGACGGGCGCCCGCGTGATCACGGCGGCGGCGCTGATCATGATGTCCGTCTTCGGGAGCTTCGTCCTCAACGACGACCCGACCGTGAAGCAGTTCGGGGTCGGGCTCTCGGTCGGGGTCGCCCTGGCGGCCATGACCGTGCTCCTGCTGGCGCCGGCGCTGCTCGTCCTGGCCGGGGCAGGGAGTTGGTGGATGCCAGGCTGGCTCGATCGCATCCTCCCGCACGTCGACGTCGAAGGCGCGGCAGTCCGCCGGGCTCCGGCCGCGGTCGAGGCCCCGCCGGCCGCGGCAGAACCGTGACGCGGGGCCTTGCGAGCGGGTTAGTTCCGTAAGATCGGGGAAGGGACCACGTTCGAATGAGCGAGGCGGCCGAAACCCCTCAGCCTGAACGCGAGGAGCCAAAGCTGGCCGAGCCGGGAGTGCGCGACCTTTCGAAGCGCGACTATCTCGCGATCCTGATCCGCGCCGGCAAGTCGGCCCTCAACGACCACATCACCAACCTGGCGGCCGCGCTTGCCTACTACGCGTTCCTCGCGATCCCGTCGCTGCTGCTCGTCGCGGTCGGCGTCTTCAACCTGGCCGCCGACGAGGACTTGATCACGACGATCATCGAGAAGCTCCAGGGGATCGTTCCGCAGGAAGCGCTCGACCTCATCCAGAAAACGATGGAGCGCGTCGTCGAGTCGCAGGCGAACTCGGGCATCGCGTTGGTCGTGATCGGGTCGGTGCTGGCGCTCTGGACCCTTACCGGCGCGATGGAAACGCTGATGTGGGCGCTCAACGTCGCGTACGGCCGCGAAGAGACGCGTGGGTTCATCAAGCGGCGACTGACCGCGCTCGCGATGGTCATCTTGCTCCTGATCGCCTTCGTGCTGGCCTTCGGCCTACTTGTCCTCGGGCCACACGTCTCCCGGTGGATCGGCTCAGCCGTGGACATGGAGTCAGTGGTCAACTGGCTCTGGTGGACGGCGCAGTGGCCGATCTTGATCCTCGGCCTGCTGCTCGTCTTCGCGACGGTGCTGTACCTCGGGCCGAACGTCGACCACCCCCGCTGGCAGTTCCTGTCGCTCGGGACTGTGGTCGCGCTCATCATCTGGCTCGTGGCCTCCGGCGGGTTCGCGTTCTACGTCAGCCAGTTCTCCTCGTACAACAAGGCGTGGGGATCACTCGCCGCCGTGATCATCATGCTGACCTGGCTCTGGCTCACCGCGCTCGCGCTGCTTTTCGGCGCGGAGGTGAACGCGGAGAGCGAGCGCAGCCGCGAGCTCCGGCGAGGCGAGCCGGCCGAGACGGAGATTCAAGCCCCGCTCAAGGACTAACGCGGACGACGCCGCGCGGCAAAGCCGCCGTCGGGGCGGCCTGGAAGCCCGGCAGCCGCAACGAGAACGTCGATCCCTCGAGCGAGGTTCTCACCGCGCACCGCCCGCCGTGCGCCTTGGCGATGGCGTCGACGATCGCCAGGCCGAGACCGACGCCGCCCTTCGTGCGGCTTCGCGCCGGATCCACTCGCGTGAAGCGGTGAAAGATCCGCTCGAGCGCCTCGGCAGGCACGCCGCAGCCCTCGTCCGCGACCTCGATGACGAGCTCGCCTCCTCGAGCCGCAGCGCTCAGCTGAATCGCGTCCTGACGGTCTGTGTACTTGACGGCGTTCTCGAGCAGCGCGTCGAGGGCGATCCGCAGCGCCTCCGGATCGACACGCACAGTCCCGTCCGCTAGCTCCCCCAGCCGCCAGACGCGAGGCGCGACCTCGGACCAGCGCATGAAGACGTCCTCGAGGAAGTGCTCGACGTCGATCTGCACGAGTACGAGGAAGTCAGGTCGGTCGGCCTTGGCCAGGAGCAGCAGCCGCTCCAGGATCCGGTCGATTCGCTTGAGCTCGTCGAGGGCGACCTCGATCTCGTGTGGGTGCTCTCCGGCAGGCCGGTGGAAGACCTCGAGGTGGCCACGCGCGATCGTCACGGGTGTTCGGAGCTCGTGCGAGACGTCGTGGAGGAAACGCTCCTGGCGTTCGAGCAGCGAAGCGCGCTCCGCCGCCTCGCGCTGGACCGCATGGAGCGCCTCCTGGCGCCGCCCGGCGTGCCAGACCATCGCCAGGAACATCGCGGACATGAGCGGGACCTCGAAGAGCTCTCCCCACGGCTGCGCCTCGCTGAACGCGTCGGCAAGGATCAGGCTCCCGCTGGCGAGCGCGACGAGGCCGAGGATCCCGAACGTGGGCGCCGGTCGCCAGATGCGGAAGCCGTAAACGAGCGTCAGGCTGACCCAGATGAAGTGGAACGGGATCGTCTCCCAGTTCGGCCAGGCGACCATGGCCGCGAGGTTCACGAGCGCGAAGGCGCCCCACGCGACCTCGACCGCGTTACTACGCGCCCAGGCGATAACCCGCATGACGAACGGTCTCGATGACGTCGCCGGCCCCCAGTTTCTTTCGCAGGCGGCGCACGCAGACGTCGACGACGTTGGAGCCCGGATCGAAGTGGTAGCCCCACACCTGAGACAGGAGGCGCTCGCGGCTGACGATCTCGCCTGCATGCACGACGAGGTGATGGAGCACGCGGAACTCGCGGTCCGAGAGGTCGGCGACGAGCTCGCCGATTCGCGCCTGCCTCCGCGCGAGGTCGAGCGTCAACGCTCCCGCGCGCACGAGGCCCTGATCGCTCGTCGGCACTTGGCGCCGAAGCTGGACGCGGACCCGCGCGACGAGCTCGTCGAACGCGAACGGCTTGGAGACGTAATCGCTCGCCCCGAGGCTGAAACCCCGAAGCTTCGTCTGGAGATCGGAGCGGGCCGAGACGATGACGACGGGAAGCTCGGGCCGCCTCCGCTGTAGCTCCCTGAGGATGCTGAGACCGTCGAGGCCCGGGAGCAGCAGGTCGAGGAGAACGACGTCGTAAGCAGACCTGAGGGCACGCTCGAGCCCTTCTGCTCCCGTTTCTGCGGCGTCGACCGTAAAGCCCTCCGCCTCCATGCCGCGAGCGAGGAAGCCGAGGATCCGAGGTTCGTCCTCGATAACCAACAGCCGCATCTCCGCCGTGACGACCTTACCCCGGATGACCTGCAAATGACGAGCAAATGACAGTTTCGTCATCTTCGCCGACTTGCCGGCTCGGGCGTCGTAGCCTCGGTCGGCGATGGGCGAGCGCACGGTCGAGCGCGAGCGTCCGGGTGCTGCGGAGGCGGCGCGTGTCCCGCTGATCGAGCCGGCCGTGAGGTCGGTTCCGCTTCCGGATCGGGCCGCACGGCACTGGCTGCTCTCGTCGGTCATCTGGCTGACCGTCGTCGACCTCTTCGGGCTCGTGCTCGCCACGGAGTTCGTCAGCCCCGACGCCTTCGGCAGCATCTCGTGGCTCTCGTTCAGCCGCGTCCGGCAGGAGCACGTGAACGGCGTGATCCTCGCCTGGCTGACGATGATGTACTTCGGCGCGCTCTTCTACATGCTCCCGCGGCTTTGCGGGACGAAGGGAATGTGGAGCGAGCGGCTCGGCGTCGCCTGCGCGTGGGCCTGGAACGGATTGCTCGTGCTCGGGCTCATCGGCCTTCTCACCGGCCACAGCCAGGGCCGCGAGTACGGGGAACTGATCTGGCCGCTCGACATCCTGCTGCTCGTGATCTGGTGCGCCAACATCGTCAACATCCTGGCGACCGTCCAGCTGCGGACGATCCGGCCGATCTACGTCACGGTCTGGTGGTTCATCGCCAGCCCGATCTGGCTGGCCGTCGACTACGCGATCGGCAACGTGATCTGGCGACCTGGGGAGATCTGGGGCGCCCCGTCCGGCGCGCTTGAGAACAGCCTCTCCGACGCGATCCTCAACTGGTGGTACTCCCACAACCTCTTCGGGCTCTGGCTCACGCCGATGCTCGTCGCGCTGACCCTCTACCTCGTTCCGCGGATCACGAACACCCCGCTCTACAGCTACACGCTCTCCCTCGTCAGCTTCTGGGGCATCGCGTTCTTCTACACCGGGGTCGGCGACCACCACATCCTCCAGTCGCCGACGCCGGCCTGGCTGAAGACCATCGCGACCGTTTCCTCGTGGTCGCTGCTGATTCCGGTCTTCGCCTTCACGATCAACATCCTCGGGACGATGAAGGGCAACTGGGACAAGTTCTTCACGAACTTGCCCCTGCGCTTCACGCTGACCGCGTTCTTCTTCTACTGGCTCGTGAACATCCAGGGAGCGTTCGAGGCGCTCCAGCCCTTCAACCGGCTGACGCACTTCACGAACTTCGTCGTCGCGCATGCGCACTTAGCCCTGCTCGGCGCATTCACGATCCTCGGCATGGGCGTGATCGACTACATGGTCGCCCAGATCTACAAACGCCCGCTCTGGAGCCGCACGCTCAGCGAGTGGCAGTTCTGGCTCGTCACCCTCGGCTTCACCGGGTTCTTCAGCGTGCTCACCCTCGCCGGGTTCCAGCAGGGCTTCAGCTGGGCGCAGGGCATTCCCGAGGTGAACGTCCTGCCGCAGCTCCATGCGTACTTCATCGCCCGCGGCATCTTCGGAGCGATGATCGTGATCTCCGGG
>DASSCT010000147.1:0-20685 GCA_035697545.1 Gaiellaceae bacterium | reverse complement strand
AGAAAGCACGAACGGATAGGCGCCGCCCGCATCGTCGGCTCTGATCGATGCGCCGATCCCTGCCGAAGCGAGCAGACCCTGAACGACCTCCGCCTCGTCCCGCGTCCCGAAGGTGCCTATCGCGATCAGCCGGCCCACTCTCGCCGAGATGATCGCAGTTTGCGCCTCAGGCGGGCCTCGGCTTAAAAACCCAGGCCCTCGCGAATACGAACAAGGCGGACGACCTCCGGGCACTCGAGTCACTTCGACAACCTCGTCGAGGTCGCCGGCGGCAAGACGGGTTAGGTAGACCGGACCAGTGCGAACCGCCGCACGCCCACGTTCGACTCTCGGGGTCGAGCGCGATCCCGGCCGTTGTGCCGACGCGAGTCGGCCGCTAGGGCGTGAAGAACCCGGTCGCCGTGTATTGGTTGCCGCTGGCCGGGCCTGTGTACGTGCAGGTCACGAGCTCCTTGTGACCCTGGCCCTGGATGCCACGCTCGATCACGCCGGTCTCGCCCGTGGGAGTCACGAACGCGAGCGACTTCCACAAGAAGTTCGAGCTCACGGAGACGACGTGGAAGCTGTCAGCCGACGAGAGCTGGAACACCGCGTCGACCGTTCCGGCGGAGCCGCAGTCGAGCGTGATATGGAGCGTGTTCGTGTTTGCCGGATCCGCCGTGGCCGGTCCGGAGGCGAACGCGAGGAGCAGGATCAGCGAGGCCGTCGCGGTTAGCACGATGAGGACACGTCGCATTGGAGAACCTCCTTTAACTGCTCGTGACGAGCGCCGCCGAATGCGGCTGGTAGATCCTCCCACAGACGCGGCTAACACCGCTCCCGGGCCGGATGAGAATGGGGCCGGGGCCCTCAGGCCTTAGCGCGCGAGCCGCGCTCGCGCTAAGCGAGCAGCGGCGATCGGACGCATCGTCCGGAACAGAAGCATGGTCGCTGCGAGACCCACGGTTGTGTTCACCGCGGTGACGCCGACTTGCAAGCTGATCGAGAAGGACACCGCGGCGGCGGTCGAGATCACGCCTTGCAGCGCATAGGTCGCGAGGATCTGCTGGGACCCCGCGCCGCCCGGGACCGGGACCGCGGTCGACAAGCCGTTCAGCACGACCACGAGCAAGGCGGTCTCCAGGCCTGCCTCGATTCGAAACGCCTGCAGCACGAGGTACACGACGCCGATGCGGCAGGCCCACGCACCGAGCTGGAACGGAAGCACGGATCGAAGGTAGAGCGACGGGCTTCGCATCACCGCGAGCCCTTGAGCCGCAGACTCGAGGAACCGCCGGACCACGGCGCGCCAGCGCATGGCAACCACCACGAGAACGACGACTGCAGCAACCGCGGCGGCAACTGCGGCGAAGCCGACCGAAGGAACCGAAGGCAAGTTCGGCAGCACTCCCGTCGCCCAAAGCACGACGATCAAGGACGCGCCGAGGACGGCATCCGCCACCGCCAGGACCGTGAGCGACGCCGCGATCGTGGGCACGCACGAGCCGGAAATCTGCGCGCGGGCGAACGCGACCTTTGCTCCCTCGCCGCCGCGTGCCGGGAGGTAGGCGTTCAGGGCCATCCCCGCTGCGTATGCGCATCCGAGTGAAAAGACCGGGATCCGTCGCTGCGGGTATGCGGCGGCGAGCACGTTTCGCCAGGCGAAAGCGCGACAGCCGAGGGTCGCGAGCTGAAGCGCGAGCGCGAGGGCGAGGAAGCGCCAGTCCAAATCCGACACTCGGTCTGCTGCCGCGGCCGTGTGGTCGCCGATTCCAGCCAGAAGGTTCAGCTCGCCGGCTCCAGTACCCGGGCACGCGACAGTGCCTCGGCGTCGTCCGTGATCAGACCGTCGACCCCGAGCGTAAGGAGCGCACGCGCGCGGGCCGCCTCGTTCACCGGCCAGGTCATGACGACGTCCGCTATCTCCCTCAGAGCCTCGATGGTCTCTCTATCGGCAAGGCGCTCGTGGATCGAGACCCCTTCGAGCGCCTGATTTGCGAAGCGACGAAGCGCGAAAGGCACCTGTCGTGAGCTGCCAATGGAGTACACGCGGCGCACGGGTGTGCCGGCGAAGGGCTCGAGCAGTCGCCACCAGCGCGCGGAGACAGTGAACCGGCGCTCCGGCAGGTACTGCTCGAGCGCGACGAGGACGCGCTCGGCGAGTTGCTTTCTCGGGCCCTTCAGATCGAGCATGAGCTCGGTCTCAGCGGCAGTGGCGACAAGCAGCTCCTCCAGACGCAGCCGTGGGCGCCACGACGCTTCGAGCCTCCACCGATCCCAGAGAATCGGAATCGGCCCGGCGGTCTTCAGATGCCGGACCTCGAGCCTGCCCCGATAGAGGCGGACGTCAGCTTCTACAAGGCTCGGCCTGAGTCGTTCTGCGGCGCGGAGATCGGCGAGGCGGTTCCCGGCGCGGTGGGCGACGAGGAACGGGCGCCGGCCGTCGTCGCGGATGCTCGACAGAAATGACCGGCCCATCGCCGGCGAGTGTAGCCAGGGACACCGATCGTCTCTTCTCGATGATGTGAGCTCCGGCAAGGCCGACGAGCACGACGGCGGCCCCGCCCGCGATGTCGACGACGAAGTGGTTTGCAGTCGCGACGACGGCAAACGTCATCGCGAGCGGTGAGAGGACTGCGAACGTCCGGACGACGAGGTGCGTCGTGGTCATGAATAGGACGACTCCCACGGCGAGGTTCCAGCCGACGTGCAGGCTCGGGAACGAGGCGTACTGGTTCGTGAGCCCGGGCGGCTGGAGCGCGCGGTAGGCCTGCGATTGATCCGACACGGTGTCGACGAGGCCGAGCTCGAGCAGCCGCGGCGGTGCAACGGGGAAGAACGCGAAGAACAGGAAGCCGATGCCGCCCGAAATGAAGAGCGTGTTGCGCAGCAGGTAGTAGCGGTCACGTCGCCAGACGTGCAGAGCGACCGCTGCCGAGAGGATCACCGGCCAGTGGCCCCAGATGTAGATCCAGTTGGCGAACGTCACGACGCCGTCTCTGCCGACGATCGCTCTCTGGACGGCGTCCTCCCAGTGGATTCCCAGCCACTGCTCGAAGTCGACGATGCGCTCGCCGTTCGCGAACGCCTCGCCCGGCGCCCCCGCGGTGACGTTTCGGATGGTGAAGTAGGCGAGGATCGCGCCTGTAACGAGCGCCACTTCGCGCACGAGGCCGTCCTCCATGCTCGAGCGGAGGCGGCGCGGGATTGCCGTTCCCTGCGTGCGGGGCGACGAGATCTCGGTGCTGCTCATACCTGTCTCCAACGACTGTCCGCGGGCTCGAATTTCATCTGTCCTCTAGCCGCGGATCAGCTCCGCCAGCCGCCCGCGGAGGCGTTCGGCCGCCTCGCTGTGGGCCCGAATCTCCGCGGGGCTTGCGCCGCGCTCGGCAAGTACGTCCTGAACGAGGACGAGGCCCCGGATCTGGAGCAGGAGGTCGTCGACCTCGCGGCTCAGGAGCTGGGCGTCGTGAGGATCGAGGGCGTGCGTGTTGGTCATCAGGCTGCCTCCTCCATTGGGTTGAGTGCTTCGTCGTGCGGCGACTCGGCCCGCGTCGGACGCGGTGCCGGGCGCATCAACGTCGCGGCGATCAAGGCGCCGGCCAGCGCGAACGCGGCGAGCACGTAGAACGAGCTGGTGAAGCCGTGCGTCAGCGCCGCCGAGGCGCTTCCCGCGTGTGCGTCTGCGTACTGATTCGTAAAGGTCGTCGCCACGGTGCTGATCGCGGCGAGGCCGACCGCGCCGCCGATCTGACGGGTGGTGTTGATCAGACCGGAGGCGATGCCGGCGTCGCCGGGCCCCACGCCGGTCAGTCCCCCGATCGTCACGGGGACGAAGGAGAGGGACAGTCCGACGCCGCCGAGCATGAACGCCGGGAAGAGATCCCAGAAGAAGTGCCCCTCGACCGGCAGCCGGGTCAGGAGACCGAGCGAGGTCGCCGTCAGAAGCAGCCCGGTTGTCAGCACCGGCCGGACGCCGAGCCGAGTAACGAGCGTCTGCGCGACATTCGAGAACACGGCGATGGTGATCGCGATTGGCGCGAACGCCAGGCCGGCCTGGATCGCCGAGTAGTGCAGCACCTGCTGCATGTACAGCGTCTGGACAAACCACCACGAGAACGCCGTCGCTGCAATCAGCACGGCCGTGACGTTCGCTGCCGTCAGCGTCCGAAGCCGGAAGAGTCGCAACGGCAAGAGCGGAGCCGCCGACCGCAGCTCGATCACGACGAAACCGAGGATGAGCGCCGCAGCGGCCGAGAACAGTCCGAATGTCGTCAGGCTCGTCCAGCCGTCCTCCGCCGCATGCGTCAACGCGTACACGACGAGCATGAGTCCCGATGTGACCGAAGCTGCCCCGGCCACGTCGAAGTGACGCCGTCCGTATGCGCTACCGCGGTTCTCGCGCAACAGGAACGGGGTCAACACGATGGCGGCCGCGCCGACCGGGACGTTGACGAAGAAGATCCACGGCCAGCTCAGATACGAGGTCAGCACACCGCCAAGGAGGACGCCCGCTGCGCCGCCGCTGCCCGACGCCGCACCCCAGAGCCCGAGCGCGAGATTGCGCTCGCGGCCCTCCTGAAATGTGGTCATCAGGATCGACAGCGACGCCGGCGCGAGCAGAGCCCCGCCCAATCCCTGAAGAGCACGCGAGACGATCAATGCCTCCTCCGACCACGCGAAGCCCGAGAGGAGCGAGCTGGCCGTAAAGAGCGCGAGTCCGGCGAGGAAGATCCTGCGCCGGCCGAGCAGGTCGGCGAGCCGGCCTCCGAGCAGGAGTGCGCCGCCGAAGACGATCGCGTACGCAGTGATCACCCACTGGAGGCTCTGCTGCGAGAAGCCGAGGTCGCGTTCGATCTCGGGCAACGCGACGTTGACCACCGCGACGTCCAGAATGACCATGAATTGCGCGACGACGACCAACGCGAGAATCGCCCAGCGCTTGGAGCTAATCGATGAGTTAGACACTGATTGCCTCCACGTATCGTTGGTCGAGTCCACGATCATACTCAACAACGATTGGCTCGGCTACACTTATTCCCGCATGGCCACTACAGCTCATCCAGACACCCCGTTCAAAGCGACTCCCGCGAGACCGCCGCGCGAGCTCCTGTCCAGTCCGACGTTTCTGCTCAAACGGCTCGCGTGGGCAATGAAGGACCAGAAGCTCGCGGCCTTCGAGACGACCGGCCTGAACCCGATGCACTACTCCGTGCTGGCGCTACTCGACGAAGGATCCCGCGAGAATCAGGCCACGATCGCCGACGCGCTCGGCTTCGACCGGAGCTATCTCGTCGGCTTGCTCGACGAGCTCGAGGAGCGTGACCTCATCCAGCGGCGCCGAGACCCCGTCGACCGCCGGCGGCATCTCGTCAAGCTCACGCCCGACGGGAAGGAGAACTTGACGAAGCTTCGCTCGGTGATCAAGCGCTTCGAGAAGGAGTTCATGGCTCCGCTCGACGCCGAGGAGCGCGAGACGTTCCTGGCGCTCCTCCGCCGTCTCGCCGCGTACCACGACGAGCGACTCGCCAACGGTTCCTAGCGGTAGCCGGTCGGGTCCGCCGGTAGGCCAGCGTCCTGGACCTCGACCATGTACCGCCAGGCATCCGGCCGCGAGCCGTCGACGTCCGTGAAGCTGTACTCGCGCGCGAGACCCCCGGAGGAGAACGAGCCGCCGTTGCGGCGCTGGACATCGGGGTCGGCGGCGAGAGCGGCGACCGCACGGCCCACATAGAGTGGGCTCTCGGAGATCGCGGCGAAGTGGGGGTTGATCGCCGCGCCCTCACGCCAGTTCTCCTCGGTGACCCCGTAGTTGTCGAGCATCATCTCCGAGCGGAGCCATCCCGGGGTCAACGCGACGGCCGTGCACTCGTGCGGGGCGAGCTCGACGCTCTGGGCGTAAGCGAGGCGGATGACCGCTGTTTTGGCCAGGTCGTAGAACACCGAGTTCCGGTAGTGCTCGGCGTTGTATTCCTGTGTACCGTCGGTCATCTCGACGACGAGCCCGCCGGGGTTGCGGATCAGAAGGGGCAGCGCGAAGTGACTCGTGATCAGGTGCGTGTCGATCGCCAGGCGGAGCATCCGCAGCCCGTTCTCGAGGTCGTGCTCCCAGACGGGCGTGTCCCACTCGAAGAGCTTCTCTCCGCCCCAGATGTCGTTCACGAGGACATCGAGCCGCCCGCTCTCGGCATCGATCCGCTCGACTAGCGCCTCGACCTGGCCCGGCTGGAGATGGTCGACGGCGACCGGGATCCCCACGCCCCCGGCGTCCGTCACGAGCTCGCCGGTTTCCTCGATCGTCTCCGGTCGGTCGTACTCCGAACGTCGCTCGGCGGTGCTTCGGCCCGTGCAGTAGACAGTCGCGCCTGCCTCTCCGAGCGCGACCGCCGTGCCCCGCCCCGCGCCGCGAGTCGCGCCGGTGACCAGCGCGATCCTGCCGGCGAGCGGTCTAGTCATTTGCGGCAACCTAGCCGCCGTCCGGCGGCCTCATGGCCGCCGGACGGCGCTTGCTCAGTAGCCGTATCCGCCGTTCGACGAGCTCGAGTTGTCGCTGGAGCTCGAGATTCCGGTCGGCGTCGCGACGTGCCAGGTGAAGCTCTTGCCGTCGAAGCTGTCGGCGAAGCCGTTCCCGGTGACCATGTCGGCGCCCGGGTCTTCCTGGAACCGATAGAGGAGTCGTCCCTGGAAGGTGACCTGCCGATTACCGTCGGGGCGCTTCATGGCCGCGAGCTTCCCGCTCAGATCGGCGCCTCCGGATGGCTTGACCGCAACCGTGAGCGGTTGCCAGATTGCCGTGCACGACCCGGTGCAGACCACCTTGCCGCCCATTTCCTGGTCGGCGGCGTAGAGGGCCATGTTTTGCGCGTCGACCAGAACCTTCCCGACGCCGTCGACGTCGGCGACCGAGACCGTCTGGCCGGCGCTCGAGTTGTTCGAAGCCGATGCTCCGCTGTTGGAGTCGCTCCCTCCGCAGGCGCTGAGGATCAGAACCGCTGCGGCTGCGAGAGCGAGGAGCGACGTGTATGTCCACTTGCTCTTCATGTAAGGACCTACCGCCCGCCGGCTTCGGAGGGATTGGGCCGGGCGGCAATGAGAAGCGAGCGTCCGCCGCTTCCGATGAGGTGAACGGCCGCCAGGTCTCCCAGATCGATCGGCAGCGCGCCGCCCCAGGCGCCGCCGGAGAGCTGGAAGGAGGTGAGCGGAATCCTTTCGCCGTTCGAGGTGATCAGCTCGGCCGACTTGACCGAGCCGCGGTAGGAGGGCGCGACCGTCACGACGAGCCAGGAGGGAGAGCCGCGGTAGGTGAAGAGGACGCCGCCCTGCTTGCCGGCCGCGTCGTGGAAGCGCATTGCCCCGAAGTACTGCCCGTGCGCCTGCGCGAGCGTCGCGCGGTAGTGATCCGCCAGCTGCCTGTCGTCGCGGGACCCGGCCCACATCGCTCCCGCCGTCACGGCGGCCGTCGCCGCGATCGCGCCGACGACCGCGAGCCGGCGCAGAGTGACTCGCCGCTCCGGCTGAGGCGGCTGAATCGCATCGAGCACGCGCAGCTCGAAGCCGGGGGGCGGCTCCTCCTCCGGTGCGAGAACGAGCAGCTCGTCGGAAACGGTCGAGAGGCGCTCGAGCTCGCGCCGGCAGTCGGCGCAGTCCGCGACGTGCCTCAGCACGCGTGCGCGATCCTCTCCATCCGCGATGCCGAGTGCGACCTCGGCCGCGAGCTCGCGGGTCTCTTGGCAACGATCAGTGGTCATCGGCGACCTCCAGCCAGTCGCGCAGCCTGTGCATCGCCGTGCGGATGCGCGTCTTGGCAGTTCCGAGTGGTATTCCCTCGTGTTGGGCGATCTCGCCGGCCGTGCGTCCGAAGTACGCGGCCAGCACGACCGCGCGGCGCTGCTCGTCGGGAAGCGTGCTCAGCGCCTCGCGCAGCTGGTCCCGTTCGAGGAGCGCCGCCTGCTCTTCGTCCGAGGCACGGCTGTCGGCGAGCTGGAGCCTGGACGCGAGCAGATCCGGATCGAGTGGCTCGGCGTGGTTGACGCGGCGCCGATCGACGGCGACGTTCCTCACGATCGTCAGCAGCCAGGTGAGCACGGTGCCGCGCCGTGCGTCGTAGCTCCCCGCATAACGCCAGGCGCGTACGAACGCTTCCTGCGCGACGTCCTCCGCTGTGCCGGAGTCCCGGACGATCGAGCGTGCCAGGCCGTAGGCCCGCCGCTGGAACCGCCGCACGAACGCGGCGGACGCCTCGCGGTCACCCGCGGCGAGCCCGGCCAGAAGTGCCTCGTCGGAGCTGCCCACACTCCTTTCTACCGGCGCGAGACGGCTTAGGGATTGCGGTCTAGCGTGGGGCCGATTCCGTACCAGATCGTCTCGAGCAGCTCCTCGGCGTAGCGTTCGGTCACCGCGGGGAGGCCGATCGGTAGCAAGCGGAGGAACGGCGGCCCGGCCAGGAGATCGACGATCTGGTCGACGTCGGCGCCCTTCCGGAGCTCTCCACGCTCGACGGCCCGCTCGAGCAGCGCCACGAGCACCTCGCGCCGCGGGCGCACGACGCGGTCGGCGTAGGCGACGGCGAAGGAGGGATTCCGCTCGAGCTCGCCCAGCACGGCGGGCAGGATCCGTCCGAAGAGCGGGTCGGAGAACACGCGCGTGAAGTCGCGGATCCACTCGAGCAGGACGGAGTAGAGGTCGTCCCCCTCGTTCATGTCGAGGTCGGCACTGAGCTCGCGGATCGCGTCGGCGATGAGCTCCTCCTTCCCGGACCAGCGCCGGTAGATCGTGTTGCGGCCGACGCCTGCACGCGCCGCGATCGCGTCGATCGTCGCCGCCTGGAAACCGCGCTCGGCGAGGAGCTCGAGCGTCGCATCGACAATTGCCTTGTCGGCCGAGCGGCTGCGCGGGCGGCCGCGAGGCCGCCGCCGTTTGGCTGTCGCGGGAGCCGTCACCTCTTGCCGAACCTACCAGCGGAGGAGTATACTCCTTTACGGAAACGTTCAATCTCGTAAAACGTTTCGGAAGCAAGGAGACAGGTCGTGTTCCGGAGCATCCTCGTGGCTGTAGACGGCTCTCGCGCAGCTTCGAAGGCGTTGGAACAGGCCATCGATCTCGCCCAGAGCGAGCGCGCTCGGTTGACGCTCATCAGTGTGGTCGAGCTGCCCCGCTGGCGTTTTTCGTCCTTCCCGCTGGCCGTGCCTTTCCCGTGCGAGGACGAGCTCGTCCACGAGGCGGAGACGAACCTCGAGCGCGCCGAGGCGCTAGTGCCGGATGACGTTCCCGTCTGCACGATCCTCCGGCGAGGCTCCGTCGCCAAGGAGATCGTGAAGCGCGTCGCCGCGGCGGAGCATGACCTCGTGGTCATGGGCTCGCGCGGCCTCGGGCCGGCCGGCGCGGTGCTCCTCGGGAGCGTCAGCCGCGCAGTTCTCGCCCACAGTCCGGTGCCGGTGCTGATCGCGCCGCCGGCCCGGACGGAGGTGACGAAGCTCGAGTCGGTGAACGTGGCATGAACCCGCCACCAACTCTCGGAAGCGAGCTGAAGGCGCTCCTCTGGATCGCCGTCACCATGCTCGCCGTGTTGGAGGCGACGTGGTGGTTTTTCGAGCGGCTCTACTCCTGAGCCCGCGGGATCAGTAGAAGCTTTCCAGTTGTGCGTCGGCCTTCGAGCGCTTCGTGTGCGCTACGAGCCTCCTTCAGTGGGTAGCGGCCACCGATCCGGACCCGGAGTCTGCCTTCGGTGATCCACTCGAAGACGTCGCGTGCCCGGTCGAGGAGTTCCTGGCGCGTCGCCGTGTAGTGCCGGATCGAGGGGCGGGTGAGGTAGAGCGACCCTCCGTTCTCTAGTCGCATGGGATCAACTGCGGGAACGCGACCGCTCGCCGTGCCGGAGAGCACCATCAAGCCGCGCGGCCGAAGGGACTCCAGGCTCTCATCGAAGGTCGCGGCGCCGACACCGTCGTAGACGACGTCGACGCCGAGGCCGCCGGTCAGCTCCCGTACACGAGCGGCGAACCGCTCGTACGGGATCACCTCCGCCGCGCCGGCTTCGCGTGCGACTTTGGCCTTCTCCTCGGTCGAGGTCGTCGCGATCACGACCCCGCCCAGCATCGTCACCATTTGTGTCAGCAGGAACCCGAGTCCACCGGCAGCGGCGTGGACGAGGACGTTCTCGCCGGGTTGCACCGCATGGGTCGACGTCGTCAGATATTGCGCGGTGATGCCCTGCATCAGGGTGGCCGCCAGCTCGTCGCTGACGCCTGCGGGCACCGGCACGACGCGCTCGGCATCCACGGCGACCTGCATCGCGTAGCTGCCAGGCGCAGAGATCCAGGCGACCCGGTCGCCGGCGGCGAACTCGGAAACGCCTTCGCCGATTGCGGCGACGGTACCGGCCGCTTCGGCCCCGATGATCCTAGGGAGTTCACCGCCGTACACGCCTTCCCGCTCGTACACGTCGCGGTAGTTCACCCCGACTGCGGCCGCGTCCACCAGGACCTGTCCAGGTGCGGGCTTCGGACCGGGAACGTCGACGACTTCCAGGACGTCGGGCCCACCGTGCTTGACGATCCGGATCGCTTGCATCGTTCGCTAGCCGGAGAAGCCTTCGCGGGCCGCTCGAACGAGCCCCGGCAGCGTCTCGAGGTTGTAGCCGCCTTCGAGCACGGCAGCGACCTTCGGGGCGAGGGCGGCTGAACGGCGTGACAGCTCCCGGAAACCCGGCTCGGTGACGAGCATTCCGGCGAGTGGATCCTGTTCGTGGGCGTCGAATCCGGCCGAGACGAGGACGAGATGCGGGTCGAACGCTGTCACGGCCGGCTCCACGAGCTCCTCGAACGCGCGGAGGTAGTCCTCATCGGTCGAGCCGGCGGGCAGCGGGACGTTCATGAGGGTCTCGCCTTGGTCGTCCTGTCCGCCCGTCCCCGGGTAGAGCGGCCACTGGTGAAGCGAGACGTAGAAAACGTTCGGGTCGTCGAGGAAGACGTCCTCGGTGCCGTTGCCGTGATGGACGTCCCAGTCCACGATCGCGATCCGTTCGACGCCCAGTTCTGTTTGGGCGAAGCGGGCAGCGATCGCGATGTTGTTGAAAAAGCAGAAGCCCATGGCATGTTCGCGCGTGGCGTGGTGGCCGGGTGGCCTGGCAAGCGCGAATCCGTTCACGCGGACTGCCTCGATCGCCGCGCCGGCGGCGAGCAGCGCGGCCTCGTAGGTCGTCTCCGAGGCGATCGTGTCGAGGGTGAGCATCGTCGGGCGGTCGATGGAGCGGATCAGCTCGACGAGCTCCGGGGTGTGGCAGCGCTCGACGTCTTCCCTTGTCGCAGCTGGGGCCTCGCGCCACTCGAAGGCGGCCTGCAGCGCTGCGAGGCGCTCCCTCCGCTCCGGATGGTCCCCCGTCGGATGGAGGCGGGCCATGTCCGCGTGGCTGATCAGCTCCAAGGTCTAATCAGTGCGGGCCGCGAGCCGGTCTGCCGATTGGTTCAGGCCCCACGTGCGAAGGAGGGAGGACGCCTCCGCCCACGTTGGGGATTGATCTGAGAGGGGAGGGAGTGGGGCAGAGGCGTCGAGGGTGGCTATTCGCCGGTAGAGCACCAAGTCCTCCCTGTTCTGCGGGAAGCGACCGGCTTCGAGGGCGGCGTCGAGGGATCCATACTGCGCGAGCAGCGAGGCCGCTTTCTTCGGGCCGACGCCTGGGGCTCCCGGGAGCTTGTCGGACGGGTCTCCGCGCAGGGCGATGAAGTCGGGAACCTGCGCCGGCTCGACGCCGTAGCGGTCGCGGACTTCGTCGGGGCCGATTCGCGCGAGCTCCGAGACGCCGCGGACCGGCGTGACCACGGTCGTCTGGTCGCTCACGAGCTGGAACGAGTCGCGGTCGGAGGTCACGACGACGGCGCGGCCGCCCTTCGACTCCTCCGATCGCACTGCGGCGGCGAGAAAGTCGTCGGCCTCGTATCCCGGTTCCTTCGCGGCTGCAAAGCCGAGGGCCTGGACGAGCTCCGGGAGCATGTCGAGCTGCTCGAGCAACGAGTCGTCGAAGTGGCGTCCCGACTGGTAATCCGCGAAGGCCTCATGTCGGTAGGTCGGCACCGTGAGGGTGTCCCAGCCCACGAAGGCCGCGCGCGGCTCCTCCATCTCCCACAGCCGCACGAGCATGTTCGTGAACCCGACGACCGCGTTGTGCCTGATCGACTTCGGCAGCGCGTGGTATGCCCGATGCGCCAGTGAGTCGCCGTCGACGACCAGCAGCGGAGTCGCCGGGCGGGACCGGGCCGTCACAGGGTCTCCTCGAGGGAATGGATGGCGGTCATGAGGCGCTCGGTTGCGATCTTCGCGGCTGGGCGGATCTCCATGTCCTTCAGGTCGTCGAGCTCGATCGGAGCACCGTAGGCGATACGCAGTGGGCCGAGCTTCATCAGGCGGTCCGTGCCGCCGATCGCTGCCGGCACGAGCGGAACCCCCGCCGCAAGTGCCACTCGCGCCGCACCCGTGCGCGGCCGCGCCGTGTGCCTCTTGGAGCCCTTCTTCCGCCGCGTGCCCTCGGGAAAGATCGCGACCACCTCCCCAGAGCGCGCCAGATCGATCGCGCGGTTCAGCGCCTCCTCGTCGCCCGTCCCGCGACGCACGGGGAACGCCCCGGCATCGTCCAGCACCCATTTCAGCGGCCCTCGATAGATCTCCGCCTTCGCCATGAAGCGCACCTGACGCTCCGGATAGAGCGGAATCCCGAGCGGCCACGGGTCCAGATTCGACAGGTGATTCGCTGACAACACGAAGCCCCCGGCCGGCAGGTTCTCCTCGCCCTGGCTGCGAAAGCGATAGAGGCGCCGGATCGGGCCGATCGTCAGCAGCCCGATCAGGTGATACATGCGCGATTTCACCCCCGAGCAGTATCGCCTCCTGCGAAAGGGCCACGTTGGCCCACTCCGCTACCCTGCGGCGCGTGAAGACGCTGGTCATAACGGAAAAGCCGTCGGTTGCGCGCGACATCGTCGACGCCCTTCCCGGCAGCTTCGACAACAACGACACCTTCTACGAAGGGGACGATTACGTCGTCACCTTCGCCGTCGGCCACCTGCTCGAGCTGACCGAGCCGGAGGACTACGACGAGCGCTTCAAGAAGTGGCGCATGGCCGACCTGCCGATCATCCCGGAGGAGTTCCGGGTGCGGCCGCGCGATGCCAAGTCCAAGAAGCAGCTGAACGTGATTCACAAGCTGCTCAAGCGCGAGGACGTCGACAGCGTCATCAACGCGTGCGACGCCGGCCGCGAGGGCGAGCTGATCTTCACGCACGTCTACGAAACCTCCGGCGTCGAGAAGCCCGTCCAGCGCCTCTGGATCAACTCGATGACGAAGCAGGCGATCCGTGAGGGCTTCGAGAGCCTCCGGCCCGGCACGCAGCTCGAGCCCCTGCGCGAAGCGGCGCGCTCACGTTCGGAGGCCGACTGGCTCGTCGGGATGAACGCGACGCGCGCGGCGACGATCCGCGGCCGCGCCTGGGTCGGCGGCGTTGTCTCGATCGGACGAGTCCAGACCCCGACCCTCGCGATGATCGTGAAGCGCGAACGCGAGATCCAGGCCTTCGTCCCGGAGCCCTACTGGCTCGTCCACGCCAGCTTCGACCCGCGCTATCAGGGCCTCTGGTTCGAGGGCGACGAGACGCGGCTGAAGGACGGCAAGCGGGCCGACGAGATCGTCGAGAAGGTCAAGGGCAAGACCGGACGGGTCGAGTCGGTCGAGCGCAAGGAGCACTCCGAGCGCGCGCCGCTCCTCTATGACCTGACCTCGCTGCAGCGGGACGCGAACCGCCGCTTCGGCTTCTCGGCCCGCCGCACGCTGAGCGCTGCCCAGTCGCTGTACGAAGGCAAGAAGGCGATCACGTACCCGCGCACGAACTCGCGCTACCTGTCCGGGGATCTCGTCCCGCAGCTGAAGCCCACGGCCGAAACGCTCGTGCCGATCGGTGAATACGCCGAGGCGGCCCGCTACGTGCTGAAGCTCGACCAGTTGCCGCTCGGGCGCGTCGTCAACGACGCCAAGGTGGACGACCACCACGCGATCATCCCGACGGACATCAGCCACGACCTGAACGCGTTCTCGCCGGACGAGCGCCGCATCTTCGACCTGATCGCTCGGCGCTTCCTGGCCGTCTTCCACCCGCCGGCCCGCTATGCGCGGACCACCGTGATCACGGAGGTCGAGCAGGAGCGCTTCCGGACTCGCGGCAAGGTCACGCTCGAAGCGGGTTGGCGCGGGGTCTACGGCTTGGAGGCCGACGAGCCGCAGAAGCAGGACGAGGACGCCGAAGGCGAGGGCGAGCTCCCCGCGCTCAAGCAGGGCCAGGAGGTTCAGTGCGTAGACGCTGAGAGCGAGGCGAAGGAGACGAAGCCGCCGCCTCGCTACACCGAGGCGACGCTGCTCTCGGCGATGGAGACTGCCGGCAAGCTCGTCGACGAGGAGGAGCTCCGCGAAGCGATGAAGGAGAGCGGCCTCGGAACGCCCGCGACCCGCGCCGAGATCATCGAGACCCTGATCCGCCGCGAGTACATCGAGCGGGTCAGCAAGGACCTGCAGCCGACGCCAAAGGGCCTGCAGGTGATCACGATGCTGGAGTCGCACCCGGTCACGTCACCGGAGCTGACCGGCGGCTGGGAGAAGCAACTGCGCGACATCGAGCACGGCTCCGGCGACCGCTCGGCGTTCATGAACGGAATCGCGGACTTCACGAAGTCCACGGTGGAGGAGATCGCAAACCTGGACAAGGAGAAGCTGCGCCCCGAGCGCGCCGAGCTCGGCCTATGCCCCCGCTGCGGCGCCGAGACGGGCGAGATCATCCGCGAGAACGCCAAGGCCTACGGCTGCACGAGCTGGAAGAGCCGCGAGGAGCCGGGCTGCGGCTTCGTGATCTGGAAGCGCGTCGCCGGCCGCACGCTCACCCCGGAGATCGCCCGTCAGCTGCTCGAGGAAGGGCGGACGCGCGAGGTGCTCTCAGGCTTCCGGTCCCGAGCCGGCAAACCTTTCCGCGCCCGCCTCGTCATGGACAAGGACGGCAAGGTCGAGTTCGAGTTCCCGGTCTCGCGGAAACGTCAAGCCGACCAGGGTGAAGAGGAAGAAACCGCCCCTGCACCCTCCCCTGCGGCGGCCGAATAAACCGAACCGCAACAAACCTTCCACTCTCTAGTGCGTTCTAATAGGTGGGGTTTCCCGGCACGCCGCGAGGCGATCCGCTGAGCGCGCTCAGACGGAATAGGTAGAGAGAGACGCACGTTTCTCCTACCGAACCCCCCAGAAGGGCCGCTTCCCCTGCAAAAACCAGGAAACTACATACAAAAACCGAAGGTTTGAGGTCCGACGAACGTCGTAGAATTTGTAGGTTGCCGCGAAAAAGCGAAAGGACGAAGAAGCCGCTTTGACACCGCATCAACTTCAGGAACTTCTTGAAAGCGAGCAGGCTCGCCCGTTCATCGAGCAGGGTGAGGAGCGCGGTCACATCGAGCCGATCGAGCTCGAGGCCTTCGCGGTAGAGCACGACCTCGGCGAAGAGGAGATCGAGGCGCTCACCCGCGAGCTCGAGGCGATCGGCCTCGAGGTTCGCGAGGCCCGGGCCGAGAGCGAGAAGGCCGAGGCCGAGCAGCCGAAGCAGGCACCGCCCGATCCAGAGGCCATTGTCGGCTCCGCCGACAGCCTCCAGCTCTTCCTGGCCGACGTCGGCCGGCACAAGCTCCTGACCGCGGCCGACGAGGTTGCGCTCGCCAAGCGCATCGAGCGCGGCGACCTGACCGCGAAGCGGCACATGATCGAGTCCAACCTCCGCCTTGTCGTCTCGATCGCGAAGGGCTATCGCGGCCTCGGCGTCCCGTTCCTCGATCTCATCCAGGAGGGCACGCTCGGCCTCAACCGCGCGGTCGAGAAGTTCGACTGGCGGCGCGGCTTCAAGTTCTCGACCTACGCGACCTGGTGGATCCGGCAGTCGGTGCAGCGCGCTGTCGCCAACCATGCGCGGACGATCCGCGTGCCGGTGCACGTCGTCGAGCGGCAGCAGAAGCTCTCGCGCGCCGCCCGCCGGCTCGAGGTCGAGCTGGGGCGCGAGGCCACGAAGGACGAGCTGGCGGAGGCGACCGGCCTGCCCATGCAGCACGTCGACGAGGCGCTGGGCGCCGCCCACGCGTCGGTGTCGCTGAACCAGACGGTCGGCGCCGACGACGAGGGCGAGCTCGGCGATCTCTTCGCCGACCGCGAGGCCGCCGATCCGTTCGACGAGGCCGAGGAGTCGCTCCGCAAGCAGGGCGTCCGGCGGGCGCTGGACGCGCTGCCCGAGCGCGAGCGGCGGATCCTAGAGCTCCGTTTCGGGTTCGAGGGAGAGCCCTGGACCCTCGAGGCGATCGGCCATGAGCTCGACCTGACGCGCGAGCGCGTCCGGCAGCTCGAAGCGCAGGCGCTGGCGCGGCTTGCCGCGCTGCGGGACCTGGCCGCGGTCAGCGCGAACTAACGGCCACCGCGCCGCCGAAACGCTAACCGGTGAAGGGCGGCCTTTGGCGTGTGGCCAGACCTTCTCGCCGATGCAGTCCCGCACAAAGTCGAGGGCGTGGGCGACTCGGAAACGGTTGTCCGGGCCTCTCTACACGGTGCACACCGCGTAGACGTTGATCGTTGCCGTCGAGCCAACGAGCGCCGAAGTGATGACGAGGGTGCCTGTCCAGGCGTTCGCTGCGCTCGGATAGTTCTCGCGCGGTGTCGCGCGATTCAGTTGGTTAGCCACCGAGGTGCTCAGGGTGATGCCACCGCCCATGATCTTCTTGCCAGTCGGGCAAGTCGCTGTCGCCGTGGCGATCGTGCCGAGTGGGGCGCTTACGAGTGTCGTGGCCGACACCGGGGCGGTCACGAGCGAATCGCTCGGCCCTGGAGGCCCTTGCGCCCCCGCCGGCCCAGTCGGCCCTGGGGGACCTTGGGCACCGGCGGGGCCGGTCGGGCCTGGAGGCCCTACCGCGCCGGTCGGACCAGGCGGCCCCGCAGGACCGGGCGGGCCATCGGCGCCGTCTTGGCCTGGTGACCCAGAAGGACCTGCGGAACCTGGCGGCCCTGCGGGTCCCTGAGCACTACTCGGAGCACCCTGCGGCCCGGCTGGCCCCTGAACACCCTGCGGCCCGCCTGGTCCTTGAGCACCCTTCGGCCCGCTCGGCCCGGCTGGCCCGCGGGCTCCGGCCTTCAGCCCGACAAGCCTGCTCCACTGAAGCGGAATTTCATCCTGCGGGCAGCGCTCGGCCTGGCGAATCTTGAGGTCGAGACGAGTGGCGTCCGAGCCAGTCGTCTCAACGCACGCGCGAATGGCGACCGTCTTGCCCGACGTCGACCGCGCGGCGGTCGTGAACAGCACCCCGGAGACGAGGACTGATGTTGCCACCACGCTCGTGAGTAGCCATCTCTTCCTTACAGGTCCGCCCTGTGAGCCACTGACCATGCTGCACCTCCTGTTCAAGTGATCGACCTACGTTAGTGGTCCGACGAGTGGCGGTCTCGCCGGGATAGTCAGAGGCGGGATCGCGCCTGGCCAGGCAGCCCCCGCTGCCTGCGGCCAGCCGGCCGCGGTAGTACAGCCCCGCGAACAGCACACTGGCCCCCGTCGGCAGCGTCAGGTTCGCCGAGCTCGAGTCGAACGTCGCCGGATCGCCGTCGGCGTCGATCCACGTCATCGTGCGCGAGTTGTTGTTGTTCCCTGGGATCGCCCCGCCCACCGCGTTGCGGACGTCCGCGCAGACAGGGAGCGCGTCGAGACAAGACTCGATCGAGTTGGCCGCGATCGTGATGTCGCCCTGCGTGGAGACCGTGAACCGCGGGCCGAACGCACGATCCGCGACGGCGTCGGACGGCACCAACACGACGGCCAAGAAGATGGCCGGCAGTACACTGCAGCGCACGACTGCGGCGTACGCACCGATCCACAGTAGCGGTTCGTGACAAGCCGTATCTAGCTCGCCCAGTACCAATCACTAGAGTCGTCGGCGGATGCTCTGGCGTCGTTCCCGCCGCTGGCTGCTCATCGCTGTTGCCGGGCTCGTCGCTCTGGTCGCCGCCGCCGTCGTGGCCGTCGTCGTCTTCGCGAACTCGACGAACCCGCTGGACCCGGACGAGTTCTACGCCGCGCCCTTTCCGTTGCCGAGCGGCCCGCCTGGGACCGTGATCCGGACAGAAGAGCTCGAGCAGGCGCCCGAAGGTTCGAAGGGGTGGAAGGTCCTCTATCTGTCGAGGAGCTACACCGGCGAGCCGACAGCGGTGAGCGGGCTGCTGTTCGTGCCGGACTCGCCGGCACCGGCGGGCGGACGCGGAGTCGTGGCGTTCACGCATGGCACGATTGGAGTCGCCTCCCACTGCGCCCGCTCGAACCTGGGTGCCAGGTACTACCCGGCGATCGACGGTCTGAGCCAGTTCCTCCGCGCGGGCGACGTCGTCGTCGCACCCGACTACCAAGGCCTGGGCACGCGCGGCCCACATCCATACCTGGTCGGCGAGTCCGAGGCGTGGGCGGCGCTCGACGCCGTCCGAGCAGCCGGCATGTTCGAGCCGGCGGATGCCGGTAGACGGTTTGCCGTCCTCGGGGCCTCACAAGGCGGTCAGGCGGCGCTTTTCACCGGCCAGGAGGCGGCGTCTTACGCACCCGAGCTGGCGCTGGTGGGCGTCGCCGCGGCGGCGCCGGCGACCGATCTAAAGACGCTGTTCGAGGTCAACCGGAACGGCACCTTCGGCCGCATCCTCTCCGCCTACACCATCGATACCTGGAGCCGGGTCTACCCGGAGCTCCGTATCGAGCAGCTCGTCACCCGCCCGGCTCGGCCGGTCGTGCGACAGATCGCGAACACCTGCATCGCCCTCGATCGAAACGCGACGATCGCCGCCGCGGTCGTGAGCCAGGCGCTGAGGATCAGCTACCTCCACACGCTTCCGTGGGAGACCGAGCCATGGGGGAGCCTCATCGCGGAGAACAGCCCCGGGAACAGGAAGATCGGAGCGCCCGTCCTGATCACCCAGGGCGAGGCCGACAGACTGATCCTTCCCTCCGTCACGAAGGCGTACGTCCAGCATCTGTGTCGGCAAGGCGAGACAGTGGACTACCGCACTTACCCCGGGGTCGATCACGTGCACGCGGGCCCCGAGACGGCGGCCGACGTCGCCAAATGGATCACCGACCGCTTCGCTGGCATGCCGCCGCCCAATACATGCTGACCAGGAGAGAGGCACAGAAAGTCGCAGACTTCCTGTCAAAAAGCCCTCGCGAGAGTTAACCTCTCTCCCGCTTGGTCGTCATAGCTTCTTAACAGTCCGTGTGGCCGCCAGGGGCCGCATCCGAAAGGAGCACACGTGAGGGGAAAGAGGCACATTGCGGCGTTAGTCGCGGTTGCAAGCTTTATCGGGCTTGGGGCCGCCGGTGCCGCCACGAACGTCACGTTCGTCTTTGCCGGGGCAGCCGATCCGACGTACGTGGATCCGGCCCTCGTCTCTGACGGCGAGTCGTTCAGAATCACGAAGCAGGTCTTCGAGGGTCTCGTCGAGCTCAAGCCGGGCACGACGACGCTGCAGGCGGCATTGGCAACGCGCTGGACGCCGAGCCGCGACGGCAAGACCTGGACGTTCACGCTGCGCCGGGGGGTCAAGTTCCACGACGGTACGCCGTTCAACGCCGCCGCCGTCTGCGCGAACTTCAACCGCTGGTACAACTGGAGGGGGCCGTTCCAGGACGCCTCGGCGAGCTACTACTACCGCCAGATCTTCGGCGGGTTCAGGAAGAACGAGTCGACCGGTCTCGGCGTTCCGCTGTACCGAGGCTGCAGTGGGAAGGGACGTTACGTCGCGGTGGTCAAGCTGCGGCGGCGCAACGGCCCCTTTATCCCGTCGCTCGTGCTCTCTGCGTTCTCGATGCAGAGCCCGACGGCGATGAAGAAGTACGGGGCGAATCAGGGCGAGCTGGCGTCGGGCACTTTCCGGCCGACGGGCACCTATGCCTTCTCGCATCCCACCGGCACCGGTCCGTACAAGTTCGAGTCCTGGACCGTTGGCCAGCGGGTCGTCCTGACGAGGAATAACTCGTACTGGGGCAAGAGGGCGGCGCTGGCACGAGTCATCGTCCGGCCGATCTCCAACAACACGGCGAGGCTCCAGTCCCTGCAGACGGGCGAGGTGAACGGCTACGACCTCGTCGCGCCCCAGGACATTCCGACGATCAGGAACGACCAGCGGCTCAGCCTGCTGAACCGGAAGCCGTTCAACGTCGCCTACGTGACGATCAATTCGTCCAAGCCGCCGATGAACAACATCCTCGTGCGGAAGGCGGTCGCCTACGGGCTCGATCGCGCGTCCGTCGTCCGGTCGTTCTACGCCGGCCGGGCGGTCGTGGCCAACGAGTTCATGCCGCCGGCGATCCCGGGGTATGAGCCGAAGGTCGCGAAGTACCCGTACAACCCGAACCAGGCCAAGGCGCTGCTCCGCAGGGCGGGGCTCTCGCTTCCGGTCAAGATCGAGTTCTGGTGGCCGACGAACGTCTCGCGGCCGTACATGCCGAGCCCGAACTTGAACTTCCAGGCCTTCAAGGCGAGCCTGGAGCAGTCCGGATTCGACGTCACCGCGGTGAGCATGCCGTGGCGGCCTGACTACGTGAAGCACGTCAACGAAGGCACCGGCGGTCACCTGAACCTGATCGGGTGGACCGGCGACTACGCCGACGCCGACAACTTCGT
>DASSCT010000146.1:0-11233 GCA_035697545.1 Gaiellaceae bacterium | reverse complement strand
CAGCGCTGGCTCGACTACGCGACCTCCCAGTAGACCTCGGTGTCGAGCAGCGCCAGGAACGACTCCGGGTCGGCGAACGCCGCCTCGGGCGCCTTCGCGCCGACGAGCGACATCCGGCCCTCGAGGAGCTCGACCGCGACCCGGGCGGCCGGCTCGGAGGTCGACCTGGCCGACCCCCCGCGCGTCACGGTCCACCCCACGGCCCGCGACTGCTCGCCCTCAGCGTCAACCAAATGCACGGCCACGGAGGCCGGAGACTGCTGGTAGGGCTGCGGTTCATCGCCCTCCCCTAAGGCCAGGAGCTTCTCCAGCAACCCGGGCGACAGACAGAGCCGGAACGACGCACGCTGGAGCGAAGGAAAGGCCGAAGGCAACGTCGCGAGCTCCGAATGAAGCGTGTAGATCCCCGTCGCGCGGCCGACCGGCTCCGGGAAGTCGCGCGATGCTTCGCCCGAAAGCGGCTCCACCTCGACCGCCTGCCCGTCCTCCACCACGACCGGCGACATGCTCAGCTCGTCGAGGAGCGTCCGCACCGAGTACGGAGCCGGGAACGGGTGGTCTCCTGCGGCGGGATCCCGAGTGGCCGCCCAGATCTCCATCGACCTCGGAGCCTTCCCGAGCCGCGCCGCGGCGGCCGCCGCCAGCAGATTCGTCTTTCCGGGCGCCGACCCCATCCCGAGGAGCGCGCCCAACCCGCGTTCGTGGAGCTCGGGATCCAAACCCAGCTGCTGCTTCGTCACGTGGTAGAGCCCGCCGAGATCGACGTAGTACGCGCCAGCCTCCAACGCGCCGCGCATGACCGGGAGGTTGAGGCGGTAGTCGGCGCAGTTGACACAGACCGTGCAGCCTTCGAGGGCGCGCGCAACGGCGGCCGCATCGGATGCATCGACACGCTCGTCGCCGTCGAGGCGCGCGTCACGGCGGGCGAACGGCGCGCCCCACTCCTCGAGGAAGCGGGCGACGTTCCGCCCGATCGTCCCGGCTGCGCCGACGACCGCGATCACAAACGAGCCGGCCTACTTCAACTCGGCGAGGATCTCGGCTGCCGCGCGCTCGCCGGTCTCGACGGCGCCGTTGAGGTAGCCCTGGAAGTCGATGGAGGTGTGCTCGCCGGCGAAGTGGCAGTTGCCCTCCTGCGCTCGCTCCGCGCCCGCGAACCGCGTGTACTGGCCTACCTTCCAGTACGAGTACGACCCCTTCGTCCATGGATAGTCGAGCCAGACGTCGCGTGTCGCCCGTCTGTTCCACTCGTTGGTGATCCCGGGCAGGACGGGCTCGATCTGGCCGAGGAATTGCTCGGCCCGCGCGGCCACCGTGCCTGAGCCGAACCCTGCCCCGATGGCGCCGCCCGTGTAGTCGACGAGGATCCCGGACGTCCCGGCCTGAGCGCGCGAGACCTCCCACGTGCTCTGGTAGCCGGTGTTCGCGAATGTCTCGCCGTTCGAGCCAAGCTTCTGCCAGTGGCGGGTCTTGAACTGCACGTGGAGCTTCGAGTTCGTTCCCATGCCGAGCTCGTTGATCGCCTTCCGCTTTCGGGCGCTGAAGCCCGCCTTCGTGATGTCGACCGACGAGCGGAGGATCGAGAACGGCAGCGCGAGCACGACGCGATCCGCGCTGACCGTTCGCGTTGAGGAGCCCTGCCGGAACGTCAGCCGATAGCTGCCGTCACTCTGAAGCCGGATCGCGACGAGCTCGGATCCGAGCGTGATCTGGCCGGCGAGCGCATCGCCGAGAAGCGTCGGGATCTGATCGTTCCCACCCGTGACGCGGTACTTCTCGTTCGACGCGCCGAAGATCCGGAGTTGGCCCTGCCCTCGGTAGCCCAGCAGATACAGGAGGTTCAGCGAGCTCTGCTCGACCGAGTCGGCGCCGTACTCGATCGTGTACGCGATGTCGAGGAGTTGTCCGAGCCTGGACTCCATCCCACCCGGCACGCTTTCGTCGATCCAGTCGACGATCGACATGTGATCGAGCTCGTACCCGCGCTGCGTGAAACTGTCGAACAACGTTGGATAGCTCGCCGCGCTGACGTCAGAGTGGAGCTTCTGCCAGATCTGCTTCATGTCGTCGATCGCCTCCGCGTACGAGTAGTGCGAGCCGTCGAAGTAGTAGGTCGGCTTGGTCCCCGAGGCCTCGCCTTGCAGCAGGTTCTCGAGCTTGAGCCCGAGCTCGCTCGCGAGGTGGCGAATCGCGGTGTGGCCCTGGTCGATGAGCTCTCCCCCGTGCTCGCCGAGCTGGCCCTCGGCAAACGCGCCCCGGATCGTCCAGCAGCGGCCGCCGAGCCGGCTTGACGCCTCATGCAGCTCCACCGAGTAGCCGGCCTGGTTGAGCCGGTAACCGGCGGTGAGCCCGGCCAGCCCGCCGCCGACGATCACGATCCGCGGCGCCGTAGCAGCGCTCGCCTTCTCCACCAGGCGCGCGAAGGAGGTGGCGGCCAGGCCCGCGACACCGGCGTTCCGGAGAAACCTCCGACGCGTCAGGCCTCTCTGCGCGTCGACAGACGCGGCCATTTCTTCCAGTGAATTGGCGAGCGGCGTTCGTGCCATGGCCCCCTCCGATGAAGCCGAAGAATGATCGAGTTGGTGAGACCGCGCAAGGTCGTGCGAGAATCGGAGCCGGATGGCGCTGCAAGAACGAACCGCGGATCAGGTCATCAAGGCCCGGGAGCGCTACGTCGCACGCGGGATCTCGACGCCGCCGCTCGTGGTCGCCCGCGCCGACGGGGCGCGCATCGAGGACGTCGACGGCCGAAGCTACATCGACTTCGCCGGCGGGCTCGGCTGCCAGAACACGGGTCACGGCTTCGCCGCCACGGCGATCCACGAGCAGGTCGACCGCTATCTGCACCAGTGCTTCATGGTCGGGATCTACGAGCCCTACATCGAGGTCTGCCGCCTCCTCGACGAGCTCTCGCCGTGCCAGGGCGCAGAGCAACGGAGCCTGCTTGTGAACACCGGCGCCGAGGCGGTCGAGAACGCGGTCAAGATCGCCCGCGTGGCAACCGGACGCCCCGCCGTGCTCGTCTTCCAGCACGCGTTCCACGGACGGACGCTTCTGACGATGACGATGACGAGCAAGGTCGTCCCCTACAAGCGAGGGTTCGGCCCGTTCGCGCCGGAGGTCTACCGGGCACCAGCGCCCTACCCGTATCGCGGTGTCTCCTCCGACGACTCGCTCGCCGCGGTCGAGCGCCTCTTCAAAGAGGACGCCGACCCGCAGACGATCGCCTGCGCCGTGATCGAGCCGGTACAGGGCGAGGGGGGGTTCATCCCGCTCCCCGAGGACTATCCGAAGCGGCTTCAGGAGCTGCTCGCCCCACTCGGGATCCTCTTCGTCGCCGACGAGATCCAGAGCGGCATGGGACGCACGGGAACGGTGTGGGCGAGCGAGCAGTACGGCGTTGAGCCCGACCTTCTGGTCTCGGCGAAGTCGCTGGGAGGCGGGCTGCCGCTCGGCGCGGTCACCGGCCCGGCGGAGATCATGGACGCCGTCGATCCGGGCGGGCTCGGTGGCACCTTCGGTGGGAACCCCCTCGCCTGCGCGGCCGCAATCCCGGTGCTCGAAGAAGTGCGCAGACCCGAGTTCCTCGAACGCGCCCGCGAGCTCGGCGACACGATCCGCGCCCGGCTCGAGCTCCTGGCCGCGCGCCACAGCGCGATCGGGGAGGTCCGCGGACTCGGGCCGATGCTCGCCTTCGAGCTCGAGGAGCAGACGCCGGAGCTGGCCACCGCCGTCACGACGACAGCCCGCGAGAAAGGGCTCGTGCTGCTCTCCTGCGGGCTCTACGGCAACGTGATTCGGATCCTCGTCCCGCTCGTCATCTCCGACGCCGATCTCGCCCTGGGGCTTGACTTGCTGGAGGAGTCGCTTGTCGACGCAAGCTCCCGCGCGGCCTAGCGAACCGGACGCCGCCGAGTCGGCCGTCCCCGACGTCGAGGCGGTCGCGCTCTACCGCAGCTACGGCGACGTCGCCGCCGTGGACGGCGTCGATCTCGCCGTCGCTCCCGGCGAGTTCTTCACGCTGCTGGGGCCGAGCGGCTCGGGGAAGACGACGACGCTGCGGCTGATCGCGGGCTTCGAGCGTCCCGACTCGGGCCGGATCCTGCTCAGTGGCCGTGACGTGACCGGGCGGCCGCCGTATGACCGCGACGTCAACACCGTCTTCCAGGACTACGCGCTCTTTCCCCACATGACCGTGCAGGACAACGTGGGCTACGGGCTGATGGTCAAGAGCGTGCGCAAGGCCGAGCGCGCCCAGCGCGTCGGAGAGGCGCTGGAGATGGTCCGTCTCGCCGGCCTCGGCAGTCGCCGGCCGGCCCAGCTCTCCGGCGGACAGCGCCAGCGCGTCGCGCTCGCCCGAGCGATCGTCAACCGGCCGCGGGTCCTGCTGCTCGACGAGCCGCTCGGCGCGCTGGACCTGAAGCTGCGGCAGGAGATGCAGCTCGAGCTCAAGCGCATCCAGCAGGAGGTGGGGATCACGTTCCTCTACGTGACGCATGACCAGGAAGAGGCGCTGACGATGAGCGACCGGCTCGCCGTCTTTCGCGACGGGCGCATCGAGCAGGTCGGGACGCCGGCGAGCGTCTACGAGCATCCCGAGAGCGAGTTCGTCGCCGGCTTCGTCGGCGTCTCGAATGTGCTGGAGCGAGACGGGCGGCGCTTCACCGTACGCCCTGAGAAGATCAGGCTCCTCGACGCAAACGAGGAGCCGGCGGCCGGCTCGGTCTCCGAGCGCGGCCGCATCCGCGAGGTCGTCTACGTCGGGATGGTCACCCGCTACGTGGTCGATCTCGAAGGCGGCGGAGTGCTGACCGTCGTCAGGCAAAACCTCGAGACCACCTCGGCGGACGTCGTCGAGGCGCGGGGACGCCCAGTTCGCCTCGCGTGGCGTCCAGAGCACACCTACCTCATCGATCCGGTGGGAGAGACGGAGGACGAATGAACAGAGCACGTTGGCGTTGGCTGAAAGCGATCGGCTTCGCGGCCTTCCTCGTCGTCGCCGCGCTGTCGGCCGCGAGCTGCGGCGGAGACGACAACGGAGGAAGCGCAACGCAAATCGAAGGGCTCGGCAGCGACCTCGACGAGATCAAGCAGAAGGCTCGCGACGAGGGGCAGGTCAACCTCGTCATCTGGTCCGGCTACGCCGACCCCGCTTGGGCCAAGCCGTTCACCGATCAGACGGGCTGCGCGGTGAAGACGAAGGACGGCGCGAGCTCGGACGACATGATCGACCTGCTCTCGACGGGCCAGTACGACGGCGTCTCAGCGTCAGGCAACGCAAGTGTCCGGCTGATGGCTCGCGGGGATGTCGCACCGATCGACACGGACCTGACGCCGAACTTCGCGGACGTCCAGGAAGGGATCAAGAACCAGTCCTACAACAGCAAGGACGGCGAGCCGTACGGCGTTCCGCATGGACGTGGCCCCAACCTCCTGGTCTTCCGCACCGACGCCGTTCCGGCCGGCACGAACAGCTGGAACGTGATCTGGGACAAGGCGAGCCAGTACAAGGGCAAGGTCTCGATCTACGACGACTCGATCTTCATCGCGGACGCCGCGGTCTACCTCAAGGCGACGCAGCCCGACCTGGAGATCACGAACCCCTACGAGCTCGACGACAAGCAGTTCCAGGCCGCCGTCGCGCTGCTCAAGCAACAGGCGCCGAACGTCGGCGAATACTGGCCCGGCGACGTCGCCAAGCAGGTCCAGTCCTTCACGAACAAGAACAGCGTCGTGGGGACGACGTGGCCGTACCAGGTGAACCTGCTCGAGGGCGCGAAGCCGCCGGTTCCCGTCAAGGCCGTGAAGCCGAAGGAGGGAACGACGGGCTGGTCGGACACCTGGATGATCTATTCCAAGGCCAAGCACCCCAACTGCATGTACCTGTGGATGGACTACATCATCTCGCCGAGCGCGCAGGCGAAGGTGGCCGAGAGCTTCGGCGAGGCGCCGGTGAACACGAAGGCGTGTGCGCTCACCACGAACAAGAACCACTGCGCCGCGTTCCACGCCGAGGACGAGGGCTGGTGGAAGGACGTCTACTACTGGACGACGCCGACGAAGGACTGCGGCGACGACCGCGGCGACGTCTGTAAGACCCAGGAGGACTGGAAGGCCGCCTGGACTGAGATCCGAGGCTAGTGGCCCATCCAGCAATGCATGCCGGCTTCTGGCCCGCGATTACGCGGCGCCAGAGCCCACCCTCCTCCTCACCAAGGTCTTCAGACCTTGGCTCGTCCGAGTGCGAACTCTGGCTTGGTGCTCACGACCCAGAATTCCGGCGGCATCACTGGACGGACCACTAGTTGGCAACAGCCGCGTATCGAGAGCCGTCGCGCCGGGCCGGCCCCGGGCGGCGGCTCTCGACGTTCCTCTTCCGGCATCCGCGGCTGCGGGTCGGCGGGCTGCTGGCCGCGCCGCTCGCCTGGCTCTTTCTCGTGTACCTCGGGTCCCTCTTCATCCTCCTGCTCGCGGCGTTCTGGCAGACCGACGAGTTCACCTCCGAGATCGTGCACACCTTCACGCTCGACAACTTCCGGACGCTGCTCGAGCGACCGGTGTACCGGAACGTGGCCTGGCGGACGATCGAGATGGCCGCGCTCGTCACCATCGCGGATGCGATCTTCGCGTTCCCGATCGCCTACTACATGGCGCGGATCGCTTCCCGGCGGACGCGCTACATGCTCGTGATCGCGGTCGTCACGCCGCTCTGGGCCAGCTATCTCGTCAAGGCCTACGCCTGGCGCACGATGCTCGCCAACGGCGGGATCCTCGACTGGGCGCTCGGGCCGATCGGGCTCTCGGGGCCGGGCTACACGCCGACCGGGCTGTGGCTCGTGTTCACCTACCTCTGGCTGCCGTTCATGATCCTCCCGATCTTCGCCGCGCTCGAGCGGATCCCGCAGTCGCTGCTCGAGGCCTCGGCCGATCTGGGAGCGCGGTCCGGTCGTACGTTCTTCCGCGTGATCCTCCCCCTCGTCTTCCCGGCGGTCGTCGCCGGCTCGATCTTCACGTTCTCCCTGACGCTCGGCGACTACATCGCGCCCGGACTGATCACGAGCGAGCAGTTCATGGGCACGGTCATCTACTCCATCCGCGGCCAGGCGCTCCCGCTCGCCGCGGCGTACACGATGGTGCCGATCGGCGTGATGGTCGTCTACCTCATCGTCGCCCGGCGGCTGGGAGCGTTCGAATCGCTTTAGTGCCCCTCCCAGCAATACATGCCGGCTTCTGGCCCGCGATCACGCGGCGCCAGGGCCCACCCTCCTCCTCACCAAGGTCTTCAGACCTTGGCTCGTCGGAGTGCGGCTCCTGGCTTGGTGCTCGCGACCCAGAAGGTCGGCGGCATTACTGGGAGGGGCACTGACCGAGTCGCGTCTCACCCGAGCGCTTCTCCGTCTCGGCGCGGGCGTGACGCTGGCGTTCATCTACGCGCCGCTGGTCGTCATCGTCCTCTACGCGTTCAACGAGAACGTGACGCAAGGCTGGCCGATCGAGAACTTCAGCACCAAGTGGTTCGGCGTGGCGTACCACGACGAGGCGGTCCGGGATGCGCTCTGGCTCTCTGTGCAGGCCGCGCTGGGCGCGACCGCCCTCGCGCTCGTCCTCGGCACCCTCGCCTCGCTCGCCGTCTCGCGTTACGGCTTCTTCGGCCGCGAGACGATCTCGTTTCTCGTCATCCTTCCCATCGCGCTGCCGGGGATCATCACCGGGCTGGCGCTGCAGGCGACCTTCCAGAACGCCGGCATCGCCTTCGGGCTCCTCACGATCATCGTCGGGCACGCCACCTTCTGCATCGTGGTCGTCTACAACAACGCGCTCGCTCGCCTGCGCCGGATGGCCGGCTCGTTCGAGGAGGCCTCGGCGGACCTCGGCGCCGGCCCCTGGCAGACCTTTCGCTACGTGACGTTTCCGGCGCTGCGAAGCGCGCTGCTCGCCGGCGCGCTCCTCGCGTTCGCGCTCTCCTTCGACGAGGTCGTGGTCACCATCTTCACCTCCGGTGCCCAGCAGACCCTGCCGATCTGGATCTTCGCCAACCTCGCGCGGCCCCGCGAGCTCCCGGTCGTCAACGTCGTCGCCGTCGCCGTGATCGTGCTCTCCGTCATCCCCGTGTGGATCGCGCAGCGCCTTACCCACGAACCGACCGTCGGCAGCGCCGGAGCAGCTGCCGCCGGTGCCCGCCAGTGAGATAGGTTCCCGGCCTAATCCAGGAGGTTTGCATGAGCGTCACGGTTCAGCAGCTGCGGAACCTCGTCGGCGGCGAGTGGGTGGACGCCGTCGAGGGCGGAACCGCCGAGATCATCAACCCCGCGACCGGAGAGACGATCGGCGAAGTGCCGGAAGGGACGCAGGCGGACGTCGATCGTGCCGTCGAGGCCGCCACCAAGGCGTGGGCCGAATGGAGGGAAGTCACTCCCGCCGAGCGCGCCGAGCTCCTGCTCAAGCTCGCGGACGTGATCAACGAGCACACGGAGGAGCTTGCCCAGATCGAGTCCCAGAACGTGGGCAAGCCGCTCGCGGCGGCGCGAGACGAGATGCCGGTTTGCGCCGACAACCTGCGCTTCTTCGCCGGCGCCGCGCGCATCCTCGAAGGCCGCGCGACGGGCGAGTACATGACCGGCTATACGTCGTGGATCCGCCGGGAGCCGATCGGCATCGTCGGCCAGATCGCACCCTGGAACTACCCCCTGATGATGGCGGTGTGGAAGTTCGCTCCGGCGCTCGCCGCCGGCAACGTCTCCGTCCTGAAGCCGTCAGAACAGACGCCGCTCTCGACGCTCCGCTTCGCCCAGCTCGCTTCCGACGTGATCCCGGCCGGCGTCCTCAACGTCATCACCGGAGACGGCGAGCCCGTGGGCGCGGGCATCGTCCGGCACCCGGATGTCCGCATGGTCTCGCTGACCGGCGACGTGGCGACCGGGAAGGAGATTGCCAAAGCGGCCTCGGAGACGCTCAAGCGAGTCCATCTCGAGCTCGGCGGGAAAGCGCCGATGGTCGTCTTCGACGACGCCGATCCCGCTCAGGTCGCGGAGGCAATCAAGATCGGCGGCTACTGGAACTCAGGGCAGGACTGCACCGCGGCTTCCCGCGTCGTGGCGGGCCCGCAGATCTACGACAAGCTGCTCGAGGAGCTCGTACCCGCCGTGGAGTCGCTCGGCGTCGGCGACCCGGCGGAGGGTGAGGAGATCGAGATGGGGCCCCTGATCTCGAAAGCGCAGCAGGACCGCGTGCTCGGATTCCTGGACCGCGCGAAAGGCGCCAAGGTCCTCACCGGCGGAGGCACGAACGGCGACCGAGGCTTCTTCGTCAACCCGACGGTGGTCGTCGACGTCGACCAGACCGACGAGATCGTGCAGCGGGAAGTCTTCGGTCCCGTAGTTACCGTCCAGCGTTTCGCCGACGACGACCAGGCGATCGCGTGGGCGAACGACGTCCCCTACGGGCTCGCGGCGTCAGTCTTCACGCGCGACATCGGGCGCGCGCTGAACGCCTCTCGCAAGCTTGAGTTCGGCACGGTCTGGATCAACGACCACATCCCGCTCGTCTCGGAGATGCCGCACGGCGGCTTCAAGCAGTCGGGCTACGGCAAGGACCTTTCGATGTACTCGCTCGACGACTACACGCAGGTGAAACACGTGATGGCGAAACTGGATTGACCCTCGCGCCGGACGCGGAGAAGGAAGCTGCGGACGTGAATTTCGCCCGGCAGCCTGCTGACGTCCGGCTCGACCGCGTCACGAAGCGCTTCGACGACGTCGTCGCCGTCGACAGCCTCTCGCTCGAGATCCCTCGCGGCTCCTTCTTCGCGCTGCTCGGGCCGTCGGGCTGCGGCAAGACGACGACGCTGCGCATGATCGGCGGCTTCGACGAGCCCGACGAGGGCACGATCTTCCTCGGCGACCGCGCGGTCACGGGCCTCCCGCCGCACAAGCGGGACGTCAACACGGTCTTCCAGAGCTACGCGCTCTTCCCGCACCTGACGATCTTCGAAAACGTGGCGTTCGGGCTTCGCCGCAAAGGGATCAAGGGCTCCCAGCTCGAGGGTCGCGTCCGCGAGATCCTCGGGATGGTCGACCTCACGGGCCTCGGCAGCCGCAAGCCGCGACAGCTCTCGGGCGGTCAGCAGCAGCGCGTTGCCCTCGCCCGGGCGCTTGTGAACAGCCCGCAAGTACTGCTGCTGGACGAGCCGCTCGGCGCCCTCGACCTCAAGCTGCGGAAACAGATGCAGCTGACGCTCAAGCGCATCCAGCACGACATCGGCATCACGTTCGTGCACGTCACGCACGACCAGGAAGAGGCGATGACGATGGCCGACGCGATCGCGGTGATGAACCGCGGCCGGATCGAGCAGCTCGGCGCGCCGGAGGAGCTCTACGAGCGCCCGCGCACGAGCTTCGTCGCGCGCTTCCTCGGCGCATCGAACCTGCTCGAGGGCGCGGTCGAGGACGGCGGTGCGGTCCGCTTGAAGAGCGGAGTGACGCTGAGGGTCGGCGAGAGCCTCCCCCCGCGCGGGGCCGAGGTTGCGGTCGGCATCAGGCCCGAGAAGCTGCGGCTGGAGCCGGTACGTGACGGCGAGAACCGGCTCAGGGGCACCGTCGCCGAGCGCTCGTACGTCGGCGTTGCGACCCAATACGTCGTCAACACACCGGATGGAACCGTGAGCGTCTTCGTCCAGAACGCCGAATCGCGAGCCGGCGCGCTCGAGCCGGGCGCGGAAGTCGAGCTCTCGTTCGATCCGGATGCGGCATTCGTCGTCGACAAGACCGAGGAGGAGGAAACGCATGAATGACCGCTTCACCCGTACCGAGCTACTGCGGAGAACGGCCCTCGGAGGGGTGGCGATCTCACTCCCGGGCATCCTCGCCGCCTGCGGAGGCGACAACGGCTCGGCCGCCGAGTCGACAACCACCGTCGCCAAGCAGCTGGCGAAGACGCTCCGCTTCTCGAACTGGACGCTCTACATCGACATCGACGAAAAGACGAAGAAGAGCCCGACCCTGCAGCAGTTCAAGCAGAAGACCGGCACCACCGTCGACTACTTCGAGGACATCAACGACAACGCGACCTACTTCGGAAAGATCCAGCGCCCGCTTTCCCAGGGCCAGTCGGTCGACCGCGACATCATCGTCCTCACGGACAACTCGCGCTTCCCGGGCCTCCTGATCGACAAGGGCTGGGCCGCGAAGCTCGACAAGGGCGCAATCCCCAACATCAAGAACCTCCAGGACTCGCT
>DASSCT010000145.1:0-4823 GCA_035697545.1 Gaiellaceae bacterium | reverse complement strand
CGGTGGCCCGCACACGTTCAAGTATGGGACGACAGGGTCGTGGGTGACCGGGCTGGAGGCGGTCGTGCCGCCGGGCGAGATCGTGAGCGTCGGAGGCCCGATCCGGAAGGACGTCGCCGGCTATGACCTCAAGAGCCTGCTAGTCGGCTCGGAGGGGACGCTCGGCATCGTCACTGCCGCCTGGCTGAGGCTCCTCCCTGCCCCCGAGGCCACCTTCCCGGTTGCCGGCTTCTACACGGCTGCCCGCGAAGGCTGCGCCGCGATCGAGCGCGTGCTCGGGAACGGCCTCGTCGTCGCCGCGCTCGAGTACCTCGACCGGACGACGCTGGAGGCGGCCGGATCCTCGTTCCCGGTCGAGGTGCCGCCGCAGGCAGCGTTCCTCGTCATCGCCGAAGCCGACGGCTCGCGCTCCGAGGCCGAGCGGCTGCGGGCCGATCTGATGGATGTCCTCGCCGACGGTGCGGTTGCCGTCCACGCGCCGACCGAGCCGAGCACGATCGCGGAGCTCTGGCGCTGGCGCGAGGGAGTCTCGATCGCCGTGACCGCGCAGCGCGGCGGCAAGGTGAGCGAGGACATCGTCGTCCCGCTCGACCGCTTAGGCGAAGCGATCGAGGAGACGCTCGCGATCGGCGCCCGCCACGGGCTTCCAGCCTGCAGCTTTGGCCACGCCGGCGACGGCAACCTGCACTCGACGTTTCTCGTCGCTCCCGACGACGAGGACGCGCTCGCCCGGGCGGAGCTGGCCGCAAAGGAGCTCTTCGCGCTCGCAGTGCGTCTCGGGGGCTCGATCTCGGGCGAGCACGGCGTCGGCTGGGTCAAGCGCGGCCAGCTCGCCCGGCAGTGGGGGCCCCGCGCCCTCGAGCTGCACGCGGAGATCAAGCGCGCGTTCGATCCCAAAGGGCTGCTGAATCCCGGCAAGAAGCTCGCGACGACCTGAGACGCCAGGATTGGCGCCACGCGCGTGTCCGCTAGGCGGTTTCGCGCAGAACGCGAGACGAAAGCGCCAGGAAGACAGCGTCGCTGAGGACGAGGATGACGAGCGCGACCCCGCCGCACAGAAGCGTCCAGTTCGTCGAAGACGGTTTCGCCACCCCGGCCTGCCTGAAGCTCGGCACGCTCTGCTTGAGCCCGGGCCCACCCCGGGGCTCGAGCGGGTACTCCTCCCAGAGCACCGACGGCGAGCGCTCAGACGCGGGACTTGCCGCGAACGCGGGCGCGGCTCCGAAGGCGAGCGCGGTTGTGCAGACGAGCGCGAGCAGCGCCCAAAACTGCCGCAGTGACTTTCGATGCCTCACGATGCGATCCCCAGATCCGTCGCCGGCCGTCGGCCCGTTCCTAGACCATCTGCCGCCGCGTGTCAATCCCGCAGGGATCCTCCGCGTCCCCTGAGGCAACCATTACCGCGTCTTTGCAGGCATTTTCGCGCGGCATCTTGTAGCGATTCCGACAACGCGCTACGCTCGGCGTCCCCCTCCCGCACGCCTCCCTCTAAATGCCCGACGACCTGCGGTTAGACGTTTTCGACCCTGTGGCGCTCTCCGAGCCGGAGCTCGGCGAGTCGAGAGGGAGACTCTTGCGGCGCGCCTTTGCCGGCGGCGGCGCGATCCTCGCTGGAGGCGTCGTCGTCGCCGGCCTGCCGAGGTCGGCCGACTCGGCTCCCTCGCCCGCGCAGGACGCGGAGATCCTCAACCTCGCGCTTCTGCTCGAGTACATGGAGTCCGCGTTCTTCACCGAAGCGTCGTTCAACGGAAAGCTGAGCGGAGAGCTGCTCGAGTTCGCGCAGATCGTCCGTGGCCATGAGCGGGCGCACGTCGCCTTCCTGCGCGGCGCGCTCGGGCGCAAGGCGCGGAAGGAGCCGAAGTTCGACTTCGGGAACGCGACGAAGGATCCGAAGGCGTTCACTGCGGCCGCGGTCAAGCTCCAGGATCTGATGGTGGCCGCCTACAACGGCCAGGCCGCGAACCTCACAACCGGCGCGCTCGAGAGCGCCGCCAAGATCGTCTCTGTCGAGGCTCGCCACGCGGGCTGGATCCGCGCGATCGCGCAGGTGAACCCCGCGCCCGACGCGACCGACACGCCGAAGACCGCCGCTGAGGTCACTGCTGCGGTGAACAAGACGAAGTTCGTGAGCTCAGACTGATGCCCGACGACCTCACACTCGATCAGCTCGACCGGGACGGCGCGCTTCGCGAGGCCATTGACGCCGTGAGCTCCAGGGGCTCGTTCCTGCGCAACACGCTCATCGGGAGCGCAGCGCTGCTCGGAGTACTCGCCGCACCTGAGCGCTCGGACGCCGCCTCCCCGTCGGACAACGCGATTTTGAACTTCGCGCTCACGCTCGAGTACCTACAGGCCGCGTTCTATACGGAGAGGAGCGCGCCCGCGCGATCGGGACCGAGCTCGCCCGCGTTCCGCGCCAGCTGGGCTCGGTCGAGCGGGCTCACGTGGTCGCCCTGAAAAACGTCCTCGGACGGGCAGCGGTCAAGCGTCCCTCGTTCGACTTCAAGGGCACGACCGAGGATCAGGAGAAGTTCCTCAAGACCGCGGTCGCCTTCGAGGATCTGGGCGCCGCCGCGTACAAGGGCCAGGCGACGCGGGTTGACTCCCCGGCCCTTCTCGCGGCTGCTATCTCCATCCACTCCGTCGAGGCCCGGCACGCGGCGTGGATGCGCTACCTCGCCGGCTTCACGCCGGCAGGCAAGGCCTTCGACGAGCCGAAGCGCGAGTTCGAGGTCCGCCGGATCGTCGCCTCGACCCACTTCATCGCCGCGCGGCCGAGAACGACTCGACGCCGGGCGCCGAGGTACACGGGCTGAAAGCTCTCGGCGCGCGAGCGTGGATCGCCGCCGCCGCGGCCCTCGCCCTCGCCGCCCTGATCGCCGTCTCCGTGCACGCCGCCCTCGGCGGCTCCTCAGCCCTGGGCGACGACGTGCAGGCGCCGGACTTGCCCGCTTCGCCGGAGCCCCGGCTGGACGTGCCCGACCCTGCCCCGCTCGAGAAGGGCGGCGCTTCGACGTGGGCACCCGTCCGGGAGGCGGCCTTCGCCCATGCACGGCCGAGCCGGAAGGCGGACGTCGTCGTGCGGCTCGACACCCGGACGCCGGAGGACACGGCCAACATCGTCCTCGTCCTCGGACGACACCGCGCCGCTGACGGCCGGCTCTGGGTCCACGTCCGCCTCCCGGTTCTGCCGAACGACCGGACCGGATGGGTTCCTCGTGCCGCGCTCGGCGGGTACGGCGTCGTCCACACACGCCTCGTCGTCGACCTCGAGCAGCTCGTCGCGACACTCCTGCGCGGCCGACGGCCGGTCTTCCGAGCCAGGATCGGCGTCGGCAAGCCGGCCTGGCCCACGCCGAAGGGTCGGTTCTACATCCGAAACCGCCTTACGAGCTACGAGAGCCCGTTCTACGGCCCCCTCGCCTTCGGCACGAGCGCGCGCTCGCCGACGCTGACGGACTGGCCCGACGGAGGCTTCATCGGCATCCATGGGACGAACCAGCCGGAGCTTCTGCCCGGCGCGTCTCTCACGGCTGCATCCGGATGCGGAACGAGGACATCCTCGAGCTCGGACGGCGACTGCCGATCGGGACGCCCGTCACGATTCGATGATGAGCCGGCCCTAAAGGGCGGCGTTTAAAGTCTTTTCCCTTGATCGACGACCTCCGCGTTCAGCCCGGCCGGCCTGCGGGCCTGACGACACGCGACACGCGCGAGACCTTCGGTCTCGACAAGGCGGCGGGCAAGGCGAGACGGGCGGAGCTCGTCGAGCGGCTCAGCCTCCTCCAACAGCGGCTGTATGCCGAGCGCGAGCGCAGCCTGCTGTTGGTGCTTCAAGGCCTCGATGCCTCGGGCAAGGACGGGGTCATCCGCCAGGTCTTCACCGGTGTGAATCCGCAGGGCTGCCGGGCCGTCTCGTTCAAAGCTCCGACCTCGACCGAGCTCGCGCACGACTTCCTCTGGCGCATCCACCTGGTGCTGCCAGAGCGCGGCCAGATTGGCATCTTCAACCGCTCCCATTACGAAGACATCGTCACGGTACGGATGCTCGGTCTCGTGCCCGAGAAGGTCTGGAAGCGGCGTCCGCACGACGTGAACGCCTTCGAGAGAACGCTGGTCGACGAGGGGACGACCATCGTCAAGGTCTTCCTCAACGTCTCGAAGGAAGAGCAGGCGAAACGCCTCCAGGAGCGGCTCGACGATCCCGAGAAACGGTGGAAGTTCCGGAAGGCCGACCTGGACACTCGGAAGCGGTGGGATCAGTATTTGAGTGCGTACGACGAGGCGATCACGGCCACGTCCAAGCGCTGGGCGCCGTGGCACGTCGTTCCGGCCGATCGCAACTGGGTCAAGAGCCTCGCCGTCGCCACGTTGCTCGTGGATGCGCTCGAGCGCATGGATCCGAAACTGCCTGACCCCGAGCCCGGGATCGAGGGTCTCGAGATCGTCTAGACGGGCAAGGCGAGCCGCCGCCTAGCCCTCTCTTGCCAGAATCGAGAGATGCAACGGGTCCTCTCACCTGTGCTCGTCGGTCGGCAGGAGGAGCTGTCCCAGCTCGAAGACGCGCTTCTTTCCGCCAATCGAGGCGACGGACGGTTCGTCCTGATGGGCGGGGAGGCGGGGATCGGCAAGACACGCCTGGCCACGGAGCTGACCCGGCGGGCACGCAAGCTCGGGTGCAGCGCGCTGTGGGGGAGCTGCTCGGAGCCGGAGCTCTCCCTTCCGTATCTGCCGTTCGTCGAGGCGATCGGGAACCAGCTCGGCCAGTACGACCGGGCGGAGGTGCGGGCCCAGCTCGGCCCGATGAGCGCCGAGCTCGCTCA
>DASSCT010000144.1:0-7748 GCA_035697545.1 Gaiellaceae bacterium | reverse complement strand
ATGACCTTCTCTGCCATCCCGCCGTAGGCCTCGTACTCGAGCGCGATCACTTCGCGACCACGCGACTGGCGCCGCACCGTCCCCTGGAAGGTCGCGATCGCCCCCGCTCGCTCGTCCTCGACCTCTGCGATCACGGCATCGAGATCCGGCGCCCCCTCGACCAACCGAAACGCGCCACCGGACACCGGCGGGATCACCGCGACCTCGTCGCCTTCGGCCAGCTCTCGGTCGCGCTCGGCGTACTCCTGGTTGACCGCGTAGAGCAGGCCCGCGGGTTCCTCGCCGAGGCCCAACGCCGGCCACACGTCGGCCACTGACGAGGCATCGATCTCGCGCTCACCCCAACCCGCCCGCTCACGCAACCCGGCGAACAGGCGAACGCGAACCTTCATGCGTAGACGCGCACAGTCGAGCCGTAGCCCCAGCGCTCGCGCAGCCCGGTCGCGAGCCACATCGGCACCCGCACGCAGCCGTGGCTCGCCGGCCACGGCGGCACCTCCGGGTAGCCGTGGATCGCGAACCCCCGCAAGAAGTACATGGGCTGCCAGAGCACCCAGCTCCAGCCGGCGACCTCGCTGTAGACGTGCCAGGTGCCGACCGGCGTGTTCCCGGTGGCGCCGGTCGAAGCATGGATGACGCGCTCGACCCGGCCGCCGCGGACCTCCATGACCACCTGCCGCGACTTGTCGACCTCGAGGTAGTCACCGCTTGGAACTCGGGGCTGAGGAACGGACGCCCGGGAAAGTGCCCGCCAGACCGAAGCATCGACGCGCCCTGTCCGCGGCATCCAGTTCACCTTCTGGAACGCGATCACGGCCTCGTACGTCCTGTACCCGAAGCCGGCGTCGACGCCCGGCAACGCGTAGTGAAGCTGCCAGAGCCGCTGCTTCAGCGCGAGCACCGCTGGTCCGTGCGAGCCCATCTGCAGTGCGGCAAACGCAAGCTGCACCCGCACCTTGCGCGCAACCGAGACGTAACCGCGCGTCGGCCGCAGCCGCAAGCGCCCGACGAAACGGGGCCCGCGCGAGGTCGGCACGAGCGCACGAAAACGTCCGCCGGGCCCGACGCGCACCGGTTTGCGCCCGAGCAACAGGCGTCCCGCACGAGCCGGCAGCAGTCGTCCGACCACGTACACGCGCTGGCCGAACAGTCGCCGGCCCACGATCCGAGTCCGAAGCCGCGGTTGCAGGCGGAGCACCGCCGGCGCCGAGTCTCCGAGGACGGTGTGGGCGACGAAATGTCCCGGCGTACGCGCATGAAGATCGAAGACGAACGCGCCGCCGCTGGCAACCGTCGAGCGAACGACGACGCCGTCTCGAACGAGGACCACCTGTACCGGCGAGGCTGAGGCGACCGACCCGCGAAAGCGAACCATGTCGTCATACCGCGCGACTCGGTGATCGGCCCGCAACGTGACGCTCGCCGCCCAACCCGGCGCGGCGAGCACGAGGCCGCTGACCGCCGCGGCCAGAAACACGAGCCTCCGCATCACCTCCTCTTATAGAGGTTTGGCCGCCGGATTCCTCCGAGGGCGACTTCCGGCTCGCCGCTCAGAATGGCGCGCGCATCCGTTCGCCGTCGACAGAGGAGGAACCACATGAGACGGCTTCCAGGTCTCGCTTCGGGCTGCCGCCGACGGCTCCACCGCCTGGTTCGCGAACTGGGCGTACACAGCGCCGTAAAGAAGCCGCCCGGCGCATCCCAACGAGGCGCCGGGCGTCCCGACTAACCTCCGTTTGTGACCGCGACCGAGGACAGCCGCGAGACCGACTCCGAGATCGAGGTCAAGCCGGTCTACACGGAGGAGGACGTCGAGGGGCTCGAGCTCGAGCCCCCCGGTGAGTATCCCTTCACCCGCGGCCCCTACAAGGACATGTACCGGGGGCGGCCGTGGACGATCCGGCAGTACGCCGGGTTCGGGTCGGCGACGGAGACGAACGAGCGCTTCCGCTACCTCCTGGAGCGGGGGCAGACCGGCCTCTCCGTCGCCTTCGACCTGCCGACGCAGCTCGGCTATGACTCCGACGATCCGCGGGCCGAAGGGGAGGTGGGGCGGGCCGGTGTCGCGATCGACTCGATCGCCGACATGGAGCTGCTCTTCGACAGCATCCCGTTGAACGAGGTCTCGACCTCGATGACGATCAACGCGCCGGCGGCGTTACTCCTCCTTCTCTACGAGCTCGTCGCCGAGACACAGGGAGTGCCCGGCGCGGAGTTGCGCGGCACGGTCCAGAACGACGTCCTCAAGGAGTACTGCGCGCGCGGGAACTACATCTTCCCGCCCCGACCGACGATGCGGATCACCACCGACGTCTTTGCGTACTGCCATGAGCGGCTCCCGCGCTTCAACATGATCTCGATCTCCGGCTACCACATCCGCGAGGCCGGCGCGACCGCCGTCCAGGAGCTGGCCTTCACGCTCGCGAACGGGATTGCCTACGCCGAAGCGGCCGTCGCGGCCGGTCTCTCGCCCGACGAGTTCGGCGAACGCCTCTCCTTCTTCTTCAACGCCCACAACCACTTCTTCCAGGAGATCGCGAAGTTCCGCGCGGCGCGGAGGCTTTGGGCGCGGATCATGCGCGAACGCTTCGGCGCCACGAACCCGGGTGCCCAGGCACTGCGCTTCCACGCCCAGACCGGCGGCTCGACGCTGACCGCGCAGCAGCCGGAGAACAACATCGTCCGCGTTGCGATCCAGGCGCTCTCGGCGGTCGGCGGCGGTGCGCAATCGATCCACACGAACGCATTCGACGAGGCGCTGGCGCTGCCGACGGAGCGCTCGGCCAAGATCGCGCTCCGCACGCAGCAGATCCTGGCCCACGAGGCCGGAGGAACCGACACCGCTGACCCCTTCGGCGGCTCCTACTTCATCGAGGCGCTGACGGAGGAGCTCGAGACCCGTGCGTGGGAGCTGATCGAGCGGATCGACGAGCTCGGCGGCGCGGTCGAGGCAATCGAGCAGGGATTCGTCCAGCGCGAGATCGAGGATGCCGCGTTCCGCCACCAGGCAAGCGTGGAGAGCGGCGAGCGCGTGATCGTCGGCGTCAACCGCTACCAGGAGCACGAGGAGGAGCCGATCGAGCTCCACGAGCTCGACCCCGAGGCCGAGAAGCGGCAGCTGGAGCGGACGGCGCGCGTCCGGGCCGAGCGAGACGCCGGCGCGGCGGAGGCGGCGCTGGAGGAGGTGCGCAGAGTCGCCCGCGGCGACGAGAATCTCCTGCCGCCGATGCGAGAGGCGCTTCGTCTTCGGTGCACCGTCGGAGAGATCTGCAACGTGCTGCGCGACGAGTTCGGAACGTTCGACGCGCAGCACGCCTAGCGGGCGGTGGCCAAGCTCTCAGCGCAGGAAGTGGCCGACCTCGTCCCCTGCTCGCTCGAGGAGGTGCGGCGGCTCAAAGATCTCGGCCTTGTGGAGCAGCACGACGGTCTCCATCCGTCGTCTGACGTTCACGTCGTGCGCCTCATGGCCGCGTTCGAACAGGCCGGGATCTCGCTCGAGGACGTCGCGCGCGGCGTCAACACCGGAGAGCTCTCGTTCCCGATGGGCCTCTTCATGCCCGAGCCGGTGGGGCAGCCGGAGACCTACGAGCGGCTCGCCGCCAGTCTCGGCCGAGAGCCGGAGCTCCTTCGCCGCCTCAGCAGGGAAATGGGCTTGCCGCCGCCCGCCGACGATCGCCTTCGCGCCGAGGACGCGGAGCACCTCGCGCTGCTCCTGACGACGCTTGACCTCGCTGACGCCGAAGAGCTGTCCCGCTTCGCACGGCTGTACGGCGGCAGCATTCAGCGGCTCGTCACCTCGGGGCTCCAGTTCTTCGACCGGGCGGTCCGCCAGCGTGTCGCGATGTTCGACGTCTCCGACGCGGAAAAGGACGCCCTCACCTACGAGAGGGCCGGGAGTTACACGGTGCTCGTCCAGGGCCTGGTCTCCTGGCTCCAGCGCCGGCACCGAGAGCGCGCCGTCCTCGAGTATCTGGTCGGCGTCGCGGAAGACTCGATGGAGGAGCGAGGGATCAGTCCACGCCCGCCGAAACAGCCTCCCGCGATCGCCTTCCTCGATCTCACCGGCTACACGCGGCTCGCCGAAGAGCGAGGCGACGAAGCCGCGGCCGAGGTTGCGTCCGATCTCGCCACCGTCGTCCGGGACACCGCAACGACGCACGGCGGCCGGCCGGTCAAATGGCTCGGCGACGGGGTCATGTTCCACTTCGACGACCCTGCGGGAGCGATCCGCAGCGGCATCGAGCTCGTCGAGAACACCGAGCGGGCGACGTCGATGCCGGCCCGGATCGGGATCAATGCCGGGGCGGTCATCGTCCAGGAGGGCGACTACTTCGGTCGGACGGTGAACGTCGCCGCCCGAATCGCGGACTACGCCCGTCCGCACGAGGTGCTGGTGAGCGACGAGGCAAAGCGGAGCGCCGGCGTCACGGACGTCGACTTCGAGCTCGTCGGCGACGTCCCGCTGAAGGGAGTAGCGAAAGCCGTGCGGCTCCATCGGGCGGTGCGCTTCTAACTCCGTGCGCATCCTGCTTGTCTCGCAGATGTATCCGGGCGAGGACGATCCGGATCTCGGCGTGTTCGTCCAGCAGCTCGAGGAAGAGCTCCGGCGGCGCGGTCACGACCTCGAGCGGGCGGTCCTCGACCGGCGCGCGGGCGGAAAGCGTCGCTACGCCGAGCTTGTGCGGCGCACCGCGTCGGCCGCGCGACGCTTTCGACCGGACGTCGTCTACGCGCACTTCCTCGTGCCGACAGGGCTCGTGGCGGCGCTGTCGAGCCGCGCGCCCCTCGTCGTTACAGCACACGGCCGCGACGTTCGCAACATCGGCGTGTTTCCGGGAATCCGTCCCGCGACGCGCTTCGTCGTCCGGAGATCGGCTGCCGTCGTGGCGGTCTCTGACTACCTGCGGGCGGAGCTCGAGGCGAAGGTGCCGGAGGCCCGCGGGAAGGTAGAGGTCGTGGACTGCGGCGTCGACCTCGAGCGCTTTCGCGTCGAGCCCGCGCCTGAGGGCGCGACTGCGTTCCTCTGCTTAGGCTCGCTCACGGAGCGCAAGAACGTCGTCCGCCTGGCCGAAGCCTTCGGACGGTTGCCCGACGGAACGCTGACCTTCGTGGGCGACGGCCCGCTGCGGGCGGACCTCGAGGGCCGGCCCCGAGTCACCGTGGTCGGGAAGGTGCCGCACGAAGAGGTGCCGGCCTGGATCGCCCGGTCACATGTCGTCTGCCAGCCCAGCCTGATCGAGCCGTTCGGGCTCTCCCTGCTCGAGGCGATGGCGTGCGGGCGCTCCGTCGTCGCGACGCGAATCGGCGGGCCGCCCGAGTTCGTCACGCCTGAGGCCGGCGTGCTCGTCGACCCCACGGACGTAACCGACCTGGCGCGTGCGCTTGCCGAGGCCGCGAAGCTCCCCTGCCCGAACCCCGCGGCGCGGGCTGCGGCCGAAGAGCATGATCTCAGGCGTCAGGCGGAGCGGGTGGAGGCGATTCTCCTGCGAGCCGCTCGAGGTCGGCGAGACGACGCTCGACCAGCGGCCTGACGGTCTCTTCCAAGCCGGCCGTTCGGGCCAGCTCGAGCGCCTGCTGGTACGACGCGCGAACCTTCTCTGGCGCCACTCCCTGCTTGAGGCGGTTGTCGCCGGTTACGAGCAGTTTCTGAATTCGTTCGCGCGCGTCCATTTTCCTATCAAAACTTGCGTTAAATCAGTCAGAATGCATGATGAACCCAATGAATTCTTGCGCCTCCGCCGCCGCCGTTCCTCTCACCCATACGATCCGCGTCCTGGTCGTCGACGACGAGCCCCCGTTCCGGGAGATGGTCCAGGCCATGCTCGGGTCCGAGGTCGACATCGAGGTCGTCGCGACGGCGTGCGACGGGAGAGACGCGATCCGGCTTGCGGATGAGCTCGACCCGGACGTGGTCGTCATGGACATCAGCATGCCGGTGATGAACGGCATCGAGGCAACTCGCCAGATCAGGATGGCGCACTCGGCCGCGCGGATCCTCATCCTGACCGGCGGTGCCAACTCGGCCGAGATCGACGATGCCCGGCTTGCCGGTGCGGACGTCTTCCTCACCAAGGACCGCATCGAGGAGCTCGCCTGCGAGATCCTCCAGCTGAGCGCGCGCTAAGCGTTGCTACCCTGGGCGGCCCATGCTGCTCGGGGTCATGGTCTTCTTCCACTTCATCGTCTCGCTGGCGTTGATCACGCTCGTCCTGATGCACTCCGGACGCGAGGCGGGGCTCGGCGGGATGGGGTTCGTGCCCGCCTCCCAGGGCGGGACGCACATTGTCGAGCGCAACCTGACGAGGCTCACGATCGTGGTCGCGCTGATCTTCGGCGCGAACACGGTCATCCTGTTCCGGCTCCTCCAGTAACCGGCGCTACACTGGACCGCGCGCGCTGGTGGCGGAATTGGTAGACGCGCAAGGTTGAGGGCCTTGTGGGCTTTGCGGCCCGTGGAGGTTCAAGTCCTCTCCAGCGCATAGAGCATCAGAGGCCCTGCGGGGCCTTTTCAGTTGACGCCGTCCGGCGCCCTCGCTACCGTAATCGAACACATGTTCGCGGAAGGAGGCCAGATGGTGACCGAGCGGCAGCGCGCGATCCTGGACTACCTGAGGGCATTCGTCGACGAGCACGGCTACCCACCGACGGTGCGTGAGATCGGCGAGGCCGTCGGGCTCCGGTCGCCGTCGACCGTGCACGCCCACCTCGCGCAGCTTGAGCGCGCCGGCTTCCTGCGCCGAGACCCGACGAAGCCGCGCGCAATCGAGCTGGCCGATCGGAGGCGCGAGGCCGAGGCTCCGCCGGACGTCCACCGGCTTCCACTCGTCGGCGAGATCGCCGCGGGCGGGCCGTTGCTTGCCGAACAGAACATCGAGGACTATCTCGCCGTCCCCGAGCCACTCTCGGCCGGCGGTGAGGAGTTCGTGCTGCGCGTCAAGGGCGACTCGATGGTCGATGCCGGGATCCTCCACGGCGACTTCGTCGTGGTTCAGCGCCGGCAGGACGCCGAGAACGGCCAGATCGTCGTCGCGCTCCCCGGCGACGACGAAACCGCCGACGAGGCCACGGTCAAGCGCTTCTTCCGCGAGGACGGGCGGATCCGCCTGCAGCCCGAAAATGAAGCGCTCGAGCCGATCTACGCAGACCACGTCCAGGTGCTCGGCAAGGTGATTGGAGTCTTCCGGCAAGTGCGATGAGCGAGGTCAAGCCACTCAACCGGACGCTCGACCAGGAGCTCCTGGCGCTGATGCGAGGCGTGAGCATGGAATGCCTCGTTTGCGGGGAGTTCGTGCTCTCGCGCCCCGGCGAGGTCGAGTGTCCGGAGTGCGGTTTCGCGCTTCGCGACGCAGGAAGAGCCGGGCTACAATTGGGTTTGCAGGCCGGGTGACCGCGGGCCGGCGCGAGCCGGTCCGAGGAAAGTCCGGACACCAAAGGGCAGGACGCTGGGGAAATCCCAGGCGGCGAAAGCCGACGGAAAGTGGCACAGAAAGGAGACCGCCAGCGGCGAACGACTCTCCGGAGACGCCGGTGGTAAGGGTGAAAAGGTGGGGTAAGAGCCCACCAGCGCTGCGGTGACGCGGCGGCTTCCAAACCCCGTCCGGTGCAAGGCGAAGCAGGCTCCGTCGACGCGGCCCGCCGAGGAGCCGGGTGCGCTGCTCGAGCCGTCGGGCAACTGACGGCCTAGAGAGATGGTCACCCCCGACAGAATCCGGCTTAGAGGTCTGCTAAGGGAAAACCCTGCAATTTGC
>DASSCT010000143.1:0-9786 GCA_035697545.1 Gaiellaceae bacterium | reverse complement strand
GTCGTCACGCAGTTGCTGATCCCCGCACCGGCCGTTGCGTACTTCGCCTTCCTGCTGCCCACGAGTCAGACGCTCGGAATGCGTCTGAGCGACGTCCGAATCGTCTCGTCCAAGACCGGCCGGGGGCCATCGTTCGCCGTCGCCCTCATCCGCGGTGTCGTGTCGACCGTCCTCGCCGCTGCGGTCTACATCGTCGTCCAGTACTCGACGAGCTTCGACAAGCCCAGCCACCTCGACAGCACGTCGAGGTACATTCTGGACGCGTCCTACGTCCTCGCCGCCGTCGCCTTCGTCTCGGCCCTGATGATGATCGTCACGCCGACCCATCGGAGCCTCACCGACCGGCTTTTCGGGACGGCCGTTCTCGACGATCTCGAGGCGGTCGATCCGCGTATGGGCCCGTGGGGGCCGGTCGACGCGTTCGATCTCTCGAACCAGCGCCGAACAGCCGGCTAGGGCTATGGCTCGAAGGCGAGCAGGTCCTCGACGGTCTCTCGTCGCCGGATGACCCTGACCTGACCGTCCGAGACGAGCACGGCCGCCGGACGCGGTACGCCGTTGTAGTTGGAGCCCATGCCGAGGGTGTACGCGCCGGTCGCCGGGACCGCGAGCACGTCGCCGCGCCGCGGCTCTGGAAGCTCCACGCGCTCGATCAGGACGTCACCCGACTCGCAGTGCTTTCCGCAGACCGAGAAGGCGCGGCTCGCCGGCTCGCCGGCGCGATTGGCCAGCAATGCCGTGTACTGCGCGCCGTAGAGCTGCGGTCGTGGGTTGTCCGACATCCCGCCGTCGATCGCCACATACGTGGTCGTCTCGCTCGCCTGCTTGACGACGCCGACGCGATAGAGGGTCATCCCTGCGCGTCCGACGAGTGACCGGCCCGGCTCGAAGATCAGCCGTGGCAACGGCAGGTCGTGGAGCTTCCACGCGCGCTCCAAGCGGTCGATGAGCGCCTCGACAAACTTCCCTGCCGCCGGAGCGATCTCGCCCTCCACGTACTGGATCCCGAGCCCGCCGCCGAGGTCGATCACGGTCGGCGTCCAGCCCAGCTCGGCACGGGACTCCGCCGCGAAGCCGGCGAGCCAGTCGACCGTCATCCGCGCCGCGCCGGTCTCCAGCAGCTGCGAGCCGATGTGGGCGTGCAGCCCTGCGACGTCCAGCCCGGCATCCCGGGCGCTCGCAATCGCCTTCAGCGTCTGCTCGGGAGGCAGCCCGAACTTCGAGCCGTGGTGCGCGGTCTTGATCGCGTCGTGCGTCTCGGCGTCGATTCCGGGCGTGGCGCGCACCAGCACCCGAGTGATGCCGGCTGCAGCCGCCCGCTCGATCTCGTCGAGCGCATCGAGGACGACGAACGCGACGCCGGCCTCGGCGGCGGCTCGCAGCTCCTCGTCGCTCTTGTTATTGCCGTGCATCACGATCCGCTCGCCCGCGACGCCGGCGCGAAGGGCGAACGTCAGCTCGCCGAGGGTGGAAACGTCGGCGCCCAGGCCTTCCTGTGCGAAGAGCCGGAGCAGCGCGAGACTCGGAAACGCCTTGACGCTGTAGGCGACGAGCGCGTCAGGGGCGGCCTCGAGGTACGCGCGGGCCTGCGAGTGGAGCGTCTGCTCGCAGTAGACGACGAGCGGTGTCCCGAACTCGTCAGCGAGCGCAGACGCGCGGAGCCCGCCGACGGTCAGCTCGCCGTCGGCCACTGCGGCGCTGGCCGGAAAGACGTCTATCGAGCGGCCTCCAGGATCTGAAGTGTGGCCGAGTTTGCGACGGCGCGGCGTACAATCGAGCGACGATGATCGAGTTCCATCTCGATTCGCGTTCGGGGGTGGCCACCTACCTCCAGATCGTCCAGCAGGTCAAGGAGGCTCTCCGCCTGGGCGTGCTCGACCTCGGCGACCAGCTTCCAACCGTCCGAGAAGTCGTCGCGGACCTGGCGATCAACCCGAATACGGTCGCGAAGGCGTATCGAGACCTCGAGCGCGAGGGGCTCGTGGTGGCGCGACCGGGCCGGGGGACGTTCATCGCCGACACCCTTGCCGCTCCCTCGCTCCAGCATCACGAGGCGCTTCGCCGCGAGCTCGAGCGCTGGCTCGCCGCCGCGATGCAGGCGGGCCTGGACGAGGACAGCATCCGAGCCTTGATCTCGAACACGCTCCGGGAGGCGCTCGTTCGAAGGGTCGCATGACCGCTGCGGTGGAGACCCGTGCTCTGGGGAAGCGGTTTCGCCGAGGCTGGGCTGTTCGCGACTGCACGCTGACGATCCCTGAGCATGCGATTGTCGGCCTGGCGGGGCCGAACGGCGCAGGAAAGTCGACGCTCCTCTCCCTTGCCGTCGCGCTGCTCGCGCCCACGGAGGGAACGATCAGCGTGCTCGGTCGCGACCCGTGGAGGGACCCGGACACACTCGGTGAAGTCGGCTACGTCGCACAGGACGCGCCGCTGTACCGCTCCTTCACCGTCGGCGAGACGCTCGATTTCGCCCGGAAGACAAACGCCCATTGGGACTCGTCCCTTGCCACCGGGTCACTCGCCCGCCTGTCGTCGAACAGTCGCGTCTCGGCGCTCTCGGCCGGCGAGCGGGCTCGCCTCGCGCTCGCCGTCGCGCTGGGGAAGCGTCCGCGGCTGCTCCTGCTCGACGAGCCGTTCGCCCGGCTCGATCCAAAGGCCGGTCGCGAGTTCCTGCAGATGCTGATGGACGGGGTCGCCGACATTGGCGCCACCGTCGTCGTCGCGTCGCACGTCGTGGCCGACATCGAGCGCATCGCCGACCACATCGTGCTTCTGAGCGACGGCCGGGTCCGACTCGAGGGGAACGTCGAGGAGCTCCTTGCATCGCACCGCCTGCTCACGGGCGGCAGTCGCCCCCTCGGCCGGATCGGCGGCGTCAGCGAGATCGTCCGTGAGCGTTCGAGCGGCCGGCAGATGACGCTGCTGGCCCGGCTGTCGGCACCGGTGGCCGATCCGACCTGGTCGGTCGACGAGATCGGGCTCGAGGAGCTGCTGCTCGGCTACATGGCCCCCGAGCGGCTTCCGAAGCCCGCGCCGCAGGAACGGAGGCGTCTCCAATGGCATGGGTGACCTGGCGGCAGAACCGAATCCAGATCCTCGCCGGCGGCGTGGTTCTGCTGGCCGTCGCGCTGCTGGCCGCAGCGACGGGCCCGTCAATCCGAGCGGCGTTCGACCAGCAGGAGCTTGCGACCTGTCTCCCGCCGGCCTCGCGCTCTGGTTGCGACATCATCGTGCGGCACTTCCAGACTGAGCACGACACCCTCGTCCTCGTCGCGCGCTACCTGGTCTTCCTCCCGGCGCTCGTCACCGTCTTCGTCGGCGCTCCGCTCCTGGCCCGGGAGCTCGAGCATGGGACATACCGGCTCGCCTGGACACAGGGGATCACCCGGCGCCGCTGGCTGCTCTCGCAGACGCTGCTGCTGTCGGCTGCGACTGTCCTCGGCGCGCTCGCGCTGAGCCTCATCGTCATGTGGTGGCGGCTGCCGTTCGATCGGCTCGAAGGACGGATGAGCCCCAGCCGCTTCGAGCTCGAAGGCGTCGTTGTCCCAGCCTACGCCGTGTTTGCCCTCGCCCTCGGCGTCTTTTCCGGGGCACTCCTCCGTCGGACGGTCCCGGCGATGACGGCTGCGCTTGCCGCCTTCGTGGCCGTTCGCCTCGCGGTCGCGACCTTCCTCCGGCCGCGGTATCTCGCCCCTGAGCACGACACTGCGACAGGATTGACGCCCAACACCCATGCCCACGACTGGGTGCTCAGCAACTCGCTCGTCGACGCCCTCGGCCGCCAGATCTCCGCGGCGAGCGAGAACCTCGCGATCGAGCATGCACAGGCTGCGCGTATCGACGTGCAGGAGTACTTGCTCGCGCTCGGCTGGCGGCGCGCCGTCTCTTTCCAGCCCGCCGACCGGTTCTGGACATTCCAGGCGATCGAGGCGGGGATCTTCCTCGGCCTCGCCGCGCTGATCGTCATCGCGACGCTCCGGCTCGTTCAGCGAACGCCGGCGTGAGCCCGGACTCGCTCGACCGCTCGGAGCTGCTCCGCCGGCTCGGGCTCGCTGCGGCGGGCGTCTCCTTGCCGTCGGCGCTCACGGAGCAAGCGTCGGCCGCGCTCACCGAGCAAGCGTCTACCGGTTTTCTCAGGCCGCATCCGCGCTGGCGGTTCGTGTTCGTGAACCACGCGACGACGAATCCGTTCTTCGTTCCGACTTGGTACGGGATCCAGGACGCCTGCTCGCTCTACGGAGTGAGAGCGGAGTGGAGGGGATCGAGGCGCAGTGACGTCGGTGAGATGCTCGCCGCGATGCGCCGGGCGATCAGGTTCGAGGCCGACGGCATCGCCGTCTCGCTCATCGAGCCAAGGGCGTTCAACGTCGCCACGGCCGAGGCGCTGAAGCGCGGGATTCCCGTCGTCTCGTACAACGCCGACGGGGGTCGCGGAAACCAGCGCCTCTCGTACGTGGGCCAGGATCTCTACCAGTCGGGTCTCAAGCTCGGCGCGCGGGTGGCCCAGCTAGTCCGCGAAGGCGACGTCTTCATCTTCATCGCGACGCCCGGCCAGCTGAACATCCAGCCTCGGGTCGATGGGGCGCTCGACGCGATCCGCGACTCGGGCATGCCGATCCGGACGAAGGTCGTCGCCACCGGGCCGAAGGTCCGCACGGAGCGGGCTCGAATCGAAGCCACCTACCGCGCGCACAAGGGGCTCCGCGGGATGTTCGCGGTGGACGGCGGCTCGACACAGGGCGTCGCAGAAGTGATGCGGCGCTACGGACTGGCGAAGCGCGGCGTGAGGGCGGGCGGCTATGACCTGCTGCCGGGGACGCTGCGCGCGATCGCCGACGGCCATCTCGACTTCACGATCGACCAGCAGCCGTACCTTCAGGGGTTCCTGCCGATCTTCCAGCTCTTTCTCGCCAAGTACACAGGCGGGCTCGTCGCTCCGGCCGACACGAACACGGGCCTGCACTTCGTCACCCGCCGCAACGTCAGGCCATACCTCACCACTCGCACGCGCTACGAGGGTAGCTCGAAGGAGCGCAAGTACCCGGTCTCGTAACCGTGGCGCTTTTTGAACTAATGCACTAGAGGAGTAGTATTACGCCACCGCTACCCAGTTCAAGGAGGAGTTCATGAGAAAAAAGCAGTGGGCGTTTGCTGTGGCGGCTCTCGTCCTCGTCGGCGTGCTGGCCGCAGGCGCGTCGGCGCGGTCGACGGGCCCCGCCCGCACGCAGGCCGCGTCAATCCAGGTGTGTGCCTTGTTGCCGGATACGAAGTCATCGACGCGGTACACGCTGTTCGATGCGCCCTACCTCAAGGCCGCGTTCCGCAAGGCCGGCGTTGGAGCGTCGGTCCTGAACGCGCTCGGTGACGCGCAGAAGCAGCGGTCTCAGGCCGAGCAGTGTCTGGCCCAGGGCGCCAAGGTCATCCTGCTCGACCAGCTGACCCCCGCCTCGGGCATCGCGATCACCAACCTCGCGGTGAGCCGCGGCGCGAAGGTCATCGACTACGACCGCCTCGTCGTCGGCAGTAAGGCGTCGTACTACGTGTCCTTCGACAACGTGCGCGTCGGCAAGCTCCAAGGAGCGGGCCTCATGGCGGCGCTCAGGGCGAAGGGAAAGAAGAACGCGGTCGTCTCGGAGCTCAACGGCGACATCAAGGACAACAACGCCAAGCTGTTCAAGCAGGGCTACGACTCGATCCTGAATCCGCTCTACAAGAGCGGCACGTTCAAGAAGGCCAAGGGCGGCGACCAGTGGACCGACTGGGATCCCATCAAGGGTCGGCGGATCTTCGATCAGATCCTGGCCAGGAACGGCAACAAGGTCGACGCCTCGATCGCGGCGAACGACGGCCTCGCCGGGGCCGTCATCGCGTCGCTCAAGGCGCACGGGCTCAAGCCGATCCCGCTGACCGGACAGGATGCGACGCCGACCGGCGCGCAGTTCATCCTCGCCGGCTGGCAGAGCGGCACGGTGTACAAGTCGGTGCGTAGAGAGGCGAACGCAGCCGCGGCCGCCGCGATCGCGCTCGTCAAGGGCAGGAAGGTCTTGGGCGTGAACGGCAAGGTCAGCGGCACGCCCTCCATCCTCTTGACACCCGTCTGGATCACGAAGAAGAACTACACGCTGCTCTTCAAGGACGGGTTCTTGAAGAGGAGCCAGGTGTGTGTCGGGCAGTACAAGAAGTACTGCAAGTAACAACTACCGACGTCTGGAGGCGCCCCTCGGGGCGCCTCCAGCGTGTTAGAAACCGCAGGTGAGCGCCGAGCCCGCCCCGACCCCCGAGCCCGCCCCGACCCTAGAGCTTCACGACGTCTCGAAGAGTTTCGGCGCGGTGCAGGCGCTCGACGCAGTCGACTTCGAGGTCCGCGACGGAGAAGTCATGGCCCTCGTGGGAGACAACGGCGCCGGGAAGTCCACGCTGATCAAGTGCGTCGCTGGGATCTACTCGACCGACAGCGGCGAGATCCTGTTCGAGGGCGAGCGCGTAACGATCCACGGGCCGAAGGACGCGGCCAAGCTGGGAATCGAGGTCGTGTACCAGGATCTCGCGCTCGCCGACAACCTCGATGTCGTGCAGAACATGTACCTCGGGCGTGAGGAGCACGATCTGTTGTTCCGCCTCAAGGAGGCCCCCATGGAACAGCGGACGGCCGAGACGCTCTCCTCGTTGGCGGTCACCACGATCAGATCCGTTCGGCAGCCCGTCGCGACGCTTTCGGGCGGGCAGCGTCAGTCGGTGGCGGTCGCTCGGGCGGTGATGTGGAACAACCGCGTTGTCTTCCTCGACGAGCCCACGGCCGCGCTCGGGGTCGCGCAGACCCACCAGGTGCTCTCGCTCGTGAGGCGGCTCGCCGAGCAGGGGCTCGCGGTCGTGCTCGTCTCGCACAACCTCGTCGACGTCTTCGAGGTCGCGGACCGCATCACGGTCCTTCGCCTGGGCCGCAACGTCGGTGTCTACGAGAGGGCGCAGACCAACGAGCAGGAGATCGTGCAGGCGATCACGGCCGGGAAAGCGGCCCCGGAGGAGGCGGAGGTCGCCCCGTGAGCACCGCTGCGCCGGCTGAGGTCCAGGCAGCGGCAACAGGGGACAGCCTGGGCGCCGTCCTGCGCGCGCGCTGGGAGGCGCTCAAGGGCGGGGAGGTCGGAAGCCTGCCGGTCATCCTCGGCCTGATCGCAATCACGCTGTACTTCACGTCGAAGAGCGACGTCTTCTTCAGCGCTGTCAACTTCACGAACCTGATCGGCCAGATGGCCGGAGTGACGGTGATCGCGATCGGAGTCGTGTTCGTCCTGCTCATCGGCGAGATCGACCTTTCGATCGGCTACGTCAGCGGTCTGGCGGGGGTCGTGGTCGCAGAGTTGCAGGTGCCGGACTCGGGGCACCAGTATCCGGGGCTCGTCGCGATCGCCGCCGCGATCGCAGTCGGCGCTGCGATCGGAGCGCTGCAGGGGTCGTTTGTTGCGTTCATCGGCGTGCCGTCGTTCGTCGTCACGCTCGCCGGACTGCTGATCTGGCAGGGCGTGATCCTGCGCCAGCTCGGGACCGAGGGCGTGATCGGGATCCAGGACGCCTACATCAACAACGTCGCCAACTACGTGCTCTCGGAAAACCAGGGCTGGGCGATCGCGGTCATCTTTACCGTCGGGTACGCCGCCGCCACGTTCGGCATGTACTTGAGTCGCCGGCGCGCGCGCCTGAGCACCGGGAACGTCGTTCTCACCGCCGTTCGCGTGCTCTTTTACGGCGCGCTCGTGTTCGCCGCAGTCGCGGTGTGCAACCACTCGCGAGGTGTTCCTCTGGTGGGGTTGATCATGCTCGCTCTCGTCGTCGGCGCGGCCTACGTAGCCGGGCGCACAACCTACGGCCGTCACGTCTACGCGGTGGGCGGCAGCGCAGAGGCGGCCCGGCGGGCAGGCATCAACGTCAAGTTCATCCGGGTCACCGTCTTCATGATCTCTGGCGCGATGGCGGCGATGGGCGGCGTGATCTTCGCCTCCCGGCTGAACTCGGTCGACCTGACGGCGGGTAGCGGCACGATCCTTCTGGACGCGATCTCGGCGGCCGTGATCGGAGGGGTCAGCCTCTTCGGAGGCCGCGGCCGGGTGAGCGGCGCGCTCTTCGGCGGCCTGATCATCGCCATCGTCGCGAATGGCATCGACCTCGTCGGCTACCCCGACTCGGTCAAGCTCATCACGACCGGCGTCATCCTGCTCGCGGCGGTGACGCTCGACACCGTGCTGCGCCGCCGCCAGGCCGCCGCCGGCCGCTGACCCGCTCATGAGCTTCGAGCCGGTCCGCTGGGGGATCCTCTCGACGGCGCACATCAACCGGCTGGTGATCCCGCCGGCACAGGAGTCGCCAAAGACCGACCTCGTCGCCGTCGCGAGTCGCGATCAGCGCAAGGCCGAGGAGTACGCGCGCGAGTGGGGGATTCCCCGTGCGTACGGCACCTACGAGGAGCTCCTCGAGGACCCCGGCGTTGAGGCGATCTACAACCCGCTCCCCAACTCGATGCACGTCGAGTGGTCGCTTCGCGCCCTCAAGGCGGGCAAGCACGTGCTCGTCGAGAAGCCGCTCTCGCGCCGCGCGGCAGACGTCGAGGAGCTTTTCGATGCCGCCGAACGAGCGGATCTCCTGGTGATGGAGGCGTTCATGTACCGGCACAACCCGCAGACCTCGAAGCTCGTCGAGCTCGTCGAAGGCGGCGCGATCGGAACCCTGCAGGCGATCCGCGCGACGTTCGGATTCCTGCTGCACGACGACGAGAACGTCCGGCTGCGCTCCGACGTCGAAGGCGGCGCGCTCATGGACGTCGGTTGCTACTGCGTCTCGAGCTCGCGTTTGCTGGGCGGCGAGCCCGAGCGCGTCTATGGCGAGCAGGTGGTCGGTCCGACGGGCGTCGACGTCCGTTTCCACGGGACCATGCGATTTCCAGGGGATGTGGTCGGCCAGTTCGACTGCGGCTTTCGGATGCCGACCCGCGACGAGCTCGAGGCAATCGGGGACGAGGCGTCGCTCTTCCTCGACGACCCGTTCCATGCCCGGACGCCTGTGATCGAGGTTCGGAGCGACGGCGGGACCGAGCGGATCGAGCTCGAGCGGGCCGATTCCTACCGCCTCGAGCTCGAGAACCTGAGTGACGCGATCCGGCGTCAGAGCAAGCCCTTGCTCGGGCGGGAGGACGCCCTCGGTCAGGCGAGGACGATCGAGGCCCTATATCGCTCGGCCAAGTCGGGAGGCCCGGTCGCGCTCTAACGGAAAGCGAGGTCCGCCAGCAGGACGACGTTGAGTGTGATGATCACGGCAGCGATCGCGCACGCAGCGGCGGTCGTCAGCCGGGTATTGGCGAGGGTGCCCATCAGGTCGCGGCGGCTCGTGATCCAGATCAGCGGGACGAGCGCGAACGGGATCCCGAACGACAGGACGACCTGGCTGATGACGAGCGCGCGGGAGGGGTCGAGCCCGATCCCCACGACGATTAGGGCAGGCGCGAGCGTGATCGCGCGGCGCAGGAAGAGCGGGATCTGGCGGTTGATGAAGCCCTGCATCACTACCTGTCCGGCCATGGTTCCGACAGACGAAGACGAGAGGCCGGAGGCGAGCAGCGCAAGCGCGAAGAGGAAGGCGACCGTGGCGCCTTCCTTAGCTTCGAGGAGGTCGTGCGCGACTGGGATCTCGTCCACGCCGAGGCCGCCCAGCGAGGCGGCGAAGATGGCGAGGATCGAGAGATTGACGAGGCCCGCGATCGACATCGCGATGACGACGTCGATCCGTTCAAAGCGCTGG
>DASSCT010000142.1:0-2914 GCA_035697545.1 Gaiellaceae bacterium | reverse complement strand
ACCCACGCCTACCGCGCCGGCCTGCCGGTCGACGAGATCGTCGCCGTGGCGGACACGGTCGTCGTGCGGCCGGATCCGGCTCCGGTAGCGGTCTGAATCGAGAGAGAAGGAGTGTGTGAATGAAACGTCTACTCGTCATCTGCATCGCCGCCGTCCCGTTGGTTGCGCTGGGCGGGTACGGAATCGCCCAGGCCGGCGACCGTTCCGACGTGGGAGGAGCGGCGACAGCGAACGCCCGCTTCCATAACCTCGACGCCGCCCAGCAAGCCGGCTACACCTTCCACCTGCCGGAGCTCAGCGGCAAGACCTGCATCTCGAACGGTTCCGTCGGCGCGATGGGCGACCACTTCGTGAACACGTCGCTGCTCGACGAGAAGCTCGATCCGGCGCGGCCCGAGGCGCTCGTCTATGCGACGAAGCCCGGCGGCGGTTTCCGCCTTGCCGCGCTCGAGTACGTTGTCTTCAAGGCCGCGTGGGAAGACGCACACGGTGCGAACGCGGAGGCTCCCAAGCTCTTCGGGACGACGTTCGACCTGATCCCCAGCCCCAACCGCTTCGGCCTTCCTACCTTCTATGCACTCCACGCGTGGCTCTGGGATCGGAACCCCAGCGGGCTGTTCTTCGCCTGGAACCCGAAGGTCAGCTGCCCCTCGTAGTGCTCGTCGCCGGGTCGGGGTGCGCCATGGCCCCGGCCCGGCCGGCTAGCGTGGCCCTTCGCTGTCGAGGATCGCCATCTGGCGCGCGTCATAGCGCTCGCCCGCAACTGCGTCTCGAGGCACGGCGCGCTCGATCGCGGCCACATCGCCGGGTGTGAGATCGATGTCCAGCGCGCCCAAAGCCTCACTCAGCCGATCTCGCCGGCGCGCGCCGACGAGCGGCACGATGTCCTCGCCACGCGAGAGCACCCAGGCGATTGCCAGCTGCGCCACTGAGGCGCTCTTCGCCTCGGCAACCGCCCGCAGGGCTTCGACGAGGGCGAGATTGCGCTCGAGATTGTCGCCGCTGAAACGCGGCATGCCGCCGCGAAAGTCGCCGGCGGCCAGCGGCTGCTCCGCGGACCAGTGGCCGCTGATCAGCCCGCGGGAGAGAACGCCGTACGCGGTGACTCCGATTCCAAGCTCGCGGCAGACGGGCAGGATCTCGTCTTCGATCCCGCGGGAGACGAGCGAATACTCGATCTGCAAATCCCCGATCGGGTGCGCGGATTGTGCGCGACGCAGCGTGTCGGCTCCCGCCTCCGAGAGCCCGACATGGCGGACGTATCCGGCCTCGACGAGCTCTCCGATCGCGCCCACCGTCTCCTCGATCGGCACCTCGGGATCGAGCCGGCCGAGCCGGTAGATGTCGACGTAGTCGCTGCCGAGACGGGTCAAGGTGTAGGCGAGCGAGTTCTTCACCGCGGCGGGGCGGCCGTCGAGGCCGAGGATGGCACCGTCGGGACCGCGCTGCACCCCGAACTTGACGCTTATGACGACGTCCTCGCGGTCTCGCCCACGCAGCGCGTCCCGAATCAGGAGCTCGTTGTGACCCATCCCGTAGTAGTCGCCAGTGTCGAGCAGGGTGACTCCGGCATCCACGGCCGCGCGAATGGTGGCGAGGCTCTCGGCCTCGTCCGCAGGGCCGTAGAGCGCAGACATCCCCATACAGCCGAGCCCGAGCGCCGAGACGCTCGGGCCTTCGGATCCGAGCATGCGTCGATGCACTTCGACTGGAAGCTACCGGCCGAGCGCAGCTTGACCGAACCATGCTCGCTCCGTGTGCGAACGCAAGGTGATGGCAGTTCGGCGACGCCCCACTCTTGTACTCGCCGCGGCGCTCGTGCTCGGGTTGCTCGCAGGCGTCCAACGAGCTGAGGCCGCAACCGTGCTCGGCTCGGTGGATCCGAGCGTGGAGCCCGATGCATTTGCCTGCGCCGCCTACGCCTGTCCCGCGGGTAAGAGCATCGGTTTCCGGCAGCTCGCCCTCCACGGCTCCGACGTCGAGGTGCAGGAGCCGGGCGTGCTCGTCTCCGCCCGTGTGAACGCGAAGCGGATCACCGGCGGCGAACAGCCCAGAATCGCGGTGCTGAAGCCCGCGGCGGATGACGACATCGGCGTGACGATCGCCGGGTATGCCCCGCTGCCCGTCGTCTCGTCGGACGCAGAGGTACACGAGGTGCAGGACCTGCACCTCCCCGTGGAGCCCGGTGACTCGATCGGCTTCTTGCTGCCTTCGGGTCAGGTCGATCTCGGGACGAGGATCCGCCGCCAGCCCGACGGCAGCGTGCAATGGTTCATTGAGCCGTGTGCCCCCTGCCACATGGACGGCGGGACCGGACGCGAGCTCCTCTTCGAGGCAACGATCGAGCCCGACGCGGACGAGGACCTGCTCGGCGACGAGTCCCAAGACCCGGACTTCGGCCTGGATGACGACCAGTCCGACGCGCCCGCGGAGGACGAGTTCGACGACTGGTTCGACGAGCTCGACAGCGACGAACCCGAAGAGACTTCCTCGAGGCGAGCCGGGAGACTCCGCCTGCTCGACCTCGACCGCGCGCGGAACGGCGACTTGCTCGTGAAGGTCGGTTCGCTCCAAGCCGGGCGTCTGGGTGGGGTCGTGACGACCTCCGCCGGTCGCTGGGACATCGGCATCCCGCGAACGATCGGATCAGGGCAGCGTCGTGCCAACCCGGCTGCGCCGGTGCGCCTGCGGTTGCATCTCTCGCGAGCGGGCCGCCGGCTCGAACGGCGACCGGGGCTCCGGCGCGCACGCATCGTCGTCTATCACCTCTCGCGCGACGGCATCAAGGTCACCATGCGCCAGATCCGGCTGTAGCCTGATCTGGCACGCTTCAGCTCATGGAGCTGCCGGAGAGCGCCCGTGAGCTGATCGAATCCGGCTCGCTCGCGCATCTCGTGACGCTGAACCCGGACGG
>DASSCT010000141.1:0-6223 GCA_035697545.1 Gaiellaceae bacterium | reverse complement strand
GCGAGCTGGTCGCGGCTCGCTAGCGCCGCCCTCGGCGTCGTTCTCTTTCTCCTGGTCTGGGGACTGCTCCACCACGGCTTCTACGCGCGCAACGACATCGTCGACACGCCGGTCTACCAGCGCTACGGCGAGTCCATGACGGACGGGCGGATGCCCTATCGGGACTTTCGCGTCGAATACCCGCCGGGGGCTTTGCCGGTCTTCGTCCTGCCCGCGCTCGGAGCGGGCGGCTCGGAGCGGTATCGCCACCGCTTCGAAGGCCTTCTGGTCAGCCTCGGCGTGGCCTGCGTCCTGCTTGTCGCGGCGATCGCCCCGTCGCTGTGGGCGCCTCTGTACGTCGCCGCCGCCCCGCTCGCGCTCGGCTCCGTCTACCTCTCGCGCTTCGATCTCTGGCCCGTCACGCTGACCCTGGTCGCGCTCGTGTTTCTCGTCTTCGGGCGCTTCAGGCTCGGGCTCGGCTCGCTCGGCCTGGCGACGGCGGCAAAGGTTTTCCCGGCCGTGATCCTTCCGATCGCGCTGGCCCACGTCTGGCGGCTGCGCGGCCGGCGAGAGACGTTCGCGTGCGCCGGAACCTACGTCGCCGTCGTGGCGGCGGCCTTTCTCCCGTTCGCGATCGTCTCGCCGGGCGGTCTCTGGGACTCACTGTGGGCCCAGGCCTCACGGCCGCTGCAGATCGAGAGCCTTGGCTCGGGCCTGATGCTCGCCGTCCATCAGCTCTTCGGGCTCGACCTGACGCTGGATGAGAGCCACGGCTCGCAGAACCTGGCCGGCAGCGGAGCCGAGGTGATCGCCGTCGCCTCGACGGTGCTCCAGGTCGCTGTGCTCCTGGCGATCTGGCTCTGGTACGCACGAGGGCCGGCGAGCCGCGACCGCCTGCTCGCCGCGAGCGCTGCGGCTGTGTGTGCGTTCGTCACGCTCGGGAAGGTCCTCTCGCCGCAGTTCCTGATCTGGCTCATCCCGCTCGTGCCCCTCGTCCGAGGGCGGCGCGGGCTCGGCGCGTCCGGGCTCCTCGCCGTCGCGCTCGTCCTCACCCAGCTCTGGTTTCCCTTCCGCTACTGGAGGCTGGCGCTCGAGTTCGACGCGGCTGCGTCGTGGCTCGTCCTCGCCCGCGACCTGACCCTCGTTGCCCTGCTCGTCGTCCTCATGTCGGCAGTTCGACGCGAACCGGCTCGCAGCGAGTAGCCCGGCCGTCCTCGCCACACTCCACGAGCACGCCCTCGAGCCTCACTCCTCCGCTCGCCGTTCGGAAGCGGACCGGAACGCCCGTGCGCATCTGCTCGACAGCAAGCTCGGTGATGACGCCGATCACGGAGTCGTGCGGGCCGGTCATGCCTGCGTCGGTGATCGCCGCCGTGCCTGCCGGCGAGACCCGTGCGTCGTTGGTCTGGACGTGCGTATGCGTTCCGAGCACGGCGGTGACCTTTCCGTCCAGGTAGGCGGCCATCGCCACCTTCTCGCTCGTCGCCTCGCCGTGGATGTCCACGAGGATCACCGGTGTCGTCCGGCGGGCCTCCGCAACAAGCTCGTCGACGACCTCCCAAGGGCCCATCGGCGGCGCGAGGAACAGTTGCCCCAGGAGGTTGATCACCGCCACGGTGGTGCCGTTCGAGCCCACGGCGAAGGTCAGCCCTCGGCCGGCTGTGTGCTTCGAGAGGTTGGCGGGGCGGATGACGCGATCGGTCTCCGCCAGGTACGGGATCACTTCCTTGCGCCGCCAGGCGTGGTTGCCGAGGGTGACCACGTCGACGCCGGACGCGAGGATCCGCTCGGCGAGGTGCGGGGTGATTCCGAGGCCGTCGGCGGCGTTCTCCCCGTTGGCGACGCAGAAGTCCGCGCGAAGCTCTTCCCGAAGCTCGGGGAGCAGGCGCTCGACGGCGCGCACCCCGGGCGTCCCGTTCACGTCGGCGACGAAGAGGAGGATTATGGGATGGCCAGGGTGGCGGCGGGGCGGACTTCCACCGAGACGTGATTGCCCGCGTCTTGCGTGTAGCGGGCGAGCGCCTGCCGCTCTACCCGCGAGAAGTCGAGCACGGTGCCGATCTTCGACGTCGCCGCCGTCACGACGGTGCCGACGGTGAGCGCCGGGTCGGAGCGCAGGTGACTGAGCGAGACGACGAACGAAGGCGCGCTCGCCGGCTGGACGTCGATGCGGCTGCCGAGCTTCCGCCCGCTGATCACGAAGTCGGTGATTCCCACGACGGTTCCGTTGACCGGCGCGTAGACGTCCGTCCCGGGGGCGGCTCCGACGTCGAGCACCGCAGTGGCAGGCCCTTCGCCGCCCAGTCGGTAGTAGGCGAGCCCGTTGTCTCCGCTGCCGAGGATCCTGCGGGCGAAGCGCGCGAGGACTCCCTCGTTCGCCTGCCGCCCAACAGGCGCGAGCGCGAGTGCGCCGTTGTCGACCCCGTGGTAGCCGATCGCCGTTACCCGTGACTGCGAGATCGGCATCTGGATTCGCAGCGTGTCTCGGAGCGCGACGATCTGGGGCCGCGGCGGCCCTGTCGGGAGCAGTCGCTGCGCCGGAGCAGGGGCGGTCCGCGCGGGGGTAGCCGTGCCCGAGCCGAACGCGCTCAAGAGCAGGGTTACTCCGACCGCCGAAGACGCGAGGACGAGGAGCGCGACACGCCTCGCCCGTTTGTGACCGGCCGCGCGCCGCCTGCGGGCGCGACGCGCCTGCTCGACTGCCTTGGCCGAAGGCATCGGGGGCACGCTAACCGACCGACTGCGCGGCTTCAACTGGGACCTCTGGGACATGGGGCCGGAGGAGTCTAGAGCCAACTCGAGCTCAGCCTCGTAACGCTCGAGCGCAAGGTTCCCATTTTCCGCGATATCCCAGTTCCAGGCCGGAGGCCTGAGCGTGATGACCTCGGCGCTACGATCAGCGCGATGCCGACGGGAGTCCAGAAGGTCGAGATTCCGCGCTGGATTCAGCTCGTCGGACTGCCGCTCGCCCTGCTGTTTCTGTGGACGCTCGCGTCGGCGGTCTCTCACGTCGTCTTCCTCTTCCTGGTCGCCGCCCTGATCGCGCTTCTGCTCGATCCCCTCGTGCGGGCGCTCGGCCGGCTTCGGATTCCGCGTGGTTTCTCGATCGCCGTCGTCTACCTGAGCTTCGCCACCGCGATCGTGGTCGGGGCGATCGCACTGGGCGCGGTCGTCATCGACCAGTCACGCGAGGCTGCGGACCGGATCGACACCTACCTTACGGTCGAACGCGGACAGACCGGCCAGACCGAGGCCGAGCAGGACGTCGACCGCCTCCAGGCCTGGCTCGACGACCACGGGCTCGAGCGGATCCAGGTCCGGGAGCAGGGTCAGGACTTCGTCGACTCGCTCCGCGATGCCAATCCGCAGGAGTACACGAGCCGCGCGATCGATTTCCTGGAGGGCGCGGCGCTCTCGATCTTCGAGCTGCTCTTCAGCCTCGTGCTGATCATCGTCGTGTCGGTCTACATGCTCCTGGACATGGGCCGGTTATCGGCCGCAGTGGACCGTCGCTTTCCGCCACACCCGGGCTCGGGCTCGCTCATCCCGCGGATCGAGAGCGCCCTGGCGGGCTACGTGCGCGGCCAGGTGCTGCTCTCGCTAATCATCGGCACCAGCGCCGGCGTGGGGCTCTGGGTGCTGGGCGTCCTCGGCTGGGCGGAGGGGATGGACCGCTACGCGCTCCTTTTCGGAGCGTGGGTCGCGGCGATGGAGCTGATCCCGTACCTCGGTCCCTGGCTCGGCGCGATACCGCCGATCATCTACGCGCTGATCGTCGATCCCTTCTCCGCGATCTGGGTCGCGCTGCTCTTCCTCGCCATCCACCAGATCGAGGGCCACATCGTCGTCCCGAACGTCATGGGCAGCGCGCTGCGGCTGCACCCGCTCCTCGTCATCTTCGGGCTGCTCGCCGGAGGCGAGATCTACGGGCTGCCCGGGATCTTCGTCGCGCTGCCGCTCCTTGCCGGCTTCCGCGCCCTTTGGGAGTTCTTCGGCGAGCGGTTTGCGTTCCAATCTTGGGAGGAGGACGGCCAGGTGCCGCTGGAGGTCGAGATCGAGGAGGCGCCGCCTCCTCCTCCGGCGGCTAACGTCCGTTCCACATGAGCACGTTTCCGGTTACCCGGCTGCGGCGGCTGCGGCGGACTGGGGCCTTGCGAGCCCTTGTTCGGGAGACGCGGCTCGATCTCGCCGACTTCGTGCTGCCCGTCTTCGTCGCGCCCGAGCCACTGCCGAACGAGGCGCTGCCTGCCCTGTCGCGCTTCACGGTCGAGCAGGTCGTCGCCGAGGCGGAGGAGTGCGCCGCGCTGGGCGTCACGGCTTTCCTGCTCTTCGGGATCCCGGAGGAGAAGGACGATCAGGGCTCCGGCGCCTGGGACGACGATGGGACCGTCCAGCAGGCGCTCCGTGCGATCCGCGAGCGCGTCCCGCAGCTCGTGCTCGTGACCGACGTTTGCCTGTGCGAGTACACGTCGCACGGGCATTGCGGCGTTCTCGACGGCGAGGAGGTCGCGAACGACGAGACGCTCGAGCTGCTGGCGCGGACGGCGGTCAGCCACGTCGAGGCCGGGGCAGACGCGGTGGCGCCCAGCGACATGATGGACGGGCGCGTGGCGGCGCTGCGCTCGGCGCTCGACGAGGCCGGCTTCGAGGCGACGCCGATCCTCTCCTACGCCGCGAAGTACGCGTCGGCGTTCTACGGGCCGTTTCGGGAGGCGGCCGGCTCTGCGCCCGCGTTCGGTGACCGGCGCGGCTATCAGATGGACCCCGCCAACGTCCGCGAGGCCCTGCGCGAGTGCGAGCTGGACGTCCGTGAGGGCGCAGACGTGCTGATGGTGAAGCCGGCTTTGCCGAATCTGGATGTGATCCGCGCAGTTCGCGAGCGCTTCGACCTACCGCTGGCCGCCTACAACGTGTCCGGGGAATACGCGATGGTCAAGGCGGCGGGTGCCGCGGGGTGGATGGACGAGCGGGCCGCGGCGCTGGAGTCGCTGACGACGATCAAGCGCGCCGGGGCCGACGTGATCGTCTCGTACTGGGCCAAGGAGCTCGCCCGCTGGCTCTGAGAGAGGGCACCGATCTCTTCAGGCGAGCGCAGCGGTTGATCCCGGGCGGGGTCAACTCGCCGGTCCGCGCCATGCGGGCAGTTGGCCTCGACGAGCCGTTCTTCGTGCGCCGGGCCGAGGGCGCGTACCTGGAGACCGAGGAGGGCGCCCGCCTGCTCGACTGGGTGTGCTCTTGGGGCCCTCTGATCTTCGGGCACGCGGATCCGGAGACGGCGGAGGCCGTGCGGGAGGCGGCGCTTGGCGGAACGAGCTACGGCGCGCCGACCGAGCGCGAAATCCAGCTGGCGGAGGAGATCGTCGACGCCGTTCCTTCCATCGAGATGGTGCGGCTCGTCTCCTCGGGCACCGAGGCGGCGATGAGCGCGATTCGGTTGGCGCGCGGTGCGACGCACCGCGACCGGGTGCTCAAGTTCGCGGGGGGCTACCACGGACACGTGGATGCGCTGCTCGCCGAGGCAGGCTCTGGCGTGGCGACGCTCGGCATTCCCGCGACGCCGGGCGTGCCGACCGACGTCACCGCTCACACGATCGTCTGCCCCTACAACGACCTCGATGCCACCGCGGTGGCAGTCGCCCAGTACGGCGAGGGGCTGGCCTGCATCATCGTCGAGCCGGTGGCCGGGAACATGGGCGTGATCCCGCCCGTGCCGGGGTTCCTCGAGGGACTGCGGCGGCTCTGTGACGCCTCCGGCGCCCTCCTCGTCTTCGACGAGGTGATCACGGGCTTCCGCGTCGCGAGAGGCGGCGCGCAGGAGCGGTTCGACGTGCGGCCCGACCTGACCGTCCTCGGGAAGATCGTCGGCGGTGGGCTCCCGCTCGCCGCCTTCGGCGGGCTAGCAGACGTCATGGGCGAGCTGGCGCCGTCGGGCCCCGTCTACCAGGCCGGGACATTGTCGGGAAACCCCCTGGCGACCGCGGCCGGGATCTCGGTGCTGCGCCGGCTCCGGGATCCGACTGTCTACGAGGAGCTCGAGCGCAAAGGCGACCGGCTCGAAGCCGGCCTTTCGAAACACGGCTCCGTCCAGCGTGTCGGCGCACTCTTGACCCTCTTCTGTCGCCGACCCGACTCGAAGGTGCCAGGCACCTTTGTCGCGAATCTCGACCAGGTCACGCGCGAAACTGACACCGAGCGGTACGGCGGGCTCTTCCGGCACCTGCTCGAGCACGGGATCTACATCGCT
>DASSCT010000140.1:0-20169 GCA_035697545.1 Gaiellaceae bacterium | reverse complement strand
CCTCCTCTAGGGCTCCCTCGCCGGAGGCGGGGATGCCGTTTCACGATCGCGCGCAGATACACGTCGAGGCGGGACGCGGCGGCCACGGCGCGCTCAGCTTCCGGCGCGAGAAGTACGTGCCAAAGGGCGGCCCGGACGGGGGTGACGGAGGACGTGGCGGCGACGTGGTGCTCGTGGCCGACCCCGACCTGCGCGATCTGGCGCGCTACCAGGCTCCGCGGCGCTATCGCGGGGGCAGGGGCGGTCACGGACAGGGCGCGGGCAAGCACGGAGCAGCGGGCGAGGACGTCGTCCTGCGGGTCCCTGCGGGCACGCAGGTGCTCGACGACGGGGAGCGGCTGATCGCGGACCTCGCCGCGCGCGGCTCGCGCGTCGTCGTTGCGCGTGGAGGCGCCGGCGGCCGCGGCAACCGGCGTTTCGCAACGCCCACACGGCGTGCTCCGCGCTTTGCGGAGGTCGGGCAGCCCGGCGAGGAGGCGGAGCTCCAGCTGCGGCTCAAGCTCCTCGCCGATGCCGCGCTGGTCGGCCTGCCGAACGCCGGGAAGTCGTCGCTCCTGCAGCGGATCTCGAACGCCAAGCCGAAGGTCGCCGAGTATCCGTTCACGACGCTGTCACCGGTGTTGGGAACGGTGGACGCGCCGGATGGGCGGCAGCTCATCGTCGCCGACGTTCCCGGGCTGATCGAGGGAGCGAGCGAGGGGATCGGGCTCGGTCATGAGTTCCTGGCGCATCTTGAGCGCGCGCGTCTTCTTGTACACGTCATCGACGCGTCCGAGGGGGACGCGGCCGAGCGCTTCGCGATGATCGATCGAGAACTGGGCGCGTATGGCGCGGGCCTCGACGCGCTCCCGCAGATCGTCGTCCTGAACAAGATCGACATCGCGTCTGAGGCCGAGCTCACAACGGACGACCCGCGGGTGTTGCGCGTGGTTCAAACCTCAGCGGCGACGGGCGAGGGCATCGACGAGCTCAAGCGAGCGTTGTTCGCGCTCTGCCCCGCCGCCCCGGAGCCGGAGAAGACGGAGGATGGGCTCGTGGACTACCTCGTCTACCGGCCGCGGCCCACGGGGGCCGCTTATCGGATCTTCCGCACCGACCGCGGCTTTCGCGTCGTCGGCACGCTGCCCGAGCGTGAGGAGTTGGAGGAGGCGCTTCGGGCTGCCGGCGCGAAGGCGGGCGTCGAGGTCGAGCTCGGCGACGAGACGGTCACGCTGTGAGAACCGCCGTCCTGGGCGGCGTCTTCGACCCGCCGCATCTCGGGCACGTGGCACTCGCGGAGGGAGCGCTGAACCGGCTCGGGGCCGACCGTTTGCTCATCCTCGTCGTGGCCGATCCCGGTCACAAGGCAACGGATCTCGATCCGCAGAGGCGGTTGGAGCTGGCGCGACTCGCGTTCGGTCACTTGCCGCGAACGGACATCCGGCTCGACGACCACGCCTACACCGTCGATCTCCTCCGCGACGAGCAGTTCGAGGACGGCGTCCTGGTCATCGGCGCCGACGAATGGGCCGCGTTCGAGACGTGGAAGGAGCCGGACGAGATCCTGCGGCGGATCCGTATCGCGGTCGCGCGGCGGCCTGGACAGGAGGAGCCCGAGGGCGACGTCGAGGTCTTCCCGATCGAGCAGCATGCGATCTCTTCGCGGGACATCCGTGAGTACCTTGACCGCGGAGAGCCGATCGACGACCTCGTCCCGGCGGCCGTGGCCCGGGAAATCGAGCGTCGCGGTCTGTACAGCGGGACCGGCGGCTAGACTCTGAACGAGAGACGCGAAAGGATTCGTTCCGACTGACCTCGCTCGAACAAGCTCGCCTCATCGCCGGCCTCGCGCAGGAGAAGCTGGCGGAGGACGTCGTCATTCTCGACCTGCGACCGGTCTGCGTCTACACCGACTTCTTCGTCCTGTGCTCAGGCCGTAACCCGCGGCAGACGAAGGCGATCATCGACGAGGTGCAGACGCGGCTGAAGCAGGATCACAAGCTGCGGCCGCAGTCGGTGGAGGGAGCGGCACAGGGGGACTGGATCCTCGCGGACTATCTCGACGTCGTCCTGCACGTCTTTACGCCGGAGACGCGGGAGTACTACGGGCTCGAGGAGCTCTGGGGCGATATGCCGTCAGTCGAGCTCGACGCCGCCACCGCCTAGTCGTCCGATCTGACAACTACGATTCGTTGTCGATGCTGACGACGGATCAGAAAGGCGCAATCGCTGAGATGGGAATCGCGTGGCATGCGACTCAGCTCGGCGTCGATGTCTACAAGCCGGTCGGCGAAGGCGGCCGATGCGACCTCATCTTTGATTTCGATGGAAGGCTGTGGCGGGTGCAGTGCAAGTGGGCGCGGCGTCTCGGCGGAGTCATCGTCATTCGTTGCTACTCGTGTCGGCGCACGCGGGACGGCATTCGAGTGCGTCGTTACACGCCCAAAGAGATCGACGCACTCGCCGCCTACTGCGCCGAGCTCGATCGCTGTTTCTTCTTACCGATCGAGTCCGTTGGCAATAAGAGAAACGTTCAGCTTCGTCTGGCTGCGGCTCGAAACAATCAGCGAAACGGCATCAACTGGGCGGAAGATTTCGAGTTCGCCGCTACACTTCCGCAACCCCACGGGGCCGTAGCTCAGTTGGGAGAGCGACTGGCTGGCAGCCAGTAGGTCACGGGTTCGAGTCCCGTCGGCTCCACTTTCGCGGACGCCGTATCGACTATGTGGCGCGAAGGTAGTCGCGGATCTGTCGCTCGCCGCGGCGCATCGCCCAGTTGTGGTTCGACCGAAAGACTGAGCGCAGCATGGGCGTAAGGTGCCGGATCAGTGCGTGGTTCACGGACGGACGCCAGTCGAGCGTCGCCACCGTCCCATCCGCCGTCTCCTCCAGCGTCCACTCGCCGGTGCCGTCGAAGTCTTTCGAGAGCAGCGAGACGATGCGCCGCGGCCGCTCGGCCTCGATCACCTCGAGGCCGAAGTTGACCTTACGGCAGGTACGCTTTCACCAGCAGCTCGTTCCGCTTTCCCGGCGCCGGCGGCGCCTCATCGCCCGTTGCGCGGAGAACGAAGTCGGTCCACCAGCGCTCGTACCCGACCACGTCCCCGATCGTGTCGTAGACGCGTTCGATCGCCCTGGGTACCTCCCAGCGGTCGAGGAAGCGGTATGCAGGAGGCATGGGGCCGTTATTCGCACGACGCCTGGCAGTGGTTCAGCGGACGCCGAACGTCGGCTACATGGACAAGTATTCCCGCATCGACGCTCCCGTGATCTACCAGCACCCATTGGCGAGGCAGCCTGCCGCGATAATCCTCCACTTCCAGCTTTCTCCGAATTGAGGTTGACTTGAACACCGTCACGGCGGCCTGCGTGCAGGCCGAGCCCGTTGTCCTCGACCGCAGCGCCTCGATCGACAAGCTCGAGCGGCTGGTGGCCGAGGCTGCCGGAAACGGAGCGACGCTCGTCGTCTTTCCCGAGGCGTTCATTCCCGTCTATCCGTCGTCGGCCTGGGCGAAGGCGCTCGCCGGGTGGGTGGCGCCCGGCGCGAAGGCTGCGTTCGCGGCGATCGCGCGCGAGTCCCTGGCCGTTCCCGGGCCCGATACCGACCGGCTCGGCGAGGTCGCTGCCGAGCACGGCGTTGCCCTGGCCACCGGGGTGACCGAGATCGAGCCCAACCGGCCCGGCACGCTCTACAACACGCTGCTCGTGCACGACTCCGATGGGAGGCTCGCGCTCACCCACCGCAAGCTCGTGCCAACGAACCACGAGCGGCTGGTCTGGGGCCAGGGAGACGGTGGCGGGCTCCAGGCCGTGGAGACCGCCGTAGGACGAGTCGGCGGCCTGATCTGCTGGGAGAACTACATGCCGCTCGCCCGGTTCGCCCTCTACGACTCGGGCGTCGAGGTCTACCTCGCCCCGACCGCCGACGACGGCGAGACTTGGCAGGCGTCGCTCGTCCACATCGCCCGCGAGTCTCGCGCGTACGTCATCAGCCCCAGCCACTTCCAGCGCACCTCGTCGTATCCGGAGGACTTCCCGCTACGCGATGAGCTGGACGGCCTGGACGTCCTGGGACGCGGAGGCAGCGCGATCCTGGGCCCAGACGGGGCCTATCTGGCCGGACCGCTCTACGACGAGGAGGGAATCCTCTACGCCGAGCTCAACCCAGATCGGCTTCTGGAGGAGCGGCAGCGCTTCGATCCCGTCGGCCACTATCACCGGCCCGACGTCTTGCGCCTGAAGGTTCGTCGCCCGCGCGCCTAGAATTGCAGCGATGGTCGAGATCATCTTCCTGATGCTCGTCCTCAAGCTCCCGATCCTGTACTTGATCGCGGTCGTGTGGTGGGCCGTCCGCGCCGAGCCGGATCCGCCGGAACCGGCCGTCCTGCCCGTCGCCGTCGACGGCGAGCCTCCACATAGCCCGCGAACCGTCAGGCCGCGGCGGCCGCGCCGCGGTGGGCCGCACGGCCAGGGCCGGGCGGCACGGAGAGCGGTTAGAGCGCCCACGCGGTGAGCACCGTTCCGTCAGTCGAGCGCGAACGCCCGGCGGACACGGTTGCGGGCTTCCTCTCGGCGCTCGCCATCGTCGGGGGGTTGATCGCAGTCGCCGTGCGGCCGGTACCGGTCGGCGTCTTTTCGATCCTCATCGCACTCATCGCGGCCGGGATGAGCGGCCGCCACGAGCGGCTCGCCGCCACCGGGGTGGCCGTTGCCTCGGCCGGCTTCCTCGCAGGGATGATCGTCGCCGTCATCACCTCGCACGCTCTCTGGTGACTGCGCTCCTGCAGGGGAATCCCCGCTGCTAGAAAGAAGTACGAACGAACGTGGCTGAGGTAGACGGACTCAACGCGGGCTACGCCCGTGCGCTCCTGGAGGAGTATCTGGAGAACCCCGAAGGGGTTCCGTCCGAATGGCGTGCGCTCTTCGAGAGCGGATCGAGCGATCTGCTCACGCAGCATCCAGGAGTCGCCCGACTGGTCGAGCTGCTCCAAGCCGCTGAGAACGGCGACGCTGCTCCGGTGGTCGAAGCACCGCCGATTCCCACAGCGCCGACGCCGGCGCCCGCGGCCGACGACACGCTGGTCGAAGCCGTTGCGGCGGCGATGGCGCTCGTAAAGGCGCACCGCACGCACGGCCACCTCGCCGCTCATTCGGATCCGCTCGGCTCGGAGCCGGTGGGCGATCCGGCCCTCGAGCCGGAGCGCCTTGTCCCGCCGCTCCAGCCCGAATTGCAGGAGAAGGTGCCGGCGCGCCTCCTCCGCGTGTACTTTCCCGGCGAGACGCTCGCCGATGTCCTGCCGAAGCTGCAAGACACCTACTCCGGGACGAGCGCCTACGAGATCGAGCACATCTCCGACCACCAGGAGCGGGTGTGGCTCCGGCAGGCGATCGAGTCCGGCAAGTACAGGACGCCGCTCTCCGCCGAGGAGAAGCGGCGCCTCCTCGGCCGGCTGACCGAGGTCGAGGGGCTCGAGAGGTACCTCAAGCGGGCGTTCCTCGGCCAGAAGCAATTCTCGATCGAAGGGGTGGACGTGCTCGTCCCAATGCTCGATGCGACGCTCGAAGGTGCTGCAGAAGACGGTGCGCACGAGGTCGTGATCGGCATGGCGCACCGCGGTCGGCTCAACGTCCTCGCCCACGTGCTTGGACGCCCGTACGCCACCATCCTGCGGGAGTTCGAGGGCGAACGCACGCTGGAAGCCCTGTCGGCCCAGCCGACCGGGGCGAGCGGTGACGTCAAGTACCACCTCGGCGCCGAAGGCCGTCGCAAGACTCCTTCGGGTGACATCACCGTGACCCTCGCCGCCAACCCGAGCCACCTCGAGGCAGTCGACCCGGTGGTGGAGGGTCTGGCACGGAGCGAGCAGACCGACCGGTCGACGCGGGAGGGGCTGCACGACCCACGAGTCGCGGTGCCGGTGCTCATCCACGGCGACGCGTCGCTCCCGGGCCAGGGCGTCGTCGCCGAGACCTTCAACCTGGAAGGGCTCGACGGCTACTCGACCGGCGGAACGCTTCACATCATCGCCAACAACCAGGTGGGCTTCACGACCGATCCCGCCGACGGGCGCTCGACCCGGTACTCGAGCGACCTCGCCAAGGGCTTCGACGTCCCGATCGTCCACGTGAACGCCGACGATCCCGAAGCCGCGATCGCCTCGATCCGGTTGGCTCTGGCCTTCCGGCGCCGGTTCGGGCACGACTTCGTGATCGACCTCGTCGGCTACAGACGCCACGGTCACAACGAAGGCGACGAGCCCGCGTACACCCAGCCGCTCATGGTCGAGCGGATCCAGGAGCATCCGAGCGTCCGCGAGCAGTACGCAGCGCAGCTCGTGGACGAGGAGGTCGTGACCGAGGAGGAAGCCGACGCGCTCGTCGCGCGGGCTGAGAGCCAACTGCGCCAGGCGCACGAGCAGCTCAAGGCCACCTTCGGCGCACCGGCGCCGGCGCCGAGCGAGCGGACACCGCCCACGAACGGCTCCGACGTCATCACGTCGGTTGCAGCCGACAAGTTGCGAGAGCTGAACCAGGAGCTCCTGACCGTCCCCGACCGCTTCACGATTCACCCGAAGCTGAAGCGGCAGCTCGACCGCCGCCTGGAGGCCATCGACGCGGGAAGGATCGATTGGGGCCACGCAGAGGCGCTCGCCTTCGCGAGCCTCCTCGTCGAGGGGATCCCGATCCGGCTGACCGGCCAGGACACAGAGCGCGGGACGTTCTCCCACCGACACCTCGTCCTCCACGACCCCGCGACGGGCGAGCAATACACGCCGATGAAGAACCTCGCCGAGGCGCAGGCGTCATTCGAGGTCTACAACTCGCCGCTCTCCGAGTACGCCGCGCTCGGCTTCGAGTACGGCTACTCCGTCGCAGCGCCGGAGGCGCTCGTCATCTGGGAGGCGCAGTACGGCGACTTCGTGAACGGCGCCCAGATCGTTGTCGACCAGTTCCTCGTCTCCGGGCTCTCGAAGTGGGCGCAGACCTCCCGGCTGACGCTCTTTCTGCCGCACGGCTACGAGGGCAACGGGCCGGAGCACTCGAGCGCGCGGCTCGAGCGCTTCCTGCAGCTCGCGGCGCAGGAAAACATCCGGATCGCGAACACGACGACCTCGGCCCAGTTCTTCCACTTGCTACGACGGCAGGCGCTCGACCCCAATGCTCGTCCGCTGGTCGTGATGACCCCGAAGGGCCTCCTGCGACTGAAGGATGCGACTGGGCGGCTCGAAGAGCTCGCCGAGGGCCGTTTCCAGCCCGTCATCGACGATACGGTCGACCACACCCAGGTGCGGCGGCTCGTACTCGTCTCGGGCAAGGTCTACTACGACATCGTCGGCAATGAGCGGCGTCCCGCTCGGCAGGACATTGCCGTCGCCCGGGTCGAGCAGCTCTACCCCTTCCCGGCGAAGGACGCCGCCGCGCTCGTCGCTTCGTACCCGGCCCTCGACGAGGTCGTCTGGGCGCAGGAAGAGCCGCAGAACATGGGCCCGTGGCGCGCGATCCGGCATCGCCTGGAGGAGGCGATCGGCGGTCGGGTGCCGCTGCGCTACGTCGGCCGCCCGTGGCGCGCGAGCCCCAGCGAGGGCTATCCGACGGCGCACCTGCAGGAGCAGGAGCGCATCGTCCAGCAAGTTCTGACCTAAGGGGAGCCGGAGCGCGCTGATGCGGCGCGCGCCGCGTCGCGCATGCGCCTGACCTCGCGAGTCACCTGACGGGCGGTCATGGGCGCATACCGGCGTAGCTCTCGCAAGATCTGTTTGCGGTGGCGCTTGGGAATGCGCCGCCAGAGATCCCAGGCGGTGAGGGCGATGCCCCACCAGCCCAGGCGGCGGGTCAAGAGGTAGCGGGCGCGTGGCACGCGGCGCATCCTAGACGCGAAAGCCGGACTCATGCTCCCGACCTCAGCAGCCGACAACGTGAGAACAGCCCCATGGGACGGTTCAGGTTCAAGCTCGTTCGCGCCGATCAGCTTGAGGCTCGGGTCAAGGAGCTCGAAGAGGAACGGCGGCGAGCCCGCGAGACGACTCTTCGCTTCGGGGAAGCCCTCGCCGCCACGCACGACATCGACCAGCTGTTGCGCGTGATCGTCGAGACCGCAGTCGAATTGACCGGAGCCTCTCGCGGTCGGCTCGTCACGGACGACGACATGCTCGGAGTCGATGAGGGAGCCGCGAGGCTCGAGCTTCCGCTCGGGGCGTTCGGCACGCTGGAGCTCGTCGGTGACGAGTTCAGCTTCGATCAGCGCGAGGTCGCCGACTGGCTCATCGGCCATGCTCTGATCGCCCTCGGCAATGCACAGCGGCACCGGACGGTCGAGAAGCAGGCGCTCGTGGACGGGCTCACCGGGCTCGCGAACAGGCGTCTGTGCGCCGCTGCCCTCGAGCAGGAGCTCGCGCGGGCCGGGCGTTTCGGCGAGCCCTTCGCGCTCGTCCTCGCCGACATCGACGACTTCAAGGCAGTCAACGACCGCTTCGGCCATCCGACGGGCGACGAGGTGCTGAAGGCCTTTGCCGACCTGCTCCAGGGGAGCATTCGCGAGATCGATCTGGCGGGTCGCTGGGGCGGCGAGGAGTTCGCTGTGCTCCTGCCCGAGACCGACCTGGAAGGCGGCGTGAAGCTCGCCGAGCGGATACGGCACACACTCGCCGACCAGGAGCTAGTGGCTGCGAACGGGCACACGTTCCAGGTGACGGCGAGCTTCGGCGTCGCCGCCTTCCCCGCCGCGTCCTCGCAGGATCATCTGGTCGCCGACGCCGACCGAGCGCTGTACGACGCGAAGCGGTCAGGCAAGAATCGAGTCGGTGCGCGCAGCGTTACCGTCAGCAGCGGCACGTAGCGTTGAAGGCGTTAGAATCCGCCGCCGGCCGAACTAGGCCGCTTGTTACAGAGGTGACAGCACTGCGGAGCAACGGAGGACAATTGCCTGTTGAGACATCTTCACTATTCGCAAGCGTGATTCAGGACCACCTCGAGTTGAAGCGCAAGAACGCCGAGCTTGAGGGTGACATGCCGATCGACGGCTACAGGATCGAGGATCCGTTCCAGAACCACCCGCTCTTCAAGACCGAGGAGCAAGCAAGGGTCGAGGACACACTCGACGGCCACCCAGTCGGGGCGCCCGCCGAGTATCCCGGTCCGGACGAGGAGAGCGCCGAGCCGACGCGCGAAGACGCGCTCTGGGGTCGCTCGCGCGACTTCGACTGGGGCGACTGACCAAGGGTTTCGGCGGCCAGCGAGGGGGTAGGCTCCCCGGAGTTCACGAGAGAGAGAAAGGGAGCCGCCATGCGAAAGCTGATTGGCCTCGTCGGCATCGGGGCCGCACTGACCTACTTCTTCAACCCGCAGCAGGGCCGGCGCCGTCGCGAGATGGCGCGGGACAAGATCGCGTCGTTCCTCAACCGCGGCGCCCGCGAAACTGAGCAGCTTGCCGGCTCGGCCTCCGCACAGGCCGAGGCTCTGAAGGAGAAGGCGACGCCTGTGAAGGAGGAGCTGAAGCCGCAACCCGACGACGCCACCCTGGCCCGGAATGTCGAGACGGAGATCTTCCGCGACCCGGAGGTTCCGAAGGGTCAGATCAACGTGAACGCCGAAAACGGCAAGGTCGTTCTGCGGGGCGAGGTCATGGAGGCAGAGCTAATCGCGGATCTGGAGAAGCGGGCCAGGAGCGTGCAGGGTGTCCAGGAGGTCGAGAACCTGCTCCGCACTCCCGGCGCCGAGGCACCGACGGCGTCCTAGGAGGAGTTGTCGTCGGCCGCCGCTCGCCAGAGCGGCAGGCCCCACCAGAACCAGCCGAAGAATCCACCGACCGCGGCGGTCACGACGACCGCCGCGGCGTAGTGGAACAAGAGATCGGTCACCAGGTAGACCGCGCCGACGAGCGCGAAGGTGAGGAAGACCATCCCGCCGATCGAGAGGCGGTTCGCCGTCCTCAACAGCTGCTCCTTGTCGTGCTGCCGCCACCGCAGCCGGTGGTACGCGGACGGGGCGATAAGGAGGGCGGTCGCCGCAGTCGTGCAGAGAAACGTTGCGAAGAAGACCTGCCGCTGTCCGTTCGTCACGTCCTCGAACCGGTTCGTGAACGGGACGGTGAGGAGGAACGCGAACAGGACCTGAACGCCGGGCAGCACGACGCGCAGCTCGTTCAGGAACTCGATCAGCTCGCGGTTGAGGCGTTCTTCCTTGCTCTCCGCATGGCTCATCGGCGGGATTGAATCGAAACGACGGGAGGAGCGGCATGCTCGACCTGAAGCGTCGTGTGCTCGATGCCGTACTCGCGCAGCAGCAGCTCTTCGAGCTCCCGGCGGCGGGCGTGGCAGTCGTCGTCGCGCGCGACGAGGACGTGCGCGGACAGAGAGGGGAAGCCGGACGTGATCGTCCAGACGTGCAGGTCGTGGATTTCGACGACGCCCGGCGCCTCGGCCAGCCTGCGTCCGAGCTCGCGTGGATCGATGCCCTTCGGCGCTCCCTCGAGCAGGATGTTCACCGAGTCCCGCAAGACGCTCCAGGAGCTCGCGAGGACCGCCACGGCGATCAGGGCGCCCGCGAGCGGATCGGCGTAGCGCCAGCCTGTGAGGAGGATGACCAGCGCCGCGGCGAGAACACCGGCGGAGCCGAGTGCATCCGCGATGACGTGTCTGAACGCGGCGCGCATGTTCAGCGTGTCGTGGCCGGCCCGGGCGAGAATCGCCGCGGCGACGAGGTTCACGGCCAGACCGATGACCGCGACGACCGCCATCCAGCCGGCGAGCACGTCCGGCGGGTCCATCAGCCGGCCCCAGGCCGCGATGAAGATCCAGATCGCGAGTACCACAAGGATGACGCCGTTGGCGAGGGCGGCGAGGATCTCCGCCCGTTGGTAGCCGAAGCTTCGCTCCGGAGTGCTCGGCCGCCCCGCGAGCCAGACGGCAAAGAGCGCGAGTGCGAGCGCCAGGTTGTCGGAGAGCATGTGGACGGCGTCGGCCAGGAGCGCGAGGCTTCCGGTCAGGAGGCCGCCGACGATCTCCACGCCCGTGAAGGCCAGCGTAAGGCCGAGGACCACGGCTAGAACACGACGATTTCGCGCTCTCACGGCACTCAGGTGATTCACAAACCCAGGATAGTCCGGCAAGATCCCTCACCATGGACGTGCGCGAGTTGATGAAGCTCGAGGTCGACCCGGTCGAGGTGCAGGCGATCTACGAGCTCTGGAAGCAGCACTCGATCGCCGAGGACGACCGCGACATCGCAGGCCTCCTGGCGACGCTGACCGACGACTGTGTCTACGAGATCGTCGGCGAGTCAGAGCGGTGGGAAGGGCACGAGGGCGCAACGCGCTTCTACACGGGACTGCTCACGGCCTTCCCGGACATCCACTTCGATCTCACCGACATCGTCGTCGGGCCGCAGGGGGTCTGCGAAGAGGCGAACGTCACCGGCACGCACGAGCGTGACTGGCTCGACTACAAGGCTGAGGGCCAGCCGGTCGAGTTCCAGGTCGTCATCTGGTTCCCGTGGGACCGCGAACGACGCCTCTTCCGCGGCGAGAAGGTCTATGTCCACGCGGACGGTCTAAGGGAACCGGGGCGACCAGAGCGCGGAGAGAAGGCCGGCGGCGAGTAGCAGGGCGCCTGCCCCCGCGAGGAAGAGGAACGTGACCTCGCTCGTCCCGGGCTCGCGGCCCAGGCTGGAGCCCAGCTTCTCGTAGGTCCGCTCGAGCGTCTGGGCCGTGCGGGCCTCGGTAAACCGGCCGCCTGTCGTCTCGGCGATCCCGCGAAGCGTCTCGGGATCCGGCGGAACGGGGATGATCTCGGCGCTGCCGTAACCGGGTGAAGGCGTCTGGTTCCCGGGGCCTCCGAACCCGAAGCCGCCTCTGATCACGCCCTCAGGCGTCCCGAGGGCGACTGTGTAGACCGGAATGTTGGCGTCCTTTGCCTTGGCCGCTCCTTCCTCGGGCAGCAGCGTGCCGCGCGTCTGGGCGCCGTCGGAGAGGAAGAGGATCGAGGCGAGGCCCTTCGTGTCCTGCGTGGGAGCCGTGCGGAGCGCGATCGTCTGCTGGTCCTCGGCGAGCGCCTGCTGCGCGAGGTCGACGGCCGACGCCAGGGCGTCGCCGATCGCGGTGCCGCCGAAGCCCTGGAACTCGCCGATCTCGTCGATCGACTGCCGCACGAGCGCGTGGTCGGCGGTCGGCGGCGCAGCCACCTGGGCCTCGCCCGCGAAGATCACGAGGCCGATCCTCAGGCGCTTGGGCGCGCGGTCGACAAACGTTCGCAGGGCCTCCTGGGCCGCGCCGAGACGGGTTGGCCTCACGTCTCGCGCCTGCATCGACCGCGACGTGTCGATCACGAGGATCACCACGGCGCGTTCCCTGGGCACCATCCGGTCGACATGCGGGCGGGCGAAGGCGACGCAGAGCGCGGCCAGGGCAGCGATGAAAAGCGCCGGAGGCACGAACCGCCGCCACGCGCTCCCTCCGGAGACGGCGGCGAGCACCTCGAGGTTCGTGAAGCGCACGGCATAACGCATCCGACGGCGCCGGAGCAGCCACCAGACGAACGCGACGCCGGCGGCCAGGACGAGGAGCGAGAGCAGCAGGATCGGGCGCTCGAAGGTCATCGCACCCTCGAACAGACGGCGTGGACCTGGGCGAGGGCCGGAATCCGTCCGAGCTCGGCGTCGCCCTGCACCGAGACGAGCACTCGCTGGCCGCTGATCCTGCGAGCGCCGCTCACCGTTCCGATGACACTCGCGCTCGGAGACTGCCGCGTCCGGAACGCGAACGCGTACGAGGCGTCCACGAGCGTCTCACTCGAGCGGCAAGCGCTCGAAACGGTCTTCGCTCCAGGGCGAATGCGGAAGCTCCGCACCCGCCGAACGGTCGGTTGTCCCGGCTTGACGATGCGGACGGCCGTCGGGATCCGGCCGCCGCCGCTCGAGGGCATGCACCCGACGTGAGGACGAAAGCTGGGTGCTCTCGCGGTCGCGCCGACGTAGCTCGCTACGAACACGACGGAGCGCGCGGTCGTGATCCCGGGGTTCACGGGGCTGCCCAGGGTCGCGATGAAGCTGATGTCGATGCCGCGGACGCTGAGCTCGGCGTCGAGGCCGCCGACGATGTAGCCGCGCGGGCAGGTGAGCTGCCACTCAACCTTCGGCCGGGGGACGCTGGTGCCGGTGGGCACGGCGACCCAGGGCCCATGGACCGGCACGCAGACCATCAGGCCCTTGCATTCGTCCGTTGCCTGCGCGGGGCCCGCGCCGGCGGTCAGCGCCGCGGTGAACGCTACGAGCAGAACGATCTTCTTCACGGAACCCTCCGGAACCAGAGTGCCGAAAGGAGGCCGCCGGCGAGGAGGAACGCTGCCGCGCCGCCGGCGAAATAGTCGCCGATCTCACGATTTTCCTTCCGCGTCCCGAGCCGCGATCCCAGCTCCTCGTAGACCCGATTCAGCCCGTCCGCATCGGTTGCGGTGAAGAATTCCCCGCCCGAGATCTGCGCGATCTGCTGCAGCGTCTCGGGGCTCGGCGGCACGCGGATGATCTGCTTGAACCCGCCCGTCACCGTCTCTTCGACGACCCCTTCCGGTGTCCCGACGAGCACTGTGTAGACCGGCACCTTGAGCCGTTTCGCCTCTTCGGCGGCCGCCTGCGGGGTTGTTCTGCCGCCGTCACGTGCGCCGTCGGAGATCAGCAGCACGGATCTCGGCGGCGTCTCCGCGCCGTCGCTTGTCTGCCGCCCCTGGCCGACGCGGGTCGACAGCACAACGGCGTCGCCGATCGCCGTTCCCTCGCCGGGTGTCAGCGCGTCCAGCGCCGACGTGACCAGCTCGCGATCCGCGGTCGGCGGCAGTCCGACGGTCGCCCGCGTGGCGAACGAGACGACGCCGACCCGGAACTTCTCCGGCACGCGGTCGAGGAAGGCCTTGGCGGCATTTCGGGCGGCGTCGAGGCGCGTCGGCTCGACGTCCTTCGCCTTCATCGAACGGGAGACGTCGAGGGCGAGCACGACCGTTGCCTCTTCGCGCTTGACGTTGACGGTCGCGTGCGGCCGAGCGACGCCGAGGACGATCGCGGTGAAGCCGAGGAGCAGAAGGACGATCGGAAGGTGGCGGCGGATCCCGGGGGAGCGAGCGACGACGTTCGGGAGGAGCGCGGGGTTCGCGAATCCCGCGGCAAAGGCGGTGCGCCGCCGCTCCCGGACGACGTACAGGACGACGAGCAGCGGAACGAGGACCAGGGCGACGAGTGCAATCGGCCAGGAGAAGCTCATCGGTGCTTCCTGCGGAGGAAGACCGCGAGCGAGCGCAGCCAATCCCCCGAGGTCGAGAGCACGAGGTGGCGGACGCCGAGAGCGGCCAAGCTGTGCTCGAGGTCGGCGCGTTCCTGCGCTGCTGCGGCCGCAAAGCGCTCCCGAAGCCGCTTGCTGCGCGTGTCGACCCGAAGGAGCTTTCCGGTCTCGGGGTCGACGAGCCAGAGCGCGCCCACGTTCGTAAGTTCCTGTTCCCGAGGATCGCGGATCTCGAGGGCGACGACGTCGTGGTGACCTGCCAGCTGGAGGAGCGGCGCCCGCCAGTCACGCGGCCCGCGGAAGTCGGAGACGATCACGACCAGGCTCCGCTGGCGCGCCAGCGCCCAGGTGCGGCCGAGGGCCTCGCCGAGCGAGGTCGCGCCGGACGCCGTCTCGTCCGGCTCCTGCCGAAGCGCGGTCAGCAAGCCGACGAGCCCCATGCGGCCCTGCCTCGCCGGCAGCGAGCGCGGGTCGTTGTCGCCGAATGTGACGATCCCGAGCCGGTTTCCCCGCCTCGTCGCGACGTGCCCCATCGCGAGGGCCGCACCTTCGGCGACGTCCGCCTTCCGGCGTTCGGCCGTCCCGAACTGCATCGAGGGCGAGGTGTCGACCACGAGCCAGGTGACGAGGACCCGCTCGGCCAGCTGGACGCGCACGTGCGGCTCGTTCGTCCGCGCCGTCACGTTCCAGTCGATCCGGCGGACATCGTCCCCGGGGATGTACGGGCGCACCTGCGCGAGCTCGGTGCCGTCGCCGAAGAGCGACGAGCGGTAGTCCCCGGCGAGCAGCCCTTCCATCCGCCGCCCGATCGTGATGTCGAGCGCGCGCAGGAGCGCGTCCGGCATCGGCCCGGGCCCCGGGCGGTCTGGAGTCACTGCCCGCTGGAGCACCTTCATGCTGCGGTGCGGGTGAGGTCGATCTGTGGAACTTGAACGGATGTCAGCACCTGGTCCAGGATCGCGTCAGGTGTCACCTCCTCGGCCAACGCCTGGTACGTGAGCACGAGCCGGTGGCGCAGCGCATCCTTGGCCAGCGCCTGCAGGTCCTCCGGGATCACGTACTCGCGGCCACGGATGAGTGCAAGCGCCCGCGCGGACTGCACCAGGCTGATCGGGCCTCGCGGGCTGGCCCCGTACGCGACGTACTCCGAACGCTGTCGCGTCGCTGTGGCGAGGTTGACGGCGTAGCTGATGAGCGCCGGGTCGACGTAGATCTCGTACACCGCGCGCTGAAGCGCCTTCAAATCGTCGAGCGACAGCGCCTCGCGCAGGTCGGGCGGCGGGATCAGCTGGCGCTCGACGATCGTGAGCTCCTCGTCGTGCTCGGGATAGCCAATCAAGATCTTGAGCATGAAGCGGTCGACCTGAGCCTCCGGAAGGGGATACGTGCCTTCGGACTCGATCGGGTTCTGCGTCGCCATCACGAGGAAGGGATCGGGGACGGGGAACGTGTCGTGTCCGATCGTGACCTGGTGCTCCTGCATGACCTCCAGCAGCGCCGACTGCACCTTGGCCGGCGCACGGTTGATCTCGTCCGCGAGCAGGAAGTTGCAGAAGACAGGGCCGAGCTCGGTCTCGAAGGTTCCCTCGCCCGCCCGGTAGATCCGAGTGCCGACGAGGTCCGAGGGAACGAGATCGGGCGTGAACTGGACTCGTGCGAACGAGCCGCCGAGGACGCCGGCGGTGGTCTTGATCGTCAGCGTCTTCGCGAGTCCCGGGACGCCCTCGATCAAAAGATGACCCTGCGCCAGCAGGCACACGAGCACCCGCTCGAGCATCGCCTCCTGCCCGGCAATCACTCGTCGAATCTCGAAGAGCGCCTGCTCGAGGCGCTCCTTCGCCTCCGCGGGGGTGGGGACGGTCGGGTCGGTCGTGGACACCGGCTGGCTCCTCTCTCTCAGCGGATTGAACCCAGAGGAAACCACTCAAGACTAAGGTTTCTGTGAGAGCAGGCGGTCTTAACGCACGCTCAACGCTAACCTTGCGCGACTCCATGGCCACGACCCCCAAAGACGAGCTCGCCGAGACTGAGGCGTCGACCGACGAGCGCCCGAAGCGGACCGAGGAGGTCTTCCGCTACTACCAGCTGGCCAAGAAGCAGGAGTGGCAGGTGCGGGACATGGCCTGGGGCGAGGTTCCGCCGATTCCCGAGACCAAAGGCGCCAAGGAAAAGCAGGCGCGACGCCAGGGCATCTGGCGCTCGGTCATCACCCAGCAGCTGCAGGCGGACTCACTCGCGGTCGAGATGTCGGCGCAGCTCCTCGAGCTCGCCCGGCACCACGAGGCCAAGCTCTACTACTCGACGATGGCGCAGGACGAGGCGCGCCACGTCGAAGCCTGGCTCCGGCTGGCCGAGGCGGCGGGAGGGACGAGCGAGCGCGATCCCTATTTGGACAAGCTCGCCCAGATGTTTCTCGGCCTCGACGTGCTCGAGGAGAAGGTCTTCCTGATGCAGGTCTTCTTCGAGCGAATGATCATCCCGCGGTTCCGGCTGATCGCGCGCTCCTCGCGGGGGACGCTGCTCGAGGATCTGTGCAACCGGCTGACAATCGACGACGGCATCCATCACGGAGCCGGGATGGCCTACGAGCGCGTGCTGCTCCGGGACGCGGACAAGAAGACCAAGGACAAGATGATCCGCGGCGCCGAGAGGATGCTGCCGATCTTCGCCGACCACGTCCTCTGGCGGCCGAAGGAGCGCGAATTCATCGGCAACGCGATGCGCTCGCGTGATGTGGCCCGAGTGCGGCGCGAGATCGAGGAGGGCGTTCGGATTGCCTCGTCGCTCGGCCTCGACGTCAGCGACATCGAGTACACGATTCCCTAGCTCTTGAAGCCTGTCCGACCCGGACGGGCATCGGGCGACACGAATCCAGACGCGCCGAGCTCCGTCATCCCGCTCGTAGCGCCGAATCCTCGCGAGGCCCACGTCCTCGCGAGCCGTGTCCGGGGGCCTGGCCCCTCGACGCGTCCGCTGTTAGCAAAGCGAGCTGAGCTGCTAACGACGCCAGCGGCGCCTGCGCGGCAGGTTCCGCCGCTGTTTGGCGACGCGCTGGATTACCGGAAGCTCCTCGAGGCTGTGTCCCGCGCCGGTCGCGACGCAGGTGAGCGGCGCGTCGGCGACATAGACCGGTAGCTGGGTCTCGCGGCGCATGAGCTCGTCGAGGCCGCGCAGGAGCGCACCGCCGCCGACGAGGACGATTCCACGGCTCGTGATGTCGGCCGCGAGCTCCGGGGGCGTCGCCTCGAGCGTCTCCTTGACCGCGTCGATGATCTGACTCACCGGCCGCTCGAGCGCCTCGCGCGCGTCTTCAGCGGTCAGGCGAGTTCGTCGCAGTCCTCCGGTCACGAGATCCCGTCCGCTGACCTCCGTATCCGGGAGCTCGCCGACGTCGATTGCGGAACCCACCTCGATCTTGACCTCCTCCGCTCGCTCCTGGCCGATCAGCAGCTTGCTGTGGTTGCGGACGTACCGGACGATCGCGTCGTCCATCTCGTAGCCGCCGACACGAAGCGAGCGCGAGGCGACGATGCCCCCGAGCGAGATAACGGCGACCTCGGTCGTTCCGCCGCCGATGTCGACGACCATGTTGCCGCTCGGCTCGGCGATGGGAAGCCCGGCGCCGATCGCTCCGGCCATCGGCTCCTCGATCACGTCCGCCTCGCGGGCGCCGGCGGTGAGCGTTGCTTCCTTGACCGCGCGCTCTTCGACGTCCGTGATGCCGCTCGGGACGCAGAGCACGACGCGCCGGTGGATGCCGCGATGCCCGTTCGCCTTCGCCAGGAAGCGCCGGAGCATCTGCTCGGTCACCTCGTAGTCGGCGATGACCCCGTGGCGTAGCGGGCGTGTGGCATGGATCGTCGCCGGCGTGCGCCCGATCATCCGCCGCGCCTCGTCTCCGACCGCCTGAACCTGTCCGGTCGTCTCGTCGATCGCGATCACGGAGGGCTCGAAGAGGATGATCCCCTCGTGGCGGACGAAGACGACGGTGTTCGCCGTCCCGAGATCGACGGCCATGTCGCTGCGACGGTAGGTCGGCAGGCGGGGCATGCGCACCGCCCGATTCCATCACGAAACGCGGGGTGCTAGTCCTCTTCCAGCTTCAGCGCGGCCGAATTGATGCAGTAACGCTGCCCTGTCGGGTGAGGCCCGTCCGGGAAGACGTGCCCGAGGTGGCCGCCGCAGTTCGAGCACATGACCTCGGTGCGCACCATTCCGTAGCCCGTGTCGGTCTCCTCGTCGATTGCCTCTTCCGAGGCGGGAGCGTAGAACGCGGGCCAGCCGCAGCCGGAGTCGTACTTCGTCTCGGAAGCGAAGAGCTCCGCGCCGCAGCCGGCGCAGCGGTACGTTCCCGGCTCGAAGACATGGTCGAACTCGTTGGTGAACGGCGCCTCCGTGCCCTTCTCTCGCAGAATCCGGTATTGCTCCGGCGTCAGCTCGGCGCGCCACTCGGCATCGGTCTTCTGAATCTTCGGCATGCGCCCAGTGTGCCAGCGATGTGTGATCCGACCGAGGGCCGGGCACGTAGAGCCTGAGGACGAGACGTTCGACAAGGGGGACAAATGCGACGTATCACGCTGCTTGCAGCCTGGATTGCCGTCGCGGCCGCGATTCTGGCCGCGCCGTTGGGAGCCTCCTCGAGCTTCCCGGAGAAGATCGCCCTCCCGGACGGGTTCCGGCCTGAGGGGGTAGCGATCAAGGGGCACACCTTCTACGTCGGGTCGATTCCGACGGGCGCGATCTATCGAGGAGACCTGAGAACGGGCGAGGGCTCGATCATCAACCCAGGCGCTACCACCGGGCGCGCTTCGATCGGCGTCGAGTACCACCGTGGGCTCTTGTTCGTCGCCGGTGGGCCAACGGGGAAGGGCTTCGTCTACAGCGCTCGCACCGGAGACCTGCTTGCGACCTATACGTTCTTCACGCCTACTGGGCCAGGGCAAACGTTCGTGAACGACGTCGTGGTCGCGCGGGGCGGCGCGTACTTCACCGACTCGGTGCGGCCGTTCCTGTATCGAGTCAGTCGCGGTCAGGTGACGGCGATCCCGTTGACCGGCGCGATCATGTACGGGCCGGGGAACAACGCGAACGGCATCGACAAGACGGCGAACGGCAAGACACTGATCATCGTGCAGAGCAACGTCGGCAAGCTGTTCACGGTCAACCGGCGGACCGGAGTCACTCGCGAGATCGTGCTCAACGAGCCCGTGGTCAACGGCGACGGGATCCTGCCCGATGGCCATCGAACGCTTTACGTCGTCCAGAACCGGGACAACAAGGTCGCAGTCGTCAGGCTCGGCAAGCGGCTCACGTCCGGGACCGTGGTCGCACATCTGACCGACCCGGACTTTGACGTTCCGACGACGATCGACGAGTTTGGGAAGCGTCTCTACGCCGTGAACGCGCGGTTCGGGACGGTCCCGAATCCCGATACCGCCGAATACTGGCTCGCACAGTTCCGCAAGGCGAGCGGGCGATAGGAGCACCACGTTGGGGACGGCGGTGGCTTCCCACCGCCGTCCCTGACTAGCGCGTTCGCACGACGACCAGCTTGTCCACACCGGACTCTGCGCCCCAGAGCTCGCCGCGGCGGCCGAGGAGCTGGCGCACCTCCGCGCCCGAAATCGGACGTCTGACCTGGGTGAACCGCTGAGCCCGCGGGTCGAAACGGACGATGGCGTTTGCGCCGAAATCGGTGAGCCAGACGACGTCGCGCTCGTCGACGTAGACCGCATACGCCTGCGGTGTTCGGCCGGGGAGCCGCCACTCGCGCCATCGCCGCTTCACCGGGTCGTACATGCCGAGCTTGCCCGCGTTCCATTCGCTGACCCAGATCCGGCCGCGTGAGTCGGACCAGACGCGGCGGGCGCCCTGGTTCCTGGTCGGGGGCCGCAGCACGGTTGCCCGACCCGTACGGACGTCGATGC
>DASSCT010000139.1:0-2039 GCA_035697545.1 Gaiellaceae bacterium | reverse complement strand
TTCCGCGCCCACGTGCAGGAGGGCGGCCAGGTCGAGACCGGCGACCCGATGCCCGCGGACTACCGCAAGGCGCTGATCAAGTTCATCGAGATGCACGGGAACTCGGAGCTCATGGGCGTCCTGCCAGAGCGGGAGTGGATCCTGCGCGCGCCCACGCTCCAGCGGAAGCTCGCCCTCACCGCGAAGGTGCAGGACGAGGTCGGCCACGGCCAGCTCATCTACCGCGTCGTCGAGGACCTCGGCAAGCCGCGCGAGGCCTGTTTCGACGACCTGATCGCCGGCAAGACGAAGTTCCACAACGTCTTCCACTACCCCACGAAGACGTGGGGCGACGTGGGCGTCATCGCCTGGCTCGTCGACGCGGCCGCGATCATCTCCCAGAAGGCGCTCCTCAAGTGCTCCTATGCGCCCTACGCCCGAATCATGAAGAAGATCTGCTGGGAGGAGTCGTTCCACATCCTCCACGGCCGAGACGTCGTACTGACGATGATGATAGGCACGGACGAGCAGCGGGAGCTCGTGCAGGAAGCGCTCGACCGCTGGTGGGGCCCACTCATGCAGTTCCACGGAAACCCGATCCCGGCCGAGGACGACCCTATGTACCAGTGGCGGATCAAGAGCCAGGCCAACGAGGAGGCCCGCCAGCAGTTCCTCGACGGCTACGTCCCGCAGATCTGGGAGCTCGGGCTCACCGTGCCCGACCCGGCCCTGCGCAAAGACGAGGAGTCGGGGATCTGGCAGTACACGGAGCCGGACTGGGACGAGCTCAAGTGGGTCGTCACGGGCCACGGCCCGGCGACGGAGCGGCGACTCGGCCTCCGGCGCGCATCGCGCGAGGAGACGGCCTGGGTTCGCCGGGCGGTCCTCGCCGACGCGGCGTGATCTGGGAGGTCTTCCGCCAGGAGCGCGAGGGCCAGCCGTTCCAGCACGGCGGGTCGGTCGAGGCGCCGAACCGCGAGTTCGCCGAGGCCTACGCGGTCGAGTTCTACGGCCGCCGCGCCGAGTCGGTAGCGCTCTGGGTCGTCCCGCGCGACGAGATCAGTGACATCGAGGAGCCCTACGTCGCCGACGTCTTCGACCGAGATTACCGGCGCGTGGACGGCTACTCGCTGAAGGTGAAGCTGAGGGAGGCACGTGAGCGCGCAGGCACCGCCTGAGGCGGCCGTCGAAGCCGTCCTCGCGTTCGCCGACGACGAGCTCGTCCTCGGCTGGCGCGACTCCGAGTGGACCGGCGTCGCGCCGTTCCTCGAGGAGGACGTCGCCTTTTCCTCGATCGCGCAGGGCGAGATCGGCCACGCGCGGGCCCTGTACGAGCTCGCAGCCGGCGTGCTCGGCGGTGATGCGGACGCGCTGGCCTTCGATCGCGAGCCGACCGAGTACCGGTGCGCGCCCTTCGTCGAGCTGCCGCTGGCCGGCGACTGGGCCGGAACGATCGCGCGCCACTGGCTCTACGAGGCCGCCGACGCGATCCGGGTCGCCGCGCTCATGGAGTCGGACTGGCCCGAGCTTGCCGGCCTCGCCGCGAAGATGGACCGGGAGGAGGCCTACCACCGCATGCACGCGCAGATGTGGCGCGACAAGCTGGCAGGCGAGGAGCGGTTCGAGGCCGCGACCGACCGGCTCTGGCCCTACGCCCTTGGCCTCCTCGAGCCCACGCGGCGCACGCGGTTGGCGAAAGCCGTGGGCCGCGAAGAGGTCGAGGCGGTGGAGCGCGGCTCCCACGAGGACGGGTTCGCCGCGCTACACGAGGAGATGACGATGGTGCGCCGCTCGGTACCGGGTGCGGCATGGTGACGGCGCAGAAGGTCTGGGAGGCGCTGGCCGAGGTTGCCGATCCCGAGATCCCGGTGATCTCGCTCGTCGACCTCGGCGTCGTTCGCGAGGTCGAGGTCGACGGCGGGCGCGTCCGGGTCGAGTTCACGCCGACGTTCCTGGGCTGCCCTGCCCAGGAGGTCATGCGCGCCCAGATGGCGGAGGCCGTGCGGGCGCTCGGGGCGGAGCCGCAGATCGACGTCGTGCTCGACGACTCGTGGTCGACC
>DASSCT010000138.1:0-5830 GCA_035697545.1 Gaiellaceae bacterium | reverse complement strand
TTCGTCGCCGTCCGCGACATCTACCCGAAGGCCGAGACGCATCTCCTCGTCTTGCCCGAGCGCCATGTCGACACGTTCCGCGACGTCGACGCCTTCCCGCCCGACGAGGCGAAGCGCATGCTCGACTTCGTGGCCGAGACTGCGCGTGAGGTGGGCTTGGAGGACTACCGCGTGCTCGTCAACGTCGGGCCTGGAGGCGGCCAGACGATCTTCCACCTGCACTGGCACATCCTCGGCGGGCGAATCGAGGGGATGCCCGAGTGAGTCTCATCGCGCGGCTCGAGGATGAGCTCAAGGAGGCGATGCGGGAGCGGGACGCCGAACGACGCGACGCGCTCCGCTTGATCCTCAATAGCCTCCGCTCGGCGGAGAAGGAGCTGCAGCGGCCGCTCAACGACCAGGAGGAGCTCCAGGTGCTCCAGCGTGAGCGCAAGCGGCGGGTCGAGGCGGAGGAGGCCTTTCGGGCCGCGGGCCGCGACGCACAGGCCGACGCCGAGGACTACGAGCTCGAGGTGCTCGAGGAGTTCATGCCGGAGCCGCTCAGCGAGGCCGAGCTCGAGGAGATCATCGACGACGCCATCGCCGAGAACGGCGCGACGAGCCTGCGTGATCTCGGCCGAGTCATGGCCGACGTGATGCCGCAGGTAGCAGGCCGGGCCGACGGCTCAGAAGTCAGCCAGCTCGTACGCGAGAAGCTCGCGTAACTCGCCCCGGGGGCCTCCAACCTCCTCCCCGATTTGAGCGTATGCAGATCCAGCGTACGCGTGGCGCACACGAGCGTGCCGAATGTGTGCTTTTGAGACCTACGCGCGCACGGCGAGTCGTCGCGACGTCAGCTCCAGCAGAACCTCGACCAAGAAGTCCACGTCTCGTTCGGTCGTGCGCCAGTTGACGATCGCCGGGCGGAAAGCGACCTTGCCGTCGTAGCGGGTCGTTCCGAAGAAGACTCGGCCGTCGTCCAACACGTCCTGGCCCAGCGCGAGATTCAGCTCGTCCAGCTCCTGCTCGTCGAGCCCCGTCGGACGGACGCGGAAGCAGACGATGTTGAGCCTCGTCTCCGCGAGCCGCTCCAGCTCGGGCGTTTCGTCCACCCTTCGGGACAGCCGTTGCGCGAGGTCGAGATGCCGCTCGACCATTGCGCGGTAGCCGGCTCGGCCGTAGGCGCGGAGCGTCGCCCAGACCGCGAGCGACCGGGCGCGTCGAGAGGCCTCGGGGCTCGGGCTCTCGTCAGTGGGCAGATAGGCAGCCGTGAGCTTGAACGGCTCCCGCAGCAGCTCCCGGTCGCGCACGAATGCGAAGCCACAGTCGTAGGGGACGTTCAGCCACTTGTGGCCGTCCGCGATCACCGAATCCGCACGGTCGACGCCCTCCGCAAGCGCCGCGGCCCTCGGCGTCACACGCGCGAAGAGCCCGAAGGCGCCGTCGACGTGAAGCCAGGCACCATGCTCGGCGGCAAGATCGGCCATCCGCGCGAGCGGGTCGAAGTCGCCGGTGTTGACGTCCCCGGCGTTGCCGATGACGATCGCCGGAGCGCCGCCGAGCGCTTCGAGCTCGCGCTCCAACCCCTCGATGTCGACAAGCCGGACCGTGTCCCGGCCGAGCCCGAGCATCGCCAGCGCCTTGCGCGCGCTTGCGTGGACGTACTCGGTGGAGAAGACGGGCACCGCCGGCAAGCCGGCGAACCCGCGCTCGTCGAGATCGACCCCATGCTGTTGGGCCCACCAGCGCCGGCCGCACGCAAGCCCGACGAAGTTGGCCATCGTCGCGCCGGTCGTGAGCACGCCGCCCCACTCCTCGGGCAGCTCGAACAGCTCGAGGAGCCAGCGGACGACGACGTCCTCGAGCTGCGCGCCATACGGCGAGCTGACTCCGGAGAACGCGTTCTGGTCGAGAAGCGAGGTCAGCCAGTCGGCGCCGAGAGCGGCCGGAGTCGTCCCGCCGGTGACGAAGTGGAAGAAGCGTGGCCCTGAGGAGCGAGTGGCCACGTCGGATGCGGCCACGAGCTCCGCGAGCGCGGTGAGGGCGCCGTCGCCCTCCTCGGGCAGCGATCCGCCGAAGCGGTCCTCCCTGGAGGCGAGCACCGGCGCATGCTCGAGCTCTGCCAGGTAGCGGCGCGCCTCGTCCGCGACATACGCGAGCGCGGCCTCCTCCTCGTCCCGCGAGTGGAGCGGATCGGCCATCGATCCAACCTACACTGAGCGACGTGCAGGAGACCCTTTCCGTACCGAACGACGTCGCCGCTGAGCTCGCCGGCATCGGCGACGGCGTGCTCGAATCGCTGCGCGATCGCCTGCGCTGCACGATCCATCTGCGCGGCAACCGGCTCACGATCGAGGGCGACGAGGAGCACATCGACCAGGCTCGCACGGTCATCGACGAGATCGTCGAGCTGGTCGAAGGCGGGCACGAGATCGGCCCTTCGACGGTGGACGCCGTCCTCGGCGTGCTCGACAAGGGCGAGGACGTCCGGGACGTCTTCGAGGACGTCGTCTGGCGCCACCGGGGCAAGAAGATCGCGCCGAAGACCGTGAACCAGAAGCGCTACGTCGACGCCATCCGCAGGCAGACCGTGACCTTCGCGATCGGCCCGGCCGGAACGGGGAAGACCTATCTGGCGATGGCCCTCGCCGTCGCGGCGCTGCAGGAGCGCGAAGTCGGACGGATCATCCTCACGCGGCCCGCGGTCGAGGCCGGCGAGCGACTCGGCTTCCTGCCCGGGGACATGATGGCGAAGGTCGATCCGTATCTCCGCCCGCTCTACGACGCCCTTTACGACATGCTCGAAGCGGACAAGCTGACGTCGTACATGGAACGGGGGATCATCGAGGTTGCGCCCCTCGCGTTCATGCGTGGCCGCACGCTCAACGACTCCTTCATCATTCTCGACGAGGCCCAGAACACGAGCCCGGAGCAGATGCAGATGTTCCTGACGCGCCTCGGTTTCGGCTCGAAGGTCGTCGTCACGGGCGACGTGACACAGATCGACCTCCCGCGCGACCAGGCTTCCGGACTGATCACGGTGCAGGACATCCTCGGCACGATCGAAGGGATCTCGTTCATCCGGTTTGGCCACGAGGACGTGGTGCGCCACAAGCTCGTGCAGCGGATCGTGGAGGCCTACAAGTCGCATGCAGAGGAAACCGGCACGCAGCGTCGGACGTAGCCGCATGGTCGAGGTCGAGGTGGCGAACCGGAGCGGGGCCGCCGTCGACGAGAAAGCGGCGGTGGAACTGGCGCGGCGTGTGCTCGCCGCCGAGGGCATCGAGGACGGCGATCTCGGGCTCGTGTTCGTGGACGCCGAGGAGGGCCGCCGCCTGAAGCGGGAGCACCTCGGGTGGGATGAGTCGGCCACCGTCCTGGCCTTCCCGATCGACGCGCGCGACGAGCTTCCGGAAGGCGTTCCACGACAGCTCGGGGACATCGTCGTCTGCCCGGAGGCAGTCGGCGAGGAGTGGCGCGACCCGCTCGTGCACGGGCTCCTTCATCTGCTCGGCTACGACCACGGCGACGAGATGGACGCGCGCGAGGAGGCGCTCCGGGCGTGAACGTCGGACGCAGCCCTTCCGTCCTCCAGAGCTTCAACTTCGCGTTCGAGGGGATCATCCACGTCCTCCGCACGCAGCGGAACATGCGGATCCACTTTGCGATCGCCGTCGGCGTACTGATCGCGGCGCTCGCAGTCGGGGTGGGACGCTTGGAGCTCGTCGCGCTCCTGATCTCGATCTCCCTCGTGCTGATCGCGGAGATGGTGAACACGGCGCTCGAGGCAGGAATCGACGTCGCGACGACCTCGTTCGACCCGCTCGCCAAGCTGGCAAAGGACATCGGGGCCGGGGCCGTCCTGATCGCGACGGTCAACGCGGTCGCCGTGGGCTATCTGGTCTTCGTCGAGCGCATAAAGGATCCGAGCTCCAACGTGCTCGACCGCCTCCGCGACGCCCCCACCGAGCTGACCCTGATCGCGCTCGTCATCACCATCGTCCTCGTGATCGCAGCGAAGGCGTACACGGGCCGCGGCCGCCCGCTCCGAGGCGGCCTGCCGTCCGGGCACGCCGCGGTCGCGTTCGCCGGCTGGATGGCGGCGACGTACATCCTCGGCGACTCGACGCACTGGTTCCTCGTCTCATCGCTGACCTTCATCATGGCGCTGCTCGTCGCACAGACCCGAATCGAGTCGGGGATCCACTCCTTCCTCGAGGTTCTCTCCGGCGGCGTGCTCGGCGCCCTCGTCACTCTCGTCCTCTTCCAGCTCTTCTGGTCGTGACCGACGCTGATCGTGAGCTGCTCGAGCGGGCCGACGCTGTCGCGGCTCGCGCGTATGCGCCGTACTCGAAGTTCTTCGTCGGCGCCGCCGCCCGAGCGCGCGACGGACGGGTCTTCGAGGGCGTGAACGTCGAGAACGCCGCGTACCCGCTCGGGATCTGCGCCGAGAAGACGGCGCTCGCCCGCGCGGTGTCGGAGGGCGTGGGGCCGGGCGAGGTCGAGACGGTAGCGGTGACTGCGTCACCTTGCGGCGGCTGCCGGCAGTGGCTCCACGAGTTCGGCATCGACCGCGTGATCTACCGGCGCGCGGACGGTGAGGTGGCGGTCGCAACGCCGGCCGAGCTGCTTCCGGACACGTTCGAGCTGTGAAGTCGGGCTTCGTCGCCGTCGCTGGGCGACCCAACGTCGGGAAGTCGACGCTCGTGAACGCGCTCGCGGGCGGCAAGGTCGCGATCATCTCCGACAAGCCGCAGACGACTCGCCGCCGGATCTTCGGGATCGCGAACGGAGACGACTATCAGCTCGTCCTCGCCGACCTCCCCGGCTTCCAGCGTCCGCGCGATGCCCTGACGGAGCACATGCAGCGCACGGTCGACTCGTCCTTCGAGGACGTGGACGCCGTGCTCTTCGTGCTCGACGCGCGCGAGCGGATCGGCGCCGGCGACCGCTTTATCGCCGAGCGCGTCTTCTCGCTCGGCGTCCCGGTCGTCATTGCGCTGAACAAGGTCGACCGGTTGAAGCCGGGTCACGTCGCGACGCAGATGGACACCGGCTCGCGGCTGGGCGACTTTCATGCGCTGCATCCGGTCAGCGCGAAGACGGGGGACGGGGTGGACGAGCTGCGCGAAGAGCTTGTCGGGCTCCTGCCGGAAGGGCCGCAGTACTTCCCGCCCGAGCAGCGGACGGATCTGTCGGTCGAGGAACAGATCGCAGAGCTGATCCGGGAGAAGGCGCTTCAGCTGACCCGCGACGAGGTGCCGCATTCGATCTCTGTCGAGGTCGAGGAGCTGGGTGAGAAGGTCGTGCGGGCCTCGCTCTACGTCGAGACCGATTCGCAAAAGCAGATCCTCGTGGGGAAGGGGGGCTCGATGGTGCGCGAGATCGGGACGCGCGCGCGACCCGAGATCGAGGCGCTGCTCGGCCATCCGGTGTTCCTCGACCTGCAGGTCAAGGTGCGACCGAGGTGGCGCCGCGACGAGCGGATGCTCGAGCGCCTCGGCATCTGACCGGCGGCCTGTGGGCCGGCGCCGGCCCCGATTCGGCACGGTCCCGGCACAGACACGCGCGCTTTTCACGCGTAGAATCGCCGCCGGGTGGAGGCGAGGGGCTCCCCGCGGTGGGTGTCCGGTCGGTCGGTGGCTTCGCGGGACGAGTCCCGGCCGCCCATGGGGCCAGCGCCGGAACCGCCCTGAGGGCGGGCCGGGCGGAAACGACGACCGGGCTACACTCATTTCCATGGCGAAGGCCCCCGCTCTGCCGAGCGGTTTCGAGCTCCCGCTCGAGCCGAGGATCCCCCGAATCGGCTCCGTCGACCAGGTCGCGGTCGAGGAGCGCGCGGCCAGCCTGG
>DASSCT010000137.1:0-5120 GCA_035697545.1 Gaiellaceae bacterium | reverse complement strand
ACGGGACGGCGCTTCTCGGTCGGTTCCGCCTTCCTGAGCCGCATCTAGAATCGAACCGGTGATCGCCCGGTACTCGCGTCCGGCCATGGCCAGGATCTGGTCGGACGAGGGGAAGCTCGCCCGATGGCTCGAGGTCGAGCTCGCCGCGCTGGATGCGTGGGCCGCGCTGGGAGCCGTTCCGGCGGATGCCGCTGTCGAGATTCGCGAGCGCGCGGTTCCGCCCTCCGCGGAGCGTGTGGCGGAAATCGAGGAACGGACGCACCACGACGTCGCCGCATTCGTCGATGCGGTCGGCGAGCAGCTCGGCCCCATCGGTCGCTGGTTCCACTATGGGCTGACATCCTCGGACGTGGTCGACACCGCGCTCTCGCTCCAGCTTCAGGCTGCGGGACGGCTCGTGCTCGGCGAGCTGGAGCGCGCGCTGAGCCTCGTCATCGCGCGCGCGGAGGAACAGCGCGGCACGCTGATGATCGGCCGCACCCACGGTGTTCACGCGGAGCCGACGACGTTCGGATTGAAGCTGGCCGTGTGGGCGTTCGAGCTCGACCGCGCCCGCGCGCGCGTTCAGCGTGCGCTCGAGGGCGTACGCGTCGGCAAGTTCTCCGGTGCGGTCGGGACCTACGCGGCGACGGACCCCGAGGTCGAGCGACTTGCCTGCGAGCGCCTCGGGCTCGAACCGGCGGCTGCGGCGACCCAGGTCATCCAGCGCGACCGGCATGCCGAGCTGCTCTCCGCCCTGGCCGTGACGGCAGCGTCGCTGGAGAAGTTCGCGCTCGAAATCCGACACCTCGCGCGAACCGAGGTGCGTGAGGTCGAGGAGCCCTTCCGCCGCGGCCAGAAGGGCTCGTCCGCGATGCCGCACAAGAAGAACCCCGTCGTCGCCGAGCGGATCTGCGGTCTCGCCCGCGTGGTTCGCGGGGCCGCGGTCGTCGGTCTCGAGAACGTGGCGCTCTGGCACGAGCGCGACATCTCCCACTCCTCCGCCGAGCGAGTGGTGATTCCCGACGCGTTCCTGGCGCTCGACTACATGCTCGATCGCTTCTCGTGGCTCGTCGAAGGGCTCGTCGTGCGGCCCGAGCAAATGCGGCGCAACCTCGAGTCGAGCCACGGGCTCTTCTTCAGCCAGCGGCTCCTCCTCGCCCTCATCGACAGCGGGCTCGAGCGTGCGCGTGCCTACGAGGTGGTTCAGCGGACCGCCATGCGAGCCTGGGAGGAGGAGCAGGACTTCGCCGACCTGGTGCGGCGCGACGATGAGATCACGTCCAGGCTCGATTCCAGTGCGCTCCACGAGGTGTTCGACCTCACCGCCTATACGCGCCACGTAGATGTCGTGTTCGATCGGCTACACGCCTTGACCAGAAGAGAGGAGCCAGTTCATGCCTGAAGCCGCAACGCACGTCGGGAGCGGGAAGGTCCGCGAGCTCTACGCACTCGACGACGAGCGCCTGCTACTCGTCGCCAGCGATCGGATCTCGACCTTCGACGTCGTCCTCCCCACCGAGATTCCCGACAAAGGCCGCGTGCTCACCGGCCTCTCGGCATTCTGGTTCGCGCGCACCCGGCATCTGTGCCCGAACCACCTGCTCGCAGTGCGACCAGACGGCCGCTCGCTCGAATGCCGGCGTCTGAAGATGCTGCCGATCGAATGCGTCGTACGCGGCTACCTGACCGGCTCGGGCTGGAAGGACTATCAGGCGACCGGAACGGTCTCGGGCCATGTCCTGCCGCCGGGTTTGCGCGATTCGGACCGCCTTGCCGAGCCGATCTTCACGCCCGCCACCAAGGCCCAGACTGGACACGACGAGAACATCACGCGCGAGAACGCGGCCGAGCTTGTCGGCCCCAAGCGGCTGGCCGAGGTCGAAGCGACGTCGCTCGAGCTCTACCGCTTTGCATCCGAGTACGCAGGCGCGCGGGGGATCTTGATCGCCGACACGAAGTTCGAGTTCGGCGTCGACGATCAGGATCGGCTCGTGCTGGCCGACGAGGCGTTCACGCCCGACTCGTCCCGCTTCTGGCCCGCCGACTCCTACGAGCCGGGGCGCTCGCAGCCGTCGTACGACAAGCAGTTCGTGCGCGACTACTGCGAAACGCTTGGCTGGGACAAGACCGATCCCGGCCCCGAGCTGCCGGAGGACGTCGTGACCGGCACCCGTGCACGCTACGTCGAAGCGTTCGAGCGGCTGACCGAGCGCAGCTTCGACGGCTACCTCGAGGATCCGGAGGCGGTGCTCCGATGAAGGCGACGGTTCTCGTTCGCCCCAAGCCCGGGATTCTCGACCCGCAGGGCGAGGCGGTCGAAAGCTCGCTCAGACAGCTCGGCTTCGCGGTCGGCGACGCCCGTGTCGGACGAGTCGTCGACCTCGAGGTCGAAGCGAGCGACGAGACAGCGGCCCGCGCCGAAGTGGAGCGAATGTGCCAGCAACTCCTCGCAAACCCCTTGATCGAGAGCTACGAGATCGAGCTCCGGTGAGCGGATCCCGCCCGCGTATCGCCGTCCTCACGTTTCCCGGTTCGAACGACGACCGGGACGCGCTTCACGCGCTCGAGCTGCTCGGCGCCTCAGGCGTTCCGGTCTGGCATGCGCAGGAGCGTCTGCCCGACGTCGCAGGCGTCGTGCTCCCCGGCGGCTTCTCCTACGGCGACTACCTGCGCTGCGGGGCGATCGCCCGCTTTTCGCCCGCGATGAAGGCAGTCGCCGAGTTCGCAGCCGAGGGAGGGCTCGTGCTCGGAATCTGCAACGGCCTCCAGATCCTCTGCGAGGCAGGGCTCCTTCCCGGCGTGCTCCGGCCGAACGAGTCGCTCTCGTTTCTCTGTCGAGATGTCGTTTTGAGGGTCGAGGGCGCCGCGACGCCGTTCACGTCGGCGTGCTCAACGGGGCAGCGGCTGACGATCCCGATCAAGCACGGCGAGGGCTGCTGGTTTGCCGATGCCGCGCTCCTGGCCGAGCTGGAGGCGAAGCGGCAGGTCGTGCTCCGCTACGAGCGGAACCCGAACGGCTCGATCGGCGACGTCGCGGCCGTCTGCAACGAACGCGGCAACGTGATGGGGCTGATGCCACATCCCGAGCATGCCGTCGATCCACTGCTTGGGTCGACGGACGGCGCGCTGATCCTCAGAGGGCTTGTCGAGGCGGCCCGCGCGGCCTCACATCCGCTCGCAACGGCAGCGGCGCGGCGCTAGCCACGATCGAAGCGGAGCGCGGCCGCGAGCGCCTCGTGGTCGCCCAGTGCCTTGCGAAGCCGGTCCAGGTCAGCATCGCGGAAGGTCACCGGCCCTCGTCGAGCCACACCGTCGGTCGTATAGGCGAAGCGCACGAGCCGTTTGCCCTTCCCGTCCTCGAGGAGCTGCACCAGCGACGCGAACTGCTTGTCGCCCGCTTTCTGCTGCAGCTTTACCTCGTCGACGACTTTGGCCTTGCCCCAAGCTGTCGTGATGTCTGCCATGGCAACGAAGCTACCGCGCAAACAGTCACGTGTCTGTGACGGAGCTGAAACGAATGTATGCCGAGCTATCCCCAGCGAAAGCCGGTCGGCGTAGCCGCGGGCTCGAGCGGGCTCGTCGGCAACCCGGGCTCGGGCGGCGCGAAGTTGTAGCCGGCCGGAGCGACGTCGTTGGGCGTGTCCGGGTGGAACAGTGACGCGAGGTACTGGATCTGGCCGCGGCCGACACCGAGCTCGAACTGGCCGCCCCCGTACATGCCGATGCCCCGCTCGGCGCAGTAGTCGTACGCGTCGAAGAGCCGGCGCAGCGATCCGAAGCGCGACGGCTTGATGTTCGTCATCTTCGGGGTAAACGGCCGCGACTCGATGTCCTCGATCGAATGGATCGGGGCGTCCCAGGTGATCCGGTCGCGATGAGGTCGCAAGACTGGCTCGGTCTCGTCCGTCAGAGCCGGGTCCTCGAGCCAAGCCTCCGGGAAACCCTCCGCAACGAGACGGTAGAGCTCCGGGCTCGGCGGGTTGTCGACGACCGTTCCGCTGTACTGGCCCTTGAGGTCGATCGAATCGACGGCGCCCAGGTCGGCCAGCTCACCGACCAGCTCGGGCGTCCAGTCCGCGACCGCGTCCAGCTTGAACATCGTTCTGGGATAGAGCTCGAGCAGACGGCGGACGGGGTCGATCGACGACGGCTCGCCGAGACGCATCGAGACGACGAACTGCACGGGCCGGGGCTCCCGGCCGAGCGCCTCCGACAACGAAGTCCCCGACTGGCGCAGCGCGAGGTCGAGCGCCGAGCTCTCGAACGCCCACCGCCGGTAGTCGTAGAAAGCCTCCATCTGGGGCGGCTCCGGCCAGAAGTCGAGGCCGTCGAGATGTCGCGAGAAGGACTCGAGCGTCCACACACCGGCCAGCGGCAGCTCCGCACCCGGGGCGGCAAACCGGTCGTGGTCTTCGGGCGTGTAGGTCACGTCCTCGCCGAGCCCGTCCTCACCGTCGCTGCGGAGCCGAACGGTCGTCGTCACCCGGGTGAACTCACTCGACACCTCGCGCTCGCGCCGTTCGAGCTCGTGGCCCTCGATCGTCAGCGGCAGCTCCGAAATCCGTTCGTAGGTCGACACAATGCTGCGGAGTATGGGCAAGCGAGCTTTCGTCGCGGCAGCGCTACTCGCCCTCGCAGGCTGCGGCGGAAGCGATCAAGAGCGCGAAGTCAGGCTTCTGGCCCCGGTGGGCGTCGTCGGCGACGTCGCACCGTTCGAGCGCCAGACCGGCTGTCGCGTCGACCTCCGCGTCTACGACGAAGGGGAGGACCTCGACGCGATCGCGCAGCGCCGGGACGTCGATGTCATCGCCGGACCAGTCCCGCCCGGACAACGCGCAGACGATTCCGTCGAGCTCGTGCGCATCACGCTCGCGAGCGGCGTGGAGGTCACGGTTCCGAAAGCGCTTGCCCGCGCTTACCACGGCACCGTCCGCCCGGCGGGTCGCCGCTCGACAGCCTGGGTGATCCGCGAGGACGGCGACAACCCGGAGTGCGCCCAGCGCTGGCTCGACTACGCGACCTCCCAGTAGACCTCGGTGTCGAGCAGCGCCAGGAACGACTCCGGGTCGGCGAACGCCGCCTCGGGCGCCTTCGCGCCGACGAGCGACATCCGGCCCTCGAGGAGCTCGACCGCGACC
>DASSCT010000136.1:0-2681 GCA_035697545.1 Gaiellaceae bacterium | reverse complement strand
GTCGCCGGCCAGATCGTCCCTTGGAACTACCCGCTCATGCTGGCGACGTGGAAGCTCTCGCCGGCACTGGCGGCCGGCTGCTCCGTCGTCCTCAAGCCTGACGAGCAGACGCCGCTGACCGCGCTGCGCCTCGCGGAGCTCGCCACGGAGGTCGGCTTCCCGCCCGGTTCGATCAACATCGTCCCGGGCGGCGGTCCGACGACCGGCGCCTACCTCGTTAGTCATCCCGGGGTCGACAAGGTGGCATTCACGGGCTCGACGAAGACCGGCGCGGAGGTGATGCGGCTCGCTTCCGACGCGATCAAGCGGCTGACGCTCGAGCTCGGCGGCAAGAGCCCGAACCTCGTCTTTGCAGATTCGAACCTCGACGATGCGATCCCAAGCTCGGTCTGGTCGATTTACTACTCGGCCGGCCAGAGCTGTGAGGCACGATCGCGCGTCCTCGTCGAGAAGCCGCTGTACGACGAGTTCGTGCGCCGCTTCTCGGAGGCTGCTGGGCAGGTCAAAGTCGGCGACCCGCTCGACCCCGAGACGCAGATGGGGTCGCTCATCTCGCACAACCATCGAGAGCGCGTCCACGGGTTGGTCGAGAAGGGGCGTGAAGAGGGGGCCGATGTCGTCATCGGCGGCGAGCCGGCGGAGGGGGACGGTGCGTTCTATCCGCCGACCGTGATTGCCAAGGTCGACAACTCGATGGCGGTCGCGCAGGAGGAGATCTTTGGGCCCGTCGTAACGGTCATCCCGTTCGAAGACGAGAAGGATGCCGTGCGGATCGCCAACGACGTCCGGTACGGGTTGATGGCGACGATCTGGACGGGAGACCCGGCGCGCGGGCACCGCCTCGCTCGCCGGATCAAGTCGGGCCTGATCGGGATCAACATGCCGTACACGGCCTTCCCCGGGATCCCGTTCGGCGGCTACAAGCAGTCCGGTTTCGGCCGCGAGCTCGGCCTCGACACGCTCGAGCTCTACCTGGAGACGAAGAGCGTGATTGTCTCCACCTCGCCGAAGCCGTTCAACCCCTTCGGGCTCTAGTTGCGATACCGCTGGGCGGTGCTGGCGGCGGGCACCGCGGCTGCGACGAGCGGCTCCGCCTTCTTCATCGGCGTCTCCGTTCTCGCGCCGACCCTGCGGGACGAGTTCGATCTGACGCTGTCGCAGGTCGGCTTCGCGCTCACGAGCCTCTGGGTCGGCACGCTGCTGACGCTGCTTCCCTGGGGCCTGCTCGCCGACCGCGTCGGCGAGCGCGTCGTGCTCAGCACGGGGATGGCGGCCTGTGGCGTGCTCGCCGCAGCCGCGGGCTGGGCACCCAACTTCGCAACGCTCGTCGTGTTGCTTTTTCTCGCGAGCGCGATGGGGGCGAGCGTCAACGCGGCGAGTGGCCGCGCGGTGATGCAGTGGTTCCAGGTGGAAGAGCGCGGGTTCGCGCTGGGCATCCGGCAGACGGCCATTCCGTTCGGCACCGGCCTCGGCGCGCTCACGCTCCCGCTGATCGAGAGCGCCGGCGGCTTGAAGGCAGCGTTCTCGTACCTCGGTGCGCTGTCCATCTGCGCGGCGTTCGTCGCCGCGCTCGTGATTCGCGAGGCGCCCGTCATCGACAAGGAGCTCGAGGGAGACGCGATCCCGTGGACGCTCCACGATCGCCGGCTCTGGACGCTGTGCGCCGGCAGCGGCCTCTATCTCTTCGGACAGCTGCCGCTGATGTCGTTCACCGTCCTCTTCCTGCACGACGTCTACGGCGTCTCGGACGCCCGAGCGGCCGCCGTGCTCGCCGTCTTCCAGGGCGGCGCGATGTTCTCGCGGATCGCGGCCGGACGGCTCTCGGACCGGCTCAGAAGCCGGCTTCGGCCGCTCCGCTGGATAGGGCTCGCGAGCGCCGGCGGGCTGGTGGTGACCGCCCTCGCCGTCGGCAGCCGCCTCGCCGTGGTCGTTGCCGTGATCGTGGTCGCCGGAACGATCTCGATGGCCTGGAACGGGCTGTCGCTGACAGCTGCGGCGGAGCTGGCCGGGCGGGCGCGGAGCGGCGCAGCGATCGGGTTCCAGCAGACGACGCTGGCCCTGATCGGCGTCGGCGTTCCGGTCGCCTTCGCCGCCGTGGTCGAAGCGGCGTCGTGGCGGACGGCCTTCGCGCTCGCGGCGATCGGCCCACTCCTCGGTTGGTGGCTGCTCGGGCGGCTGCCGGAGCGCGTCGAGGAACGCGCTCCGGCGGCGTTACCTAGATCCAGCTGAACTCCTGCTGCAGGATCGGAAGCGCGAAAAGCCCAGGCCGTTCTCCGCGACGAGCGTGAAGGCGACGACCGCGTTCAGGCCCAGTCCGGGGGCGATCGCATAGACACGGTTCGTGTAGAGGCCCATGAGGATCGTCATCACCCCGGCGACGAGGCACGTCGAGGTGAGGACGGCTTCGAAGGGGAGGCCCTGAGACTCGAGGTTCGGGACTCCTCGGAAGCTCAGGATCGTGGGGTTCACGAAGATGATGTAGGACATGACGATGAAGGTCGTCAGCTCTGCGATCGTGTCCCGCGCAAAGTTGGTCCGGTTCTGGTTGAACCGGAACCAGCGCTCGAGGCGCGAGCGCGAGCGGGACGCGGCGAGCTCGGTCATTCAGGTGCTCCTCTCCGCGAATCCGCGTTGCTGAGCGCGACTGTAAACCGGCGGCTGGACGAGGTTTTTCACATCGG
>DASSCT010000135.1:0-17458 GCA_035697545.1 Gaiellaceae bacterium | reverse complement strand
GTTCGCCCTGTCGCGGCTCGCGCATACCCCGCACGGCCCGACGCCGCTGGGCATCTTCCGAGACGTCGAGCGCCCGGTGTACGACGTCCTCATGGCGGAGCAGATCGAAACGAGCCGTCGGGAGCAGGGCGATGGCGAGCTGGACAAGCTCCTCCACGCCGGCGACACCTGGCGCATCTCCTAGGGACTTAAACACCACGAAGCCCGCCGCAGCGGGATTGAGCCGGCCACACCGGCATGGGGGACGGACACGCCGGCGAAGCCGTCATGTCCTCCAATCGGCATCGCAAGCGATGCCTCAGCGGCATGGCCTCTGCTGGTCGGCGTCGCAAGCGACCGCCTTAGGAACCACGAAGCCCGCCGCAGCGGGCTTCGTGGGTCGGAGAGAGGGAGTTGTGGTGTGAGAGGTGAAGCTTGGTGTTACTCGCCGTCGTCCGGGCGCGACGTGACGACGGTCTTCACGATTTCGCAGTTGACGTAGACGTCGGACTCCTTCGAGTTCAGCCAGACGACGTCCTTGTCGCCGGGGCCGCAGTCGATCTGATCGACCTTGCGGTCGCGGGCGAGCGCGTGCATGTTGTCGTTTCCGTCCCCGCCGTTCTCGACGTCGGCGCCACGGCCGACCCAGATGATGTCGTCGCCGTTGTCACCGTTCACGACGTCGTTGCCCCAGCGGCCGCGCAGCACGTCGTTCAGCTCGCCGCCACTGATCGTGTCGGGGCCGGGGCCGCCACGGATCCGATCGTTTCCACCCTCACCGTTCAGCGTGTCCTTCCCCCAACCGCCGAAGACGCGGTCGTTGCCCTCTCCGGCGTTGACGACGTCGTCGCCGCCGCGGGCGAAGATGCGGTCGTTCCCTGCTGTTCCGGTCAGCGTCTCGCCGTTGTGCGTTCCTTTGATCACGACGACGCGATGCGCGACGGCGGTGCTCACGAGCGCAAGCGCGGAAAGCGCGACGAGCGTGAGAACCCCCAGACGAATCGTCCTCTTCACAGCTCGAACCTCCTTAGGCGACAGTGCCGTGAATATCCCCGCCAGCCGTGAGGGAGCCGTGCGCGAAACGAAAGGATTTCGAACGGGTTTGTTAAGCGGCTGTTAGGGCAGCCCGGCGGTGGCCGTAGAGCTCGCGGAGCGCCAACCCCGTCATGGCCAGGCCGGTCACGCCGGCGACGCCGAAGGCAAGCTCCGTCCCGCCGACCTCTGAGAGCCAGCCGGCAATCAGTCCGCCCAGCGGGGCCAGGCCCGCGAAGGCGAAGAGGTAGAGGCTCACCACGCGGCCGCGGAGATGGTCCGGCGCGCTCAGCTGCAGCAGCGACTGGCTGTTGGAGGTCCAGAGCGTGAAGCAGACGCCGACGACGAAGAGCAGGACGAGACACCCCGCGACGGTGTGCAGCGGTGCCAGGGCCAGCAGCGCGATGCTGAATCCGCCGACGCCCGTCAGCAACGCGCGCCAGCTCGCGCGAGCGAGGGTCGCGGAAAGCAGCGCTCCCATCAGCGCTCCCGCGCCGAAGGCGGCCGAGAGGACGCCGAAGGTCCGCGGCCCGGCGTCGAGCGTCTCCGAGGCGAGGACCGGCACGAGCACGTGGAAGTTGAAGCCAACGGTGCTCACGACGGTCGTCATCGCCAGCACGAGCCGGACTCGAGGTGAGCGCCTGGCATAGCCGAGCCCTTCGCGGATGCTCGAGATCCAGGACGGGTGCCGCTCGGGACGATCTGGCGCGAGGAGCTCGTCGCTCCGCATGAGCGCAAGGCTCGTCAGGACGGCGAGAAAGCTGATCGTGTTGAGCGCGAAGCAGACGACGACGCCGAAGGCGGCGATGATGACGCCCGCAGCGGCCGGGCCGACGACGCGGGAGGCGTTGAAGAGGCTCGCGTTGAGGGCGACGGCATTCGGGAGCTCGTCCCGGCCGACCATCTGGAAGGTCAGCGCGTGGCGCCCCGGAGCATCGAACACGAGGGCGGTTCCCGCCGCGGCGGCCAGGAGGTATGCGAGCCAGACGATCTCCGCGCCCGACGCCGCGAGCACCGTGAGCGCCGCGGCGACGACCATCGAGGCCGTCTGGGTGCCCATGACGAGCCGTCGGTTGTCGAGGCGGTCGGCGACGACGCCCGAGACCAGGCCGAACACCGTGAACGGCGCGAAGCGGCAGAACGCGAGCATGCCGACGGCCACGGCGGAGTGGGTCAGGTCGATCACATACCAGGCGAGCGCGATGTTCTGCATCCAGGTGCCGACGAGCGAGATCACCTGGCCAGTGAAGAAGAGACGGTAGTTCCGGTGCATGCGGACGCTGGCAAACGTTCGCCGCTGCAGGGCGAGGATCGCCGCGGCCACAGTCCTAGCTCTCCTCGAGCAGATTGAGCAACGGCTCGACGGCGGCATCGACGGCGGCGAGCTCGTCTGGATCGAGGCGCTCGAGCCGCGCGGCGAGCCATGCGGTCCGCCGTGACTTCACCGACCGGAGGACACGGTCGCCCTCCTCCGTGACGGAGAGGCCGTGCCGGCGACGGTCCTTCGGATCTGGTGTCCTCTCGACGAGTCCTGCACGCTCGAGACGGTCCACGTAGCCAGACATGGCCGCCGGTGACATCCGCTCGAGCCCCGCGAGGCCGCGGACGCCGATGCCTTTGTGCCGCTGGATCTGGAAGAGGAGCGAAACTTGCCCGCCGGTGACCCCGAGCGCATGCGACTCACGGCGGAGCTCGCGCGCGAGCCTCAGCAGGGCGGGGCGCAGCCGGTTGGCGACGGCCAGGGGTTCGAGCGTCAGTACCGACATTCGTTAGCCATGCTAACAAAAATCGTTAACGTGGCTAACGAACCGCTAGGTGACCGTCCAAACCTTCTTCGCCGGCGTGCGGTCGACGTTCCCCGCTTTGTCCACGGCCCTGACGAGCAAGGTGTGCCGGCCGCGCCGCAGCTGGGTGTAGGTCGTCGGCGACCTGCAGCTCGACCAGCCCTTCTTCCAGTCCGGCTTGCACTGGAACTGCGAGCCGCGTTCGGTTGAGGTGAACTTGAACCGCGCGATTCGGGAGCTCGTCGCCGCCGGCGGGGCACCGGTGATGCGTGTGTTCGGCGCCTTCCTGTCGACGATTGCGCGAGCGCTGACCTTGATCGTGACGGTGGAGGGGATTCCCTCCGAGCCGCGCGCCGTCCCTCGGTACCTGAAGGAGTCGCGCCGCCTCGAGACGGGGCTCGGTGTGTAGAGGACGCGACGCTTTGACTGGTTGACGACGCCCAGCGATCCCAGCACCGGGGGCGCCGCGATCTCGATCGTCACCTTGTCGCCGTTCGCGTCGGTGCAGGTGAGCGGCACTGCGACCGGCGCACGCCGGCGAACCGTGATCGTCTTGCTCTTGCACGTGGGCGCGAGATCGCGCTCGAAGCCGGCGATCGAGCCGCCGTCGGCGGCCGGAAGGCGCATCGCCGAGAACAGCGAGAGGCCGCTCGGCGAAATTGTTACGGCACCGGGACCGCCGAGGAGCCCTGGGATCGACACGCACGGTGCGGCCGGCGTCTTGGCGGTGATGCAGCCTCTCGTCGCCAGCTGCGTCAGCTTCCCGGTCACTCGGTTGAGCCGGAAGAACGAGAGCCCGGACAGGAGGCTCGCGCTCACGACCACGCTGCTTCCGTCCGGCGAGACGGCGACGTCGGTGCCCGCTGCCCCTCTGACCTCGTGGCAGACGCTCGGGGGAGCCGTCCCGCCGAGCTCGTCCAGGCAATCGGTCAAGGTGAGCCTTCCGTTCGCGGCATCGCGACGAAAGATGGTGGTGCCGCCGTCGCCGGTCACAACGACGAACGCGCCTTGCCGGTCGATCGTGAGCGCCTTGGCGCCCGCCAACGTCTCGGGGCCGGCGACGCACTCTCGGCCGCCGGCGCTTCCGCTCGTCCCGCCGATCGAGATGCAGCCGCCGACAGTCCCCGGCTCCTGGGACAGGCTCCCGCCGGCGGCGCGTTGGAAGACGGCCACGCCGCCGGGCGCCTGGCTCGAGACGTACACATTGCGTCCGTCGACCGAGACCACCGTCTCGTAGCCGGATGAGGCGATGCCGACGGCAGGCGTCGCCGGCGTGCAGCCGCCGCTCGCGAGCTCCTCCGTGAAGCATGAGCCGGCTCCGCTCTTCCGCGCAATCGAGCCCGTTGCCGCATCTCGGTCGAAGACGGCGAGCTGGCCGACCCCGCGGACATAGAGGTTCGTCGAGTCCAGGGTCCCGGCCGTGCTTTCGAAGCTTCCCGGATCGGGAACGCACGGCGCGGTCCCGAAGCACTGCGCGAGGGTCAGCGCGCCCGAGGTCGTGTCCCGGTTGAGGACGGTGAGCTTGCCGCCCGTGGGGAGGTAGACGCTCCTTCCGTCCGCGCTGATGTCGAGGTCGTACGCACCGGCGTCGGCGATGAGCGGCGTGCAATCGCCGCCGGCTCCGCCGGGCGCGTAGCAGCCTTCTATTCCCTCACGGGGCGCGAACGCACCGCGGGTGCCGACATCGAAGAGCCGCAGACCCGTGTACCCGCCCCCAAAGCCCCAGACGGCGGCGTAGAGATGGCGAGCGCCTGGGCTGAGCTCGACATCCGCGCCCTGGAAACCGGGCGTCAACGCGACGCACGATCCGGCCGGCGCGGTCGTGTAGCAGTTCTTGAGGTACGCATCGCCGTCGGCGGCTCCCGCCGCTCCTCCCCCCATCACGAGGAGCAAAACGGCGAGGACGAGAGCGGGATAGAAGCGTTTCATCGGGCCTACAACCTAGTGACCGCGGCGGCTGCTGACTCTTCGAAACCTTTTACTCGACGCTCAAGCTGCTCTTAAGCGCGGCGGTTTTCCTTGTCGGTAGAGCAGGAGAAAGGAGCCCACATGAGATGACTCCCCTTCACCGCGAACCTCCGGCGAGGCCGCCGCTCAGGGCGGCCTCGTCGTCGATGGATGCAGAGTCGGTCCGTGGCGGACGCGCTGCGAGGAGGAGAAGTGCCGCAGCCAACCCAAGCAGCCCGCAGATGAGCCACAGCCCATCCGCGCTCCAGGCGAAGATCGCGGCTCCGAGCGCGGGAGCGAAGACGTACGCCAGCCCCCAGGTCAGCCCCCAGGCGCCCTGGTATCGCCCGCGTAGGTGCTCCGGGGCGATGTCGGCGACATAGGCGGAGGCCACGGGCGCATAGATGATCTCCCCCAGCGTCCAGATCAGGACGGTCAGGGCCAGCTCCGGCAGGTCGTTGGCGACCGCGTTCAGCGCGAAGCCGAGCCCCACGAGCAGCGAGCCGAGGGTGAGCACTGGCCGATAGGGAAACCGCTGCGTGATCGCGACGAGCGGAAGCTCGAACAGGACGATCGCCAGTCCGTTCAGCGAGATCAGGAGGCCGTAGTCCGAGTCCGAGAGCCCGCTCGCTTGGACATGGAGCGGGAACGTCGTCTGGCTCTGGAAGTAGACGAACGCGCCCAGGACGGACGAGATGAGGAAAAAGAGGAACGCGCGGTCGCGGAGCATCGTTCGCACCGCCTCGCCTTTGCGTTCTTCGCCGCGCCGCACACGAACGCCCTCCGGGAGGGTCGTAAGAGCGATGACGCCGAAGGCGGCCGAAGTCAGGGCGTCGCCGAGGAAGATCAGGAAGAAGGAGCGCTCCGCCAGGAGACCCGCGACGGCGGGGCCCGCCGCGAACCCGAGGTTGATCGCGAGACGGTTCAGCGCGAACGCCGGGATCCGCTCGCCTGCGGGCGTGAGGTCGGTCAAGAGCGCGGCGGCGGCGGGCCGGTACATCTCGCCCGTCAGGCCCGCGAGCGTCGTCAGGAGGATGATCAGCGGCAGCGACCGCGCCTGTGAGAGCGCGAGCAGCGTCGCCGCGGAGCTGAACATCGAGAGCGCGAGCGCGTTGCGTCGTCCGAACCGGTCAGCCATCCAGCCGCCCACGGCCGCCGCGACGACGTTCCCGACTCCGTAGAAGCTGACGACCAGGCCGGCCTCGGCGATCGAGTACCCCCGGCTACGGAGGTAGAGGATGAGGAAGACCGCGACGAAGCTCCCGAAGCGGTTGACGAACGTTCCGGCGCAGAGAATCCAGACCGGCCCGGGCAGCGAACGGATGCCCTCGCGCAGCGTCGGCCTCGGCTGAGACATCCGGCCTACTGAATCATGTAGCCACGCGCTCGCAGAGAAAGGGAGGAGAAGCATGAAAGGTGACTTCAGCCGGTGGACGTTCGATCCGCGAAAGCGCTTCACGGCTGTTCTCATCCAGCAGGGGCGCCAACAGGTCGACTCTGACTGGAACGAGCAGGCAGTAATGCTCGAGCACTTGGAGCGCACCCGATTCGAGGATGTCGTGGGCTCGTCTGCCGTTCCCGACGGCGTGGGCTTCGAGGTCTGCGTGGGCGCGGACGGAGCGCCCGCGCTCTCCGCGGGTCGCATCTACGCCGGAGGGCTTCTGTGCGAGCTCGACGCCGACACACCGATCTCGCGGGTCGCCCGAAGGGCGCTGCGTCCTGAGCCGGGGCGGACCTATCTCGTCTACCTCGATGCGTGGGAACGTCACGTCACCGCGATCGATGACCCGGGCCTCGTCGAGGTGGCGCTCGGCGTGGCCGAGACCTCTACCCGTCTTCAGGTTGCGTGGACGATCGACTTCATCGAGGACGTCGGTGACCAAGGCTGCGCCGAGGCCACAGCAACCATGCCGAAGCAAGGGCTCGCGCGCATGACGGCGGACGCACCGAACGGGTATCTCGGGACCGAGAACCACCTCTACCGCGTCGAGATCCACGACTCGGGCGCGCTCGGTGAGGCGACGTTCAAGTGGTCGCGGCACAACGGCTCCGTGCTCTTTCCTGTCGAGCGGCTCGCTGGGCCGAAATCGGTCCGATTGGGGCGGTCGCCTGTCGATCCGCAGACGATCTCCGTCGGCGACTGGTTGGAGATCGTCGGCGCCGAGCGCGAGCAGCTGGGAATCGCGGGAATGTTCGCTCGGGTCGAGGAGTGGTCGGAGAGCACACGTGAGGCTGTGCTCGACCGCGATGTCTCGGAGCAGGCCGCAGCGACTCGACCGCGCGCGCGGCAGTGGAGCCACACCGCCGGCCCCACCGTCTCGGTCGAGCCGAGCTGGATCGCGCTGGAAGCCGGCATCCGCGTGCGTTTTGCAGGCTACGACTTTCGCAACGGGGACTACTGGACGTTCCCGGCGCGGGTCGCCTCGCAGACGGTCGAGTGGCCCTCGGAGGCGCCGCCACAGGGTGTCGAGCATCGACTCTGCCCACTCGCGCTCGTCACTTGGGACCGCGCCGCGGTGATTTCCCGGTGCCGGGACTGCCGCCGCGCCTTCGTGCCCCTAACGGAGATGTACGCGGAGCTCAATCGTCTTCGAGCCGAGGTCGCCGAGCTGAAGAGCCGCGTCACTACGAGCTAGGCGCGTGGTCCGCTCGGCCAGGCGAGTCATGGCGCCCGCCGTGACGGGGGCGTCGGCATCATCCCCAAGGTGCGCATCGCGATTCTCGTCGCCGTTCTCGCCGGAGCGCTGGCGATTCCTGTCGGGCTCCTCTTCGCCCGCGGCGACGGTGGAGCGGACTTCCGCGGCAGTCAGGCGCCCGAAGGGATGACGCTTCCGGACTTCAGCCTGCGGGACGATCAGGGGCGGCCTGTGCGCTCGGCCGACCTGGAGGGAAAGGCCCTGGCGGTGACCTTCCTGGACACCGCCTGCACGGAATCCTGTCCGGTCATCGCCGCGCAGATTGCCCAGGCGGTGAAGACGCTCGGTGGCGACCGGCGCAGCGTCGAAGCGCTGGCGATCAGCGTCGATCCGGTGCGCGATACACCGAGCCACATCCAACGGTTCCTACAGCGGTACCGCGCCACCGGCGCGCTGCGCTACCTCCACGGCTCCGAGGCCGAGCTGCGGCCGGTCTGGAAGGCCTTCTCGGTCCTCTCGGCGCAGGACACCGGGAGCCCGAACATGCATTCCGCCCCGATCCGGATCTACGACCGCGACGGCCGCTGGCGCTCGACGCTCAGCGCCGGCGTCGACCTGACGCCCGCGAACCTCGCGCACGACCTCCGCGAAGCGTCTTCGTAGGACTGACGAGCCGCAAATCTAAGCCCCGTCGTATCAAGGGGTCTGACCCCACGTTGGGTGAGCAATCCGTTGAAACCCGGCGGCGGACCGCGGGGTCTGACCCCGAGGCCGCCGAGCCCTCCTAGCCGCTCGACGCTGTCTCGCCGTGCGGCGCGCCCACCGGCTTCGACTCGGGCGAGCCGCGCTGGCGGAGGTAGACCGTGAAGATCGCCATCGACCCGACGGCGAGGAACTCCGACTGCCAGTTCGAGAGCGTGCGCTCCCAGAACTCCCCCTTGCCGACGTAGGAGACCCAGGAGATCTTGGCCTGGTCGTGCAGCTGCTGTTCCTCGTTGTAGTTCGTCATGCCTGTGACGGACTGGCCGAACCACGAGCCGATGAAGATCGTCACCATCACGATGATCAAGGAGTTGGCATACAGCTGATACCGCCAGTCCTTGGTCCGCGCCCACCGCGGCGAGCGCTCGTCCGCATGGCGGCCGACCCGCTGCTGCTCGTCCGTCTCGAGGCCCAGCTCTTCTTCCTGCTTCGATTCGTTCGAGCCTCGCTGAAAGAGCCAGATCGTCGCGAGGATGAACAGCGTGAACTGGAGGTACTCCGACTGCCAGTTCTCGAGCATCTCGACCCCGAAGCTGGATGACGTGACGTAGTCGCCGTACGACATCGTCGGCTCTTGGTGCGCGGTGAGCAGCTCGTTCTCGTTGGAGTAGCCGGCGATCGACTGCCCCACGAGCGCCCCGAGGAAGAGCAGCCCGAACACGATCGAGAGCGAGTTGTCTCGCACGAAGCGCACTGCTTCAGGAGCCGGCGAGGCCGATCGCGATGTAGAAGGCGAGGCCGACCACGATCACGAGGAGATAGAGGCCGAAGATCACGGCCACCGCGAGGAGGCTAACGAGCTCGGCGGATGGACCGGGCCGCCGCTCCGAGGGCCTCGATGCCCTCCGAGAACGCGACTTCTCGCTCCTGCGTCTGCTCTGCGGCCGCCGGTCCGTCGCGGCGGGCAAGGAGCGACTGCCCCAGGCGTGCGAGGGCCCGCTCCCGTTCGGCGAGATCCGAAGCGTGACGGTCGAGGCGTTCCGTCGTCTGCGCCTGACGCTCTGCCTCTCTTCGCAGCTTCCGCTCCCTGGACTCCAGCGCCTCATCTTTCTCGGCCGCCGCGCGCTCGCGGGGCTCGAGGTCGGCCAAGATCTCCTCGCGTGAGGCGAGCTCGTGCCCGTATCGGTCGAGCTCCGCTGAACGCAACTCGAGCTCGGCTTTCACGCGAGCCGTCTCCGCCCGGGCGTCGTCGAGCTGCGCGGCCTGGCGGTCGAGCTCCGCCTCGCGGGTCTTGACGTCCGCAGCTCGGCGCTCCAGCTCCTTCGTGCGCGTTTTCAGGTCGGTGAGGCGCTCGTCGAGATCAGCCTCGCGGCGCTCGACCCGCGCCTCGCCGCGGGCGAGGTGCGACTCCTTCCGCTTCTCGTTGGTCTTCAGAAGCTGCCGCTCGGCAAAGCGCCCGCGGAGCGCGTTGAGGCGGTGTTGGCGGTCCCGACGAGCTTCGAGCTTCCGTGCGATTCGCCGCACCCGCTGCTCGAGCTCCTCTTCGCGCTGCGCCAGCTTCCGCTCGCGCTCTGCCATCTGACGAGCGGCCTCGCGGAGCTGCTGCTGGGCGTGGGCGAGATCGTCGAGCGCCTCCGCGCGAGCGCGCCGCCGCTCTTCGATCACTCCGGGATCGAACGGTTCTGGGGCCTGTGGCGATCCGGCGGTCCGGGCCTTCCTTCGCACCATCCGGGTTCTAGCATCGCCGCTTGCCGAATGGGGCATAGCCATGGAGAACACGTCGTTGGGATGAAGGTGAGGGTCTGGATCGCGCTCGGCACGATCTACGTCGTCTGGGGATCAACGTTCCTGGCGATCGCGGTCACTGTGCGCGATCTCCCGCCGTTCCTCTCGATGGGCCTGCGCCATCTCGTCGCGGGCAGCGTCCTCTTCGCCTGGGTCTGGTTCCGGCGACGCGGACAGCTCGAGCTCGGCCCCAGAGAATGGGGTGCCGCGTTCATCTTCGGCGGGCTGCTGTTCCTCGCCGGCCATGGTGGGCTCGCCTGGGCACAGCAGGACGTCCCTTCCGGGGTGGCGGCGCTCCTGGTCGGCACGATTCCACTCTGGTTTGCCGTGCTCGCCTGGATCGCGCTCGGCGAGCGGCTGGGCGGCAGGGCGCTCGTCGGGCTCGTGCTCGGCTTTGCGGGACTCGCGCTGCTGGTCGATCCGTCGGGCCATGAAGGAGCAAAGCCGCTCGGGGCGCTCGTGATCGCGTTCGGCGCGTTCAGCTGGGCGGCCGGCTCCATCTGGTCGCGGCGCCTTCCTCTTCCCCGCGACACGCTCCTGTCGGCAGCGATGGGAATGCTCGCGGGCGGGACGCTGCTCGCACTCGTCAGCGGCCTGAGCGGCGAGCTCGACGATGTGCACTTCACGCCCGAAGCGCTGGGAGCGATCGCGTACATGGTCGTCGTCGGATCCCTCATCGGGTTCAGCGCCTACGTCTGGCTGCTGAAGGTTGCGCCGGCCTCTACGGTGTCCACCTACGCGTACGTGAACCCGGTGATCGCCGTACTGCTCGGCTGGGCGTTCAACGACGAGGTGATCACCGCGAGAACGCTGGTCGCGGGCGCGGCGATCGTCGTTGGCGTCGCGCTGATGGTCAGCCGGCCGGGACAGAGGGAAGAGGCGCCTGTCGCCGAGCCGGCGCTCGCCGAGAAGTAGGCTCCGCCACCGGTGGACCGGTCCCGTCCCGACATCGTCGAGAGTCTCGCGCGGCTGGCGCTCTTCGCCGATCTCCCCCAGGCGCAGCTCGAGTCGATCGCGCATCGATTCGACGAGGAGGTCTTTGCGGAGGGGCAGCGGATCCTCCGCACCGGCCTGAGCGGCGGCGGGCTCTACCTGATCATCGAGGGAGAGGCCCTGATCCGCATCAACGGTCAGGAGCGGGCTCGGTTCGGCCCGGGCGAGTTCTTCGGCGAGATCGGCGTCCTGCTCGGCGAGCCCCCGAACGCGGACGTCGAAGCTGCGACGTTCCTCCGCTGCCTGGAGATCCCAGGCGCCGAGGTCGAGCCCTTCCTGGTCGAGTTCCCGCGGGTCATGTACCGGATGCTTCAGTCCGAGGCCCGGCGGCTCCGCACGACGACCGAGTGGAAGACATAGAGAGACCGTTTCCGCCGGGGCACTACGACGTGGTCGTCGTGGGCAGCGGCCCGGGCGGCCTCCAAACCAGTCACTGCCTTTCGAAGCTCGGCGTCGAGCACGCCCTCATCTCGCAGGACGAGGCGCCCGGAGGCATGTTCCGCCGCTTCCCGATCTTCGAGCGGTTGATCAGCTGGACGAAGCCCGACGCGCCGTTCGAGCGCGGCACGCGGGAGTACGAGTGGTACGACCACAACAGCCTTCTCGGGGATCCCGGGGCCGGGGCGCTTGCGCCCGAGTTCATGGACCGGAGCTTCGACGTTCCCTCACGCGCGGAGATGGAGGCCGCGCTCGTCGCCTTTACCGAGCGCGCCGGCGTGCAGGTGCGTTACGGCTGCCGCTGGACCGGCACGCGCCGGGACGGCGACGCCTTCGTCCTCGAGACCGATCACGGCGAGTACCGCTGCCGGTTCGCCGTCTTCGCGATCGGCGTCACACAGCCATGGACGCCGCCGATCCGAGGCAGCGAGCTCGCGACGCACTACGTCGGGACGCGACCGGCGAGCGGCTATCGCGACAAACGGGTCGTGATCATCGGAAAGCGCAATTCCGCCTTCGAGGTCGGCAACGGCCTGCTGCCGTGGGCCCGTGAGCTCGTCCTGGTCTCGCCACGACCCGTTCAGCTCGAGCTGCTCCCGCACTCGCCGCTGCGCCTCCGCTACCTCCAGCCGTACGAGGAGTACGTCCGCGGCGGCGCCGGCACGTACGTCGTCAATGCAGCGATCCAGCAGATCGAGCGCGCCGACGGCGGCCTGCGCGTGGTCGCGGAGGGCACGACGTGGCCGGGGCGGTTGGAGTTCGACGCCGACGACGTGATCCTCGCGACGGGGTTCGAGGCGCCGCTCGGCGATCTCCGTGAGCTCGGCGTCGCGACGGTATTGAACGACCGCATACCCGCACTCTCGCCCTTCTTCGAGAGCCTTTCGGCGCCGGGCCTCTTCTTCGCAGGCAACATCACGGCCGGCTCGAGAGGGATCCGGAAGCACGGCATCGGGCCCAACTCCACCTCCGTCAACGGCTTCCGGTACAACGCCCGGGTTCTCGCCGAGCACCTCGCCGAGCGACTCGGGATCGAGCGCCCGCGCCCGCGGCTCGAGCCGGACGAGCTCGTTCCGTTCCTGCTTCGGGAGTTGTCGCGGGCGCCGGAGCTCTGGATTCAGAAGACCTTCCTCGGCCGGGTCGTGTCGGTCTCCGAGGACGGCCTCCGCGACGAGGGCATCGTCCCGCTGGAGCACTTCCTCGACGCGGGCGGCGGCGATGCGGTCTGCGCCGCGGTGGAGATGAATCCGCGGGCCGTCATCTATCCGGCGCTGTACGTGCGACGGGGCGGCAGGATCACGGAGCACGAGCTCCCGTCGCACCCCGTCCACGCTTTCGAAGGGCACCAGTACGCGCGGGACGTCGAGGCGATCCTCGCGCCTCTCCTCCGGCGTTAGCGCGCGAGCGTGACTTTGCTCAGGCCGCGCGGGCGGTCCGGGTCGAGCCCGCGGGCGCGTGCGAGCGCCCAGGCGAAGAGCTGGCCCGGGACGACGGAGAGGAGCGGTCCGAGCAGGCTCGAGCCGAGGTTCGGCAGCGGCAGCCGATACGCGGCGTCCGGAAGGGCGTCGGCCGCGTTACCGCTGGCGATGACCGCCGCGCCGGCCTCGCGGGCGCGCCGCGCCCCCTCGACCACGGCCGGCAGCGTCTCGTCGTCCGAGGCGATCGCCCACACCGGGAAGAGGGGATCGAGCGCGGCCACCGGTCCGTGGGCGAGGTCGGTAGCCGTCAGCGGTTCCGCTGCGATCCGGGTCGTCTCCAGCAGCTTGAGCGCGATCTCACGGGCAGTTGCGAACTCGGGCCCTCGGCCGATCACGAACATCCTGCCGGTGAACGCGAACGAGGACGCGATGGGCGCAACGCGACGCTCGAGCTCCGGCATGAAGTCCGCAAGCTCTTCGGCCACGAGCCGAATGCTGTTCGCAAACGGCCCACCTCGATCTGCCACGTGCGACGCCAGCAGCCCGAGCGCCGCCACCTGGTTCAGGTAGGTCTTCGTGGCCGCAACCGCGTGCTCCTCGCCGGCGGCGAGCGGCAAGATCGCCTCCGCGACCCTCGCGAGCTCCGACTCCGGCTCGTTCGTCAACGCGACGGTGAAGGCGCCGTTCGAGCGAGCCCGCTCGAGGTACGTGACGACATCGGGCGTACGGCCGGACTGAGAGAGGGCGATCGCCGTCGATCCAGACATGTCCAGGGTCGACCCGTAGTGGACGGTGAGCGAGATCGAGTCGCGAAACGCCGTCCAGCGCGGCGCGAGGCCGAAGGCGTAGACCCCGTAGGATGCGGCGTTGTCGGAGGAGCCGTGGCCGACCATGCGCACGATCGACGTTCCGCGCTCGCTCGCGACCCTCGCCACCTCTGCGTAGTCCGCCTCGTACTCGAGTAGCCGGAGGAGCGCCTGCGGCTGCTCGCGGATCTCGGCGAGGAACTGGGCGCCGGCGTCGGCCGATTCCGAGCCGTCGGTCTCAGGCGACGACACGTTCTTGTCCCCCGACGAGCACTCGCTCGATCTGAAGGTTGTCGTCGACGACGACGACGTCGGCGGGCCCGTCGGGGGCAAGCCGACCCACGTCGGTGAGCCCGAGCACTCGTGCGGGCACTGTCGAGGCCGCCCCGAGAGCATCGGTCAGCGGCACTCCCAGCGCGTGGAGATTGCGAACGGCCTCGATCATCGTCAGCACGCTTCCAGCGAGCTGCCCGTCGGGTCCGCGCGCGATGCCGTCGCGGATCTTCACCTCGAAGCCGCCGAGGCTGTACGAGCCGTCTTGAACACCCGCGCCGGACACGGCGTCCGTGACGAGCGCAACCCGGCCGGCCGCCGCCTTCCAGATCAGGCGGGCAGTCTCGAGCGCCAGGTGGACGCCGTCGAGGATGATCTGGACGATCACGTCCTCGCGGGTCAGAGCGGCGCCGGCGATCCCAGGGTCGCGGTGGCGGAGCGGCCGCATCGCGTTGAAGAGGTGCGTCACCGTGCGGACGCCCTGGTCGAACGCGGCATTCGCCTCCTCGGCTGTCGCGTCGGTGTGCCCACACGAGACGGTGACGCCGCGCCCGAGCAGGAGGTCGATGAGGGAGGTCGCTCCCTCCAGCTCCGGTGCCAGCGTCATCAGGCGGATCCGGCCTGAGGCGAGCAGACGCTCGAGCAGCACCGGATCTGGATCTCGACGCGCCAGGGGAGGATGCGTGCCGAGACGTCCTGGGGCCAGGAACGGCCCCTCGAGGTGGATTCCGAGGATGCGCGGGCCTCCATCGGCCTCGGGGACTTCGGCGACTGCGGCCAGCAGCTGGTCCTCCGGGGACGTGATGAAGGTCGGGAGGTACGCCGTCACGCCGGTTTCGAGCAGCGCCTCGCCCGCGCGGCGGTAGCCTGCGGCGTCCGAGTCGAGGAAGTCGACGCCGCCGAAGCCGTTGACCTGCAGATCGACGAACCCCGGAGCCGCGATCCCTTTTCCGTTCTGGCTCGCGAGGCCGAACCCGACGATACGGCCGTCGGAGATCTCGACGTCGCCCGGCAGAAACCGGCCTTCGACGAGCGCGGCTTCGACCCCGAGCCTCATCGCCCCAGCGCCATCCGGACGCTCCCGCCGGTGTTTCGGAGCCGTTCTCGCGCGGTCTCTGCGTCGATTCCGGCAAGGAGGGAGACGATTGCGACCTTGGCGTTGCCATCGGCCGCGTCGAGCGCCTCGGCGACCTCCTCTGGGGAAGCCCCTGTCGCCGTCCTGACGATCCGATCGACGCGCGCGCGAAGCTTCTCGTTCACGGCGGCGACGTCGACCATCAGATTCCCGTAGGTCTTCCCGAGCCGGATCATCGAGATCGTCGAGATGGCGTTCAGGACGAGCTTCTGGGCCGTCCCAGCCTTCAGCCGGGTGGATCCGGCGATGAACTCGGGCCCGACGACGACGGCGATCTCGTGATCGGCGAGCCGGCTGAGCTCGGAGCCTTCGCTGCAGACGAGCGCCACGGTGTAGGCGCCGGCGTCGTTCGCTGCGTCGAGCGCGCCGAGGACGTACGGCGTCCGGCCGCTCGCGCTGATGCCGACGAAGGCGTCCGCGCTTGCAACGTCGACGTCGCGGACAGCGGCAGCTCCAGTCTCACGGTCGTCCTCGACGGCCGTGTCTCGTGCGGCCACGGCAACCACCTGGCCGGGCGGCGTGGAGAACGTGTCCTCGCACTCTGCGGCGTCGAGGGCAGCGATGCCGCCGGAGGTTCCGGCACCCACGTAGACGAGCCGCCCCCCGCCTGCGAGCCGCTCGACGATCCCGTCGATCGCGTCGGCGATCGCGCCTCTCGCCTGCCGGACGGCCCGCGGGACGGCCTCGTCGGCCGCGCTCATCAGTTCGACCAGCTGCACCGTCGAGCGAAGTTCGTAGTCCGCGTCCGCTGCGCCGCCCGCCTCGGTAACGAGCTCGTCGAGGCTTTCAGGAGAGTGAGTGCCGGCAGCGTCGGTCAACTTCCGCCGAGTGTACGGGTCTGCGGCCTGGTGGTCAATACCAATCTTTTCAGATCGGCTCTCCAGTGGTATTGTCGCTCTCCACGTGTCGGGGATCGTCGTCGAAGGCGTGAGCAAGGTCTTTCCGAACGGCTTCAGCGCGGTCCGCGACCTCAGCCTGAAGATCGAGGACGGCGAGTTCATGGTGCTCGTCGGCGCTTCTGGTTGCGGGAAGACGACGCTGCTCCGCCTGATTGCCGGCCTCGAGGAAGCGACGCAGGGACGGATTCTCATCGGCGACACGGACGTGACCGATCGCCCTCCGCGACAACGCGACGTGGCCATGGTCTTCCAGAGCTACGCGCTCTATCCACACATGAACGTGCGGCAGAACCTGGGCTACGGGCTCAAGGTCAGGCGCATCCCGAAGAAGGACGCGAGGCGGCGTGTGGAGGAGGTTGCGGGGCTGCTCGGGCTCTCCGAACTACTCGATCGCAAGCCGGCGCAGCTCTCGGGCGGGCAGCGCCAGCGGGTCGCGATGGGCCGGGCGATCGTCCGTGAGCCGAAGGCGTTCCTGATGGACGAGCCCCTCTCGAACCTCGACGCGAAGCTCCGTGTCGGCATGCGCGCTTCGCTGTCCGAGTTGCACGCAAAGCTCGGAGTCACCACCGTTTACGTGACGCACGACCAGGTCGAGGCGATGACGCTCGGCCAGCGGGTCGCGGTCATGCGCGACGGGCGGATTCTCCAGGTGGATCGGCCCCAGAAGCTGTACGAAGAGCCGCAAGATTTGTTCGTCGCCGCCTTCATCGGCTCGCCGGCCATGAACCTCGTGGAGGCGCGGATCGACGGCGACCGCATCACATTCGGTCAGTACCGGCTGCCGCTGGATGCCGACCGCCGGCCGTCTCGCGGAACCCGCGACGTCGTGCTGGGGATCCGGCCAGAAAGCTTCGAGGATGCGGCGTTCGCGCCGTCTGGGCAGCCCACGATCGAGGCCACCGTCGCCGTGCTGGAGGAGCTTGGTGCGGACTCCCACGTCCTGTTCCGCGTCGACGCGCCGCGCATCACCGCCGAGCTGCTCGAGTCGCGCGACGAGGCGACGTTGCTGGCCGAGCCGACTGCGCTCTTCAGTGCCCGCGTCGATCCGAAGACCCATGGGCGGGTGGGCGAGCAGCTCCAGCTCGCGGTCGACCCGTCTCGGTTCCATTTCTTCGACCCCGCCTCCGGCCGGAGTCTCCTCGCCGGACAATCCGCACGGAAGCCACGCGAGCCAATGGCCTTGACCACTACCGGCGAGCGAGCGTGACGAAGCAGAGCGAGACCCGCGAACGCGTCCTCGATCTGATCGAGCGTCTGGGCGTGGGCGAGGCGATTCCGTCCGAGCGCCAATTGAGCGGTGAGCTCGGCGTCTCTCGGCTCACGGTGCGCGCCGCGCTCGACGATCTCGTCCGCGAGGGCTACCTGCAGCGACGGCACGGCGCCGGCACGTTCGTCAGCGAGCCGAAGATCGCGCAGGAGCTGACGATGACGTCCTTTACCGAAGACATGCGCCGCCGCGGCATGGTGCCGTCGAGCAAGACGCTCGAGCTCAAGACCGTCCCGGCGGGCGCGCGCCTCGGCCGGCTTCTCCACGTGTCGCCGTCCGAGCAGATCGTGGTCGTGAAACGGCTTCGCTACGCCGACCGGGAGACGATGGCGATCGAGACCCTTCACGTCGCCGAGGCGCTGAT
>DASSCT010000134.1:0-4937 GCA_035697545.1 Gaiellaceae bacterium | reverse complement strand
CCGGGTCGTACATGCCGAGCTTGCCCGCGTTCCATTCGCTGACCCAGATCCGGCCGCGTGAGTCGGACCAGACGCGGCGGGCGCCCTGGTTCCTGGTCGGGGGCCGCAGCACGGTTGCCCGACCCGTACGGACGTCGATGCGACCGACGTAGCTTCCGGCGAGCGAGGCGTAGTACACGGCGCCGCGAGGAGTGGTGGTGATGCCGTAGGGACCAGTTCCCCGCGGGGCGGCGAAGATTCGGAGCCGCCCCGTCTTCGGGTTGAGGCGTCCGTAAATGCCGCTCTGCCCAGTGAACCAGAGGACGCCGCGACGGTCGAAGGTGGCCGTGTTCAGATTCGCGTATCCGCTTCGGCTGGGGAGGGGGAAGCGGCGGACGCGCCGTGTTCGAGGGTCGACCCGCACGATGGCGTTCAGGCCGCCATCGGTGATCCAGGGAGCTCCGTCGGGACCGACGATCACGCCGTGCGGCGCCGAGCCTGCCCCAAGCGGAACCCGCCGGGTCGCCCCGCTCCCCGGGTCGAGCCAGCCCAGCTCGCCCGAGCCTTGTGCCGTGTACCAGACGCCGCCGTCGCGGGCCGGTGCGACGTCGTGTGGGTGTGAGCCTGCAGGCACCGGGTATTCGCGAACCTCGAGCGCGCCCTGGCGCCCGGACGCCGCCGGCGCGAACGCGATCACGAGGGCGAGCGCTGCTAGGCCGGCGGACTTAGCGGGCAATCCGCTGATCGTCCTGCTTTTTCAGTCCTTGTGCGGCGTCCTTAGGAGGCGGCGGCGCCGGCTTGGCTTGCGGCGGACGTTCTGGCTTCGCCTTCGGCTTCTGCACCGCTTGCGCCGGGTGGGACGGTTTCGTCCGCGCAGGCCGAGTCAAGCCGAGCTTGTTGCCCACCTGAGGGCGAGCTCGAACCGGAACCGTGGCCGGCTTGGCTGCGACCGCCGTCGGCGGGAGAACCTTGACGGCGCGCGTCTTCTTCGGACCCGCTCGAGTGAGACTGGCAGGGACGTTCGTCGCCCCGCGAGAAGCCTGAACCTTCTTCACCTTTTTCGGCTTCGGTCGCGCCCGCACGATCGCGGGCACGGTCCGCGTCGGCCGAGCGATCGGGGCCTTCGTCGGGACAGGTGGCCGAACGGGTCGTGACCGGGCTGGGACCGCGGCAGGCGCCGCCTTCGCGTGTTGCGGCTTCGCAGCCTTGTGCGGAGCGGTCGCAACGCCGTAGCCGACGCCGCCGGCCACAGAGGCGGCCGCGGCGACTGCAGCCACCTTCGCCACGAATCCCGCGGCGACTCCGCCGCCGACCGCGGTGGAGCCGCCGGCCGCCACAGCCGTCGCACCGACGCTTGCAGCTGCGGCCTGTTCGCCGCGGAAGAGGAAGAGCGACGCCGGAACCGGCATCACCGAGAGCCCTTGGAACAGCGACCGCTGTCGCTTCTGCACATGCTCGAATCGGGCACAGAGCGGACACTCGCGCAAGTGCCGCTTGAGCCGTCGTCCCTCGCGGCGCGTGAGGCGTCCGTCGAGGCGGAGAGAGACGGCCTGCTCGGCCTCGGCACAGGTCAGCGCCTCCTCGAAGTGCTCGGCAAGCGTCCGCCGCGCACGGAAGATCAGCGACTCGAGGGCGCTCTGGGTGACGCCAAGGATCTCTGCGATCTCCGCGTAGGAGCGGCCCTCGAACTCCCGCATCACAAGCGCCGACCGCTGCGCCGGCGGAAGGTGCTGGAGCGCACGGAGGACGTCCGCAAGGCTCGGCCCGGTGCGCTCGGGCATAGGGTGCTCGAGTCGCTCGTCGAGCTCGACCTCGAGCGCCCTCGCCTGGCTCGCGCGCAGGTGCCGGCGCACCTCGTTGTGCGCGATCTTCAGCAGCCAGTTCTCGGCCTTGCGCGGCTTCGTGCCCTGCGCGATGGCGCGGTACGCCTTGAGGAACGTCTGCTGGGCGACGTCCTCGGCGTCTGCCCGATTGCCGAGTACTGCGAACGCGTAGCGGTAAACGGAGGCCGCGTGATGCCGGTAGAGGCGGTCAAAGTCGGCCGTCCTCGTCGCGCGGAAGAGAGCTGACATCACTGCAACTATGCGGGCAACGACGGTCGTCTGGGGCGCGCTAACGGAAATTTTACGAGCAGCTGGCGCAGGTTTTGACGGCCAGGCGGGTCTACCACTGCGGATACAGCGGTACCCACCTCCCCACCAAAGACGACTAAAGGAGCTACATGAAAGCTGTTCTGGCACTTCTTCTCGCCGCGGTCGCCGTGACGGCGTCGGCGGCGTTCGCCGCAGACGGCGGCGGGCAGGGCAAGAGCCCTGCGCAGTTCTGTAAGAACGAGCTCGCGACCCTCGGCGCTGCGAACTTCAAGGCGCTCTACGCACCGGGCGGATCCGGCGCGAACGCGATGGGCAAGTGCGTCTCCAAGCACGCGCGTGCCGCCGCCGCCAACAGGACGAATGCCGCGAAGACCTGCAAGGCCGAGATGGCGATGCCGGAGGCGGACTTCCGCGCCGCTCACGGCGGCATGTCGTTCGCCGAGTTCTACGGCAAGAACGAGAACGACCGGAACGCCTACGGCAAGTGCGTGTCGTCGAAGGCGAAGACGGCCAACGCGCAGCAGGAGGCGAAGCTGATGAAGGCCGCGAAGGCCTGCAAGGCGGAGCGCGCCGCCGGCCAGGCTGCTTTCACCGCCAAGTACGGCGGGAAGGCTTCGTCGGCCTTCGGGAAGTGCGTCTCCTCGAAGAGCAAGAAGCACTAGACCGGTCGAAAAAACGGGGGGAGGCCTGCGGTGCCTCCCCTCGCGACTAGTCCGGCTTGCCGGCCATCGCCCAGATCGCGACGACGAAGGCAGCGAGCAGCAAGAGCGAGAGGACCATCGTCCCCTTGAGGAGGCCCGCGCCTTTCCCTGCTTTCAGCCGGTAGACGCCGACGCCACCGACGATCAGTGCGATCACGAAGACCAGCAGGCCCGCGTCAGCGATGAGGTAGCCGGTGTCCAGCCAGGTCGGTGTGGAGACACCCTCGTCGTTGAAGCCCTCCCTCGAGGCCGTCCACTCGGCCCCGATGCGCATGAGCACGTAGCCCGGAAGCCCGACCGCGAGCAGCGACCAGTAGCCGAGCCTGAGCATCCGTGTGTCGCCGCGCGCGAAGGCGAGCGTGCTCGCGCCGGTGAGCACGGCGCCGACGAGGATCATCGCCCCGAGCACGTGCAGGAACAGTGGAAAGTTCCAGCTGTCCGGCCGGATCGAGGCGAGGGCGCTCATGCTCCGGGTTTCCAGATCATGTCGGCGAGGATCAGGAGCACGACGATCGTCGTCAGCGCGTGGAGGACGACTCCACTCTGCGTGCGGTTGAGCGCGAGCAGCTCCGCGTTGGGCCCGCTCTCACCTGCGCCGCGAAGCTCCTGTGCCTTGTTCATCCCTTCCATGTAGGCCTGGCCGGTGCGACGGCCAAGCGCGGCGGCGATGAACCAGAGGATTAGGGCGGCAATGATCCAGCCGTCCGAGATGTTGTAGCCACCGACCGAGAACGCAAGCCAGATGCCCAACAGGATCGTGCCGCCCGCTCCGACTCCGACGCTCGCGTTGCCGACCTTCACCACCGGTTCCATGCGGATCGTCCCGTCGGGCAGGTCTGTCCGGCGAACGGCGACGATTAGGATCCAGAAGAGCACGAGGCCTCCCACGTACGCGAACGCGCTCAGCACGTGCAGCGCCAGAATCCAGTCGTCGAAGCTCACGCGGCGCTGATCCTATGACAGAGACAAGACAACCCTTGGCTCATACGTACTACGCGGACCAGAGCGCCGTTACCGACCCGGGCGAGATGGCTCGTTGTCTCGAGCACCTGCCGCGGGAGATCGACGCGCTGCAGCATGTCGCACGGGGCTTGGTGCTCCACTATCGCGCCGACGACCCCGCCTCGCACGGGATTCCCGAGGAACGGCTCTCGGAGATCGACAGCCGCTACGCCGAGACGATGCTGGAGCGCCTCGTCGAGCTTGACCGGCGACCGTTGACGGAGGAACGGCCGCCACAGTCTCGCCTGCTCGGCTGCTGCCGCGACTTCACCGTCCTCTTCCTCACCATGGCGCGGCATCTCGGCATCCCGACGCGGGCTCGTGTTGGTTTCGCCACGTACTTCGTGCCCGGCTTCAACGTCGACCACGAGGTGGCCGAGGTCTGGGATGGCGACGCGGCGCGCTGGCGGCTTGTCGACCCCGAGCTCGGCGACAACCACGCCGACCCGAACGACGGCACCCGCGTGGACCCGCTGGACGTGCCGCGAGACCGCTTCGTTGTCGCGGGCGCCGCGTGGCAAGCGTGCCGCAGAGGCGAGGCCGATCCGGAGACGTTCCTGGTCGATCCAGAGCTCGAGATCGAGCAGACGAGAGGCTGGCCGTACCTGCGTCACAACGCGATCCACGACCTCGCTGCCCTCAACAAGGTGGAGATGATCCTCTGGGATGAGTGGGGCCTGATGGAGGAGCGGCAGCCGTCCGAAAACGATCTCCAGCTTCTCGACCTCGTCGCGGAGGTGACGCTAAGAGGAGACTCCGATGAGGCAAGGCGGGTCTATGAGGTAGAGCCGGGGCTCCGGGTACCGACCGTCGTGACCACCTACAGCATGGCCTCCGGGGGCGTACCCAGGAAGGTCTCACTCGAGCTTGGAAGCCGCGACTGACTCAACCGCGGCGGTCGAGTGGCTGGTCGCGTCCGACGAACCGGCCGTGCGGTATCTGGCCCGTCGGGACGTCCTCGGGGAGCGCGTGGAACCGGATGAGGAGGCGATCCTGGCCGGGCCCATCGTCAGCACGCTGCTCAGCGGACAGGAATCCGGCGGCGGGTTCGGCGGCCATCCGTACAAGAAGTGGACCGGCGCCCACTGGCGACTGGTCTCGCTCGTGGAGCTCGGCGTTCCGGCGGGTCATCCCCCGGCGCTGGCCGCCGCGGAGACGGTGT
>DASSCT010000133.1:0-18256 GCA_035697545.1 Gaiellaceae bacterium | reverse complement strand
CCGGATGGGCGTGTGGAGGGGAGCGGAGAGTTCCTCCTCGAGGCCGGTCGCGAAAACGATGGTCAGGAAAACCTCAGGGTCTCCATAGCCCATGAGAGGTCGCGGGTCGGCGTCAACGGACGACAGCAGGACCGAGCCGCTGCGGTCTGTTTCGTGGATACAGATATCGCGTCCCTCAGTGGCCGTGAATGACACCTCGTCCGAGAACTCGAGATCCATCGATTGCGCGGCTGTCCACCGTCCCCACGTCCGCACGGACTCGTTCAGCCACTCGAGCTTGCCCGCCATCTAGAGGGCCCTCGTCCGCCGGCCATCCGCTCCGAGTAGGTGCCGGAGTAGCGACGGGACGTCAGGCATCCGAGCCACCCTTCGTCGCTCACGAACACGTTCCTCCACGGCGGCCCTCAGACGATTCCGACTCGGACGCGGTAGCCGAACAGGAAGGGCACCGTGCGATCGCCGAGCACGCGGCGCGCGACGCGCTCGAGCTCTTCGATCTGCAGCTCGCGCTCGAGCTCCTCGTCGCGCATGTCCGCGACCGGAAGACCGAGACTGCGTGCGAAGCCGACAATTCGATCCGCGTCGCCGTCTTCGATCGAGTGGAGCAGGACCTCGCGGCAGTAGCGAAAGCGGCCACTGGCTCGCATTCGTTCGAGGTGCCCTTCCTTCGGCCACACGTCACCGCCGCGCTCGAGCCCCCGGCGTCTTCGAACTTCGGCTCGACGCCCCTGATACGCCGAGAACGCCTCGTCGACCTCCGGGTCGACGACAGGCGGCCAGTCGTAGTCGTACGCGGCGAAGACTCCTCCCGGGCGCAAGATCCTCGCAGCCTCCGCGAAGGTCACCTCTGGGTCCATCCAGTGGAGCGACTGCGAGCAGGTGACGATGTCGGCGATGTCGTCGTCCAGGCCCGTCTCCTGCGCGTACGCCTGCCGGTACACGACGCCGGACGCCGGCGCAGCCGCGGCGAGCATCGCCTCATTCGGCTCGACCCCGATCACGCGGCGCGCGACGCTCGACCACGCCCGCGTCGAGAGCCCGGTGCCGCAACCCAGATCGACCACGAGCGACGGCCGCTCGATGCGTGCATACCGGCACAGCACGTCGACGAGCGCCTTGGGCATACGCGGGCGAAAGCGCTCGTAGGTATCTGCGAATCCCGGCCGGTCGTAACCAGACGTCTCGATCAAGCGGTGCGAGAGCTCCACCCGGCTTGAGCGTAGCCCCACGCCCGACTGCGGCGAGCGCGACTTCGCGCAAAAGGATGTGCTGCGACAGACGAAAGCCGGCAGCACTTGTCCAGATCGGCAGGTCGCTTTACGCTCGGAAAGGTGAGCGAGCAGACGCCGGTGACACCGCATCCCGGCGAGGAGCTCCTGCGCGTTGCCGAAGCCGTTCACGCTGGCGAGGTCTCGGTCGCATTCACGCCGGGGCCGACCGTGCTCGCGAAGGTCGGCGAGAAGCTGCTCGACATCGCCGAGGCGAGCCAGGTACCAATAGATTCCGGCTGCCGGATGGGGATGTGCGGTTCCGATCCGGTGCGCATCCTGGAGGGCGAGGAAAACCTCTCGAAGATACGCTCGGCCGAGCGGCGAACGCTCGAGCGTCTTGGCCTTGGCGCCGGTTGTCGGATGGCATGCGTATCACGGGTTCAGGGACCGGTCGTCGTCGACCCGCAGCCAGGGCTCGAGGCGCCATCCGAGTCGAAGGACGGCGAGCCGGGACGTCTCACGGTAACCGGCGACGACGCTCTCCGGCGGGCGATCCGCCGGGTTGTCGTAGTCGGCGCAGGCGTCGCCGGCGTGACCGCCGCCGAAGAGGTCCGCCGGGCGCTGCCCGACGCCGAGCTCACGCTCATCGGTGACGAGCCCTATGCGTTCTACAACCGGATGGCGATCACTCGCCTCGTATCCGAGTCTGTGTCGATCGAAAGCCTTTACCTCAACCGGCGCGATTGGGCTGAGTCACGCCGCATCGACTACCGGCGTGGCGTGCCGGCCACGGCAATCGACCGCGCAAACCGCGAAGTCCACCTTGCCGACGGCGACCGTCTTCCGTACGACCGGGTAGTCATCGCCACTGGCGCGCGCCCGCTCGTTCCGCCGATCGACGGTGTGGGCGCAGACGGCAGCTTCGTGCTCCGAACGATCGACGACGCCGTTCAGATTCAGCAGCACATTCGGCGCCGTCGGTGCCGAACGGCCGTAATCGTCGGCGCCGGTCTCTTAGGTCTCGAGGCCGCGTACTACCTGGCGCAGCTCGACGTTCGGGTCCTCGTCCTCGACCGAGGACCGTGGCCGCTCAGCAGGCAGCTGGACGAGCAAGCAGGAGCGCTCCTGTGGGAGATGCTTCAAGACTTGGGAATCGAGCTGCTTCCGAAGACGGAGGCGCAGCGCGTTCTCTCCGACGACGGTGTGACGGGGGTGGACCTGATCGACGGAGGCTCGCTCGAGGCCGAGCTTTGCCTGATCGCAACAGGGATCCTGCCGAACTCCGAGCTGGCCGAGGCGGCTGGCCTCGACGTCGCCGTGGGGATCACCGTCGACGATGGGATGAAAACCTCGGACCCGCACGTCTTCGCTGTCGGCGACGTCGTGGACCACAACGGTCGGCGATATGGGCTCTGGCCGGCTTCCGTCGAGCAGGCCCAGGTCGCAGCGGCAAGGATGGTCGGCGGCGAGGCCGCCTTTCGCCTGCCCGCGCAGCCGGCGAGGCTGAAGGTACCGGGGATCGATCTGCTCTCAATCGGCGTCGTCGACGCCCCCGGTGGCGAATCGAGGACGGTTGCGGTCAGCGCCTACGGCACGCGCCGGTACCGAAAGTTGATTCTCGAACAAGGCCGGTTGACGGGGGCGATCATCCTCGGGAGCCCCGAGCTCTTCGACGACGTCACGAAGGCCGTCGAGATTGGGCTCGACCTCGGCTCCGATCTCGATGCCCTCGAGCGCGGCAAGTGGCAAGCCTTGTCCCGCCGCGTGGAGGGTGAGACACTCGCACTTGGGGTATCCGCGACATGAGGGGGCACACCCGATGGCCGTCGACGTAGAGACGCTCGAGGAAAGCTTCGACCTCGTCGCTCCGCAAGGTGACGAGCTGATGAGGAAGTTCTACGACAACCTGTTCGAGGCTGCGCCGGCAGTGCAACCGCTCTTCGCGCACGTCGACATGGAGGGGCAGCGGCAAGCGCTCCTCAACATGCTCGTCGTCCTCCGCGAATCGCTCCGCGATCTCGACGACATCGTTCCCGACCTCGAGGACCTTGGAGCTCGTCACGTCGACTACGGCGCACACGCTGAGCACTATCCGGTCGTCGGCGAGGTCTTGATCGGGACCATGGCGGAGATCGCCGGCGACGCGTGGAAGCCGGAATACAACGCCGCCTGGCAAGAGGCCTACGGCGTCGTGCAGAACGTGATGCTCTCAGGTGCCGCCACCCGAGCTGAATGACCTCTTCGGACGGCGAGCGCACGCACCGCGGATTTCTCGCCGACCTCCACGAGGCAGATCTGGCCGTCGTCCTGGAATACACGCAGGCACGGCTGTACGCGTCTGGCGACTACGCCGTACACGCGGGCGACGTCGACCGCAGCTTTTTCATCATCTCGCGGGGCTCGTTCGAGGTGCTGGTGCCGACCAATTCAGGGCCGCAGCGCGTTCGCATGCTCGAGCCCGGTGACCTCTTCGGCGAAGTCGGATTCTTCGACGGGCTCCCACGCACGGCGGACGTGGTCGCACTTGAGGACGCTGAGGCGCTCGTTCTGACGCAGCCCGCCTTCCAGCGGCTCCGGCTCACCCACCCACGGCTCGCTCTTCGCTTCGTGCTCGACCTCGGCCGCATCCTCGGAGAGCGCTTCCGCGCGTCCGACGCGATCGCCGGGCCCGCTCCGCGTTAGACCGTCCGAAAGCACGGCTTCTGTCGCGGCGAAGGCAGCCCCGACTGGGGCACGCCGCCGCGCTGATCGGACGATCCGCCGGAGGACACCGTCTCCTCCCAACACGATGCTGCACCCGGCGGCGCAATCGTCCGGCTCGGCGATTTCCGCCCTCGCCCATTGAGACGAGGCTTCGAGGGGCAATTGAAACCCTCGGAAGGAGCTCAGATGGGCCGCATCCTCGTCATCGTCCTCGCCGCGACCGTTGCAGGCGCGATCGCAGGCGGCATCGTCGGCGCCACCCTCGACAACGGGGATGCGGCCACGACCATCACGGCCACCTCGCCGACGCCGATCGTCAGCGTGGCGAGCCAGCCGAGGAGAGGGCTGACCGCGGAGCAGATCTATCGCAACGACGCGCCCGGCGTCGTCGTCATCACCGACACGCAGACCCAGTCGATCCCGCCGACGTTCTTTGCTCCGGGCGGGAAGCAGCAGGTCGGGGCCCTGGGCTCGGGGTTCGTCATCGACAAGCAGGGCAACATCCTCACGAACGACCATGTTGTCCAGGGAGCGACGAACATCCGCGTCGGCTTCACCGGCGGCGCTTCTTCCAAGGCCACGATCGTGGGGTCGGACCCGTCGAGCGACCTAGCCGTGATCCGGGTGAACGCACCCTCGTCCGCGCTTCATCCGCTCAGCTTCGGCGACGTCGCCGCCATGCAGGTTGGCGACCCCGTCTACGCGATCGGCAATCCGTTCGGGCTCGACCGGACAATGACCGCAGGGATCGTCAGCGCAACCGGCCGCGACATCCAGTCCCCGAACGGACTGACGATCCCGAACGCGATCCAGACGGATGCGCCGATCAACCACGGAAACTCCGGCGGCCCACTGCTCGACCGCTACGGCCGGGTCGTCGGCGTTAACGCTCAGATCCAGGGCGGCACGGTGAACGCGAACGTCGGTGTCGGCTTCGCGATCTCCGCCGCGACCGCGAAGTCCGTCGCGGAGCAGTTGATCGGCGGCGGTCGGGTCAAGCACGCGTGGCTGGGCGTCGAGGTCGCCACGATCGATCCGAGCCTGGCCGGCGTGGTGCGCGGCCTGCCGTCGAATGGGGTCGTCGTGGCGCGCGTCGTCAAAGGCAGCCCGGCGGCGAAGGCAGGGCTCTCCGGTGCAACGCGACAGGTGACGGTGAACGGCGTGACCATGCCCCTCGGCGGAGACACGATCGTCGCGCTGGACGGCAAGAGCCTCACGTCCTCCACGCAGCTCGCCGACGCCGTCGCGCAGCACAAGCCCGGCGACAAGCTGAAGCTCGAGGTCGTCCGAGGCGGAGCGAAGCGGACGGTCCAGGTCAGGCTCGGGAACGCGCCGCAGTAGACGCCGGCGACCGACGGCGGCGTGCGAGGAAAACAGCGATCCCGCCGACCACGACCAGCGCGAACAGCCCGAGCCCCACGCCGCCGAGCACCGCCGACGCCGCCTTTCCGAGAAGGTACGCGGCAAGGCCGACCGACGTCGCCCAAGCAGCTCCACCGAGCGCATTCCAGAGCAGGAAGCGCGACCAGCGCATGCGGCTCGCGCCGGCGAGCCAGGCAGCCGTGATTCGCAACCACGGAACCCAGCGGCCGAGGAATACCGCCTTCGGGCCGTGGCGGTCGAAGAACGCTTCTCCCTGAGTCAACAGCCGACGTCTACGCGCCGAACGCTGGAGCAGCCGGCGTCCTCCGTTGCGACCGAGGAAGTAGCCCACGTTGTCGCCGACGATCGCCGCGACAGCGCCGACGACGATTACCACCGGAAGCGACAAGTGTCCTTGCGAAGCGAGGACGGACGCCGCGATCAACCCCGTCTCACCCGGAACCGGAAGTCCGGCTGATTCGCTCCCGACGAGGAGGCCGACGCCCACATAGCCGGCGCGCCAAGAGCCGTCCAGCAAGGGGATCATTGCCGAGCACCCGCGAGGGACGTGCCCCTGGTCACGCCCCCGCGAGTTCCTTCGGAGTTATGCGCGCCCGTTGCCGACCTCGTCCACGGCTAAGCGAGGCTGCGGCCTGAGGACCGCGTAGAAGAGGAGCACGCTTCCGAGCACGATCGGCCCGGGGCGGTTCGTCACGTGTGAGAAGTGGTTCAAACCGAAGACCCATGCCGTCGCGGCCATGGGCAGCTTGAGCGCGGACCGGCGAACGAAGGGCCAGTGTCGATGCTCGGCGATGTCAGCGTGCGTTTCCAACGCTCGCTTCCTTGTCGCGTCATTGCATGTCCGCCGTGCCGTTCGAGCCTCGAAGCAGCTCCCCGATCGCAATGAGCGAGTTGAGCTGGGCTTCGAGGCCGTCGAACTCGAGGAGCGTTGCCTCGATCAGCGCCACCTTCTGAGCCTGCGTAAGCGGCGCGCCGACCTGCTCACAGACGTCGAAGGCACTGACGATGGCCCCGGCAAAGCGCTCAGCCGCCGCGGCCTTCGCGGTCGCTGCCGCCAGCTCCACCGGCGCGTGGCCGTTCGACGTCATTCCTGACTCAGCTTGCAGCGATCCCGCGTGCGCGGCCATCGGACGGCTGAACGATCTCCACGCCGATTAGGCCTCCTACGACCCTGTCCTCCGACGCGAGAGCGGCGACTGTCCGCGTGATCGTTCGAGCGGCCGATGCCGCCGGCTGCCTAGCGCATCGAGGCTGGTGTGAGCAGTCCCAAAGGAGGCTTGACATGAAGCTGTATTCGATCGCCGTCCTCGCCGCGCTGACGACAGCACTGATCGCCGCGGGCGGCGCGGCCGCTCGGCCCGCCGCCGTCAGCTCGACCACCGTGCGCGTCACGGCGAAGGACTTCTTCTTCCGGCTCAATACGAAGCAGGTCCGCCACGGGCGAGTGACGTTCGTGATCCGCAACGCCAGCTCGGCACTCCACAACTTCGCGATCGCGGGCCACCGGTCGAAGACGATCGGCCCCGGCAAGACCACGCGCTTGACGGTCATGCTTAAGCGCGGTCGCTATCCGTACAGGTGCACCGTCGACTCCCATGCCGAGCTCGGCATGAAGGGGGTCCTCCGGGCCACCTAGCTCTCAACCCAAGGAGCCGTTATGACTCGTTTCATCCTCGCCGCGGCGCTGGCGGCCGTCGCTTCGGGCGCGCTTGCCCTCGGAAGCGCGTCCCCGTCGACATCGAGCGGAGCTCCACCGCCGGAGCTCACGCAGTTCGCCAACGAGTGGCCGGCGCACAACCTCAATCTCTCGAACACCCGCGCAACGACCGCGAGCTCGATCAACTCGACCAACGTCACGCGCCTCAAGCCTAAGTGGAGGTTCCGGCTCAAAGGTGCGGGCGCGTTCGGGAAGTTCTCGAGCAATCCGATCGTGCTCGGGAACACTGTCTACCTCCAGGACTTGAGCAGCAACGTCTACGCGCTCAACCGCGCCACCGGCGCGCTCGAGTGGAAGCACACGTTCGGCCGCTCGAGTGTCGGGCCGAACGGGGTCGCCTACGGCTACGGAAAGCTCTACGGGGCGACCGACCGGGCGGCCTTCGCCCTCGATCCGGCCAACGGGCACGTGCTCTGGAGCCGGACGCTGATCCGGAACGGTCACGAGGGGATCGACATGACCCCGACGGTCTATGACGGCACGGTCCTCGTCAGCACGATCCCCGGGAACGCGAGGGCGTTCTACGCAGGTAACGGCGACGGGATCGTCTATGCCCTGGACGCGCAGACCGGAGCGACGAAGTGGGAGTTCAACACGATCTCCGACGGCGCGAAGCTCTGGGGCAACGCCAGGGTCAACTCCGGAGGCGGCCTGTGGTATCCACCGGCGATCGACTCCGCTGGACGGGTGTTCCTCGCCGTTGCGAACCCCGCGCCGTTTCCCGGAACGAAGCGCTATCCGGACGGGTCGAGCCGGCCGGGCCCGGATCTCTACACGGACACGCTCGTCGCCCTCGACGGGTCGACCGGCAAGCTCCTCTGGTTCCGACAGGTCGTGCGACACGACATTCGCGACTACGACCTCCAGGACTCGCCGGTGCTCGGCACGATTCCCGTGGGCGGCGTGCCGACGGAGGTCGTCTTCGCAGCAGGGAAGATGGGGCGCGTCTACGCCTTCGAGGCGGCCAACGGGCAGCCGATCTGGCAGCGCGCGGTCGGCGAGCACCGGAACGACCTCGGGCGCCTAACTCGTTGGCCCCAGGTTGTGCTGCCGGGTGAGCTCGGCGGCGTCGAGACACCGATGGCCTACGACGGGAGCTCCTTGTATGTCCCGGTCGTGAACCTCCCGTTCCGTTACACGTCGACCAGCGTCAAGCCTGCGAGCCGAGCCGGCCTCTTCGGCGGCACCGGCGAGCTCGTGGCGCTGAACCCCGTCAACGGGTCTGTGCGCTGGCGCCAGCGCTTCGCGACGGCCGATTACGGCGCGGCAACGGTCTCCAACGACGTGATCTTCACGGCGACCTTCAACGGCAAGGTCTTCGCGCTCGACGCTCAGACCGGAGCCAGGCTCTGGTCGGCGCAGGCCCCTGCCGGCGTCAACGGATTCCCGGCAGTCGACGGCGACACCCTGCTCGTCGGGGCGGCCGCGCCCGGGCCGTACGTGAAGCACGCGTCCGATCAGCTCGTCGCGTACTCGATCAACTGACCGAAAAGCCGGGGCCGGGGCGGGCCGCCGCCTCGGCCTCGGAGAATGGAGGAATTCGATGAGAGAACGACTTCTGTTGAGCGCCAACCGTCGGTGGTGGACGCTCGCCGCGGTCAGCCTCGGCCTCTTCATGATCATGCTCGACAACACGGTCGTGAACGTCGCGCTGCCCTCGATCGAGCGCGATCTCAGCGCACGCCTGTCCGAGCTGGAGTGGATCGTCTCCGGATACGCGCTCACGTTCGCCGCCTTCCTCCTGACCGGGGGCAAGCTCGCAGACCTGCTCGGCCGCCGGCGGATCTTCGTGATCGGGCTCGCGGTCTTCGGCGGCGCCTCCCTAGCCTGCGCCCTCGCCCCCGGCGCCGGCTTCTTGATCGGCGCACGCGTCGTCCAGGGCGTCGGAGCGGCGCTCATGAACCCCGCCACGCTTTCGATCATCACCGCCACGTTCCCCGCCCGGCAGCGAGGAACGGCGATCGGCATCTGGGTCGGCGTCTCCGCGACGGCGCTCGCGATCGGCCCGCTCGTCGGCGGGCTGCTGACCGAGCACGCCGGCTGGAGCTCGATCTTCTACGTCAACGTCCCGATCGCGGCGGTGGCCATCGTCGCTAGCTTCCTGCTCATCGACGAGTCGCAGGACACGTCCCGCGAGCAGCGGCTCGACCTGCCGGGCCTCGTCAGCTCAGGGCTCGGCCTCTTCGCACTGACGTACGCGCTGATCGAGGCGAACAACCACGGCTGGACCTCGAGCCGAATCGTCGGCGCCTTTGCCGTGGCCGCGGTCTCCCTCGCCGCATTCATCGTGCTCGAGCTGCGCCAGCGGCTGCCCATGCTCGACCTATCGCTCTTCCGGAGCGGCACCTTCGCCGGCGCCAACACGGTCCTGCTGCTCGTGACGCTGGCGATGTTCGGGATCTTCTTCTTCGTCTCGCTCTACATGCAGAACATCCTCGGCTACTCGGCCGTGCAGGCCGGCGCCGCGTTCCTCCCGCTGACGCTCCTCGTCGTGCTCGTGGCGCCCATCGCCGGTCGGTTGTCCGACCGGCTCGGCTCGCGCGCGCTCATGGCGATCGGGATGACGCTGGTCACGATTCAGCTCCTCTACTTCTCGAGGCTTGGCGTGCACGAGAGCTTCTGGGCGCTCGTGCCGGGAATGCTCCTCGGCGGGATCGGCATGCCCCTAGTCATGACTCCGGCCTCTGCGGCCGCTCTGAGCGGCGTGGCCGTCGACAAGGCCGGGGTCGGGTCGGCGGTCCTGAACACCTCCCGGCAGGTCGGGGGATCGATCGGGATCGCCTTGATGGGCGCGATCATGGCCCACGAGATCGGAGGCTCGCGAGCGCCGGAGTCGTTCGTCCACGGCTTCTCCGTCGCACTCATCGTCGCGGCAGCGATCGCGGCAGCCGGAGCCCTGGTCGCGCTGACGACGATTCGCTCGCACGCGGACCACGAGAGGGTCGGGGAGCCGCGCTTGGGGCGTGTCAGGCGGCTGAGGCGCCTCGTCGAGGAAGGAGAGAGCCCGGCGACGCTCGCGGTCGTGGCCGGGGTCGTGCTCGCGGCCCTGATTCCGATCATGGTCACCGTCTTCGCCGCGGCTTCGATCGCGGCCCATCTCGCCTCGTGAGATCGTCCGATCGCAGCGGCGCGACGGTCTTCCCGATCGTCCAACCGTCCGATGCCTCTGCCCGACCCCGGCAGCGACGCTCGCATCCAGTCGAGTAGAGAGGTGAGAGCGATGTCTCGCAAGCTCCTTTGGTTCATGCCCCTGGCGCTGGCAGTCCCGGCCGTGGCAACGGCCGCGTACGCGCCCATGCCGATGAGCTCTCCGAGAATGGGGCCGTCGACGCGAATCAGTCGACCGGCGTTCAAGGGCTATTACGACGGCCACAAGGACACCTACCTCAACACGGATGTGTCGAACAAGGCCGACGCCGCCGCGATGCACATCAACTACGCGCCGGTGCTGAAGACGGTGCCGCTCGCCTCAGCGCCGGAGATCTACCTCGTTCAGGGCAGGGCGGCTTCCAGGCAGCTCGCGGTCTTCGGCTCCGAGCCGGGCGAGCCGAGTTACTCGCCGGTCTGGAAGGAGACAATCCTCTCCTGGAAGGGGAAGGCCTCCCCCGTCCTCATCACGAGTGACACCCAGATCGACCGGCTCGAGAAGCAGGGGGTCCTCACCGAACACGCGACCTCGGTTCGACTCAATTGCCCGATCGTCAAGGTGGGCGCCGGGAGCCACTAGGAGGCCGTTGATCGCATCTGAGCGCAACCGACCTCGGGCGAGCGCGGCGCGCGAGGGTCTCCTCATCCTGCTCGCGGCGCTCGTCTACGCGGCCGTGCGGGTTTTCACAGAGGGAAACCGAGCCCAGGCCGAGGCCAACGGCCGGCGAATCCTGCGCCTCGAGCAGGCGCTGCACATCAACAGCGAGACCGCGCTGCAATCCCCCGTACTCGCGCACGAGTGGCTGGCGACGCTCGCGAACTGGTTCTACATCTGGGGCTTCTGGCCGGTCCTTGCGGGGACCGCGCTCTTCCTCTACACGCGCCATCCGGCCGAGTACGTCCTGCTCCGGAATGCGGTCTTCGTCTCGGGCCTCGCCGGCTTCCTCTTCTTCGCCCTCCTACCCGTCGCCCCGCCTCGCCTCGTCGACCCGGCGCTCGTGGACACGATCCGCGAGCACACGACCTGGTACCGGACGCTGTCGCCGCTGAAGGTCACGAATCAGTACGCGGCCATGCCGAGCCTGCACGTCGGCTGGAGCCTGCTCGTCGGCGTCGCCGTCGCCCGCGCGACCAGACGGTGGATCGGCTACGCCTTCGCCGTCCTCATGCCGGTTGCGATGGCTCTCGCCGTCGTCGTGACCGCGAACCACTCATCCTGGACGCCCTGGTCGGCGCCGCCGTCGCCACCGCCGCCTTCGCGTTTGCCCTGCATTTGCCGGATTTGCGCAAGGTTCATCGTCCAGTCGTGCGGCCGCCCGGACCCCGGCGTCGTCCGTCTGGACGATTTTCACCGGACACACACCCGGCCACGATCGCGGGAGATGGCAGACCGAAGCCTTGATAGAGCTCCGTCTGTTTGCGCGGAGGAACGCTAGTGCGGATGCGCCGCGTTTATCGCCGGCGCCGCACTCATCGTGGTCGCAGTGGCGCCATCCTTCGCGCTCGACGAGTCGGGCGGGTCGCCGTCCGCACCGACTCCCGTGCCGGCGAGTCTCCCAGGCGACTTCGCCGGCACGGCTTCCTAACCGGCGGCCGAAATCTAAGTCCCGGCGTATGAAGGGGTCTGACCCCGAGCGGAGGGGCGGTTGGCTTGAATCCTGCCGGCGCGCCTTGGGGTCTGACCCCAAGCGTGCTGACCCTTCGCACGCTTGCCTCGAGCAGGGCGCTGCGCCAGGCCCTGCTAGTCCGGCCGGATCTGGCGCCACGCTTCGGGCAGGAATCTCCGTGCGCGCGCGAACGCACGGAGAACGTGCCGCTTCGTCCTCCAGCGGGCTGCATTCCACTCTTCGGGCCGGCCGCCGGTCGCGAGCGCCAGGGCCGCATAGGCGACCTCGAAGACCTCGACCTCCACACCTCGACGTTCGTGCCAGACCCTCGTGAGCGCGCCTAGCGGAGACCAGCGGCACGCGCTTTCGCTCCACGGCTCCACCTGACGCCCTTCCCGGTCCTCGGCCAGCGCATGCTGGCACCAACCCGTGGCGATCAGCTCGGCGGCCCCCGCGAGCAGCTGCTCGGCGCTCGGCGGTGACCGGTGGGTCGTCTCGGCGTTCCTGGAGGATTCGGTCGTTTTGGACACCGCGTGTGACCCGAGCTTGCCGCCCGGAGTCGCCTGGAACCATCGTCCGAGCGAGCAGGAGCACGGAGGAGTGCCCGCTCATACGGTCGTCCACGGAGAGGGGCCGCTCGATCCTCCCCTCGGCCGATAGCCGCTCGAGCGGAGGCGCGGGAGACTCGGCGCGTGGTCAAGAGCGAGACCCGTGCTGGGACACCCGACCTCGACACCCTCCAGTTGTTTCTCGTCGAGATCGGACGCCACCCGCTCTTGACGGCGGCGGAGGAAGTCGCGCTCGCCAAACGCGTCGAGCGCGGCGACTCCGCCGCGAAGGCGCGGATGATCGAGTCGAACCTTCGTCTCGTGGTCTCGATTGCGAAGGGTTACCGCGGCCTCCACGTGCCCTTTCTCGACCTGATCCAGGAAGGCACGATCGGGCTCAACCGCGCTGTCGAGAAGTTCGACTGGCGGCGTGGGTTCAAGTTCTCGACCTATGCCACCTGGTGGATCCGCCAGTCGGTCCAGCGCGCAGTCGCCAACAACTCGCAGACCATTCGCGTGCCAGTGCACGTCGTCGAGCGCCGGCAGAAGCTCGCACGCGTCGCCCACCGGCTCGAAACTCAGCTCGGGCGCAACCCCTCGCTCGAAGAGCTCGCCGAGGCGACCGGCCTTCGGCTCCACCACGTCCACGAAGCGCTGGGAGCAGCCGAGGCGTCGGTCTCGCTCAATCAGGTCGTCGGTGACGAGGATGGCGAGCTCGGCGATCTCTTCGCGGATGAAGAGGTCGCCGACCCCGTCGACGAGGCCGAGGAGACGCTCCGGAAAGAGGGCGTCCGCCGCGCGCTAGAGGCCCTGCCCCCGCGCGAGCGGCGCGTCCTCGAGCTGCGCTTCGGCTTTGAGGGCGACCAGTGGACGCTCGAAGCGATCGGGCAAGAGCTCAGCGTCACGCGCGAGCGCGTCCGCCAGCTCGAGGCTCAGGGGCTCGCGCGAATGGAAAAAGCGTTCGCAGCATGAGCTCGGAAGCCGCGGTGACCGTTCGCGGGCTGCGCAAGACGTACGGGTCGAACGAGGCCGTGGCCGGTGTCGACCTGGAGATCCTGGAGGGCGAGGTCTTCGGGCTGCTCGGCCCGAACGGCGCAGGAAAAACGACGATCGTCGAAATCCTCGAAGGTCATCGCGCGCGCACCGCCGGCGAAGTGCGCGTCCTCGGCTTCGATCCCGGACGCCGGGACCGTGAGCTGCGAGAGCGCATCGGGATCGTCCCGCAGGAGGGCGGCGTCGAGCAGGTGCTCACCGTCCGCGAGGTAATCGATCTCTACAGCGCCGCGTACCCGCGCCGGCGCCCGGTCGACGAGGTCGTCGAGCTCGTCGGCCTCGAGGAGAAGCGGAACGAGCGTGTCGAGGCGCTCTCGGGCGGACAGCGGCGCAGGCTCGACCTCGCGCTGGGGATCGCGAGCGACCCCGACGTGCTGTTTCTCGACGAGCCGACCACAGGGTTCGACCCGTCCGCGCGACGGCGCTCCTGGGAGCTGATCGACCGGCTGCGCTCCCTGCGCAAGACGATCCTCTTGACGACGCACTACATGGAGGAGGCGCAGCGCCTCGCGGATCGCGTGGCCGTGATCCGGGCCGGACGCATCGTCGCGGAGGGCGACCCTTCGACCCTCGCCGGCCGCGAGTTCGCGGCCGCCGTGGTCACCTTCCACGCGCCCGAAGGCGTTGAGCTCGGCGAGCTCCCGCTTCCTCGCGGAGTCGAGCTCGAGCGGGCCTACGGCCGAGTGAGCTTCCGCACGGCAACCCCCACCCGCGACCTTCGCCCACTCGTCCTCTGGGCCTGGGAGCACAATCGCGAGCTCGACGGGCTCACGATCACGCGCCCCTCGCTCGAGGACGTCTACCTCGAGCTGACCGACGAGGAGGCCGCTTAGTGGAAAGCCTGCGCCGATCCGATCTCCAGCTCCTTGCGCGCTGGATCCACGCGCGCGTGCGCGTGATCCTCCGAACGCCCAGAACCGCGTTCTTCGGCCTGATCTTCCCGTTGATCCTGCTCGCCCTCCTGAACGCCACGAACAGCGGGAGCAGCGTGACGGTCGCCGGCGGCAAGGTGGACTTCGCGCAGTACTTCACCCCGTCGATCGGGATCTACGCGCTCGCGGTCTCGTGCTTCACGACGCCGATCTTCGGGTTGGCGAACGCCCGCGACCTCGGGATCCTCAAGCGCATCCGCGGCACCCCGGTCAGCCCCTGGATCTACCTGACCTCGTGGCTCGCGGCCGGCATCGTCACCGGTCTCGCTGCGATGACGGTCATGGTCGTCGTCTCCGTGCCGGCCTTCCATCTCCACGTCTACGCGCGGCTCTTGCCCGCCGCGATTGTCACCGCCGTCCTCGGCGCCGCGACGCTCGGCGCGCTCGGCCTCGTCGTCTCGACCTTCGTCCGCCGCGCCGAAACGGCGCCCACGATCGCGAACCTGACCCTCTTCCCCGTCCTCTTCCTCTCCGGGGTCTTCTTCCCACTGCAGAGCGGGCCCGGCTGGGCCGAGACCGTGGCGCATCTCCTCCCGCTCAGCCATCTCGTGGAGGCGTTCACCGCGTGCTTCAGCCCGCACACGCATGGGAGCGGCTTCGCAGCTGGGGACCTCGCGGTGATGGCGGCGTGGGGCATCGGCGCTCTCGCCTTCGCCGCTCGCCGCTTTACCTGGGAATCCGAGTCGGACGAGGACGTGCCCCACCGCGCAGGCGGGCTCCGAAGCATCCTCCAGAGAGGTTGAGGGGAGGCGGGACGACCCGCCTCCCCTCAATTTCGTCAGCCTCTGACGGTGAAGTTCGCGGACATGGAGCCGACCTGCACCTGATAGACGCCCGGCTCCACCTGGCGCTTTCCTGCACCGTCGATGTCGCCCGGCGTCACGGCCAGCTCCGAGACCGGGAACGTGACGTGGACGACCTGCGACGCGCCCGCCGCGAGATTCACACGCGTGAAGCCCACGAGCCGCCTCGGCGGGGCAATCACGTCGCTGACCGGCTGGTGCACGTACACCGGCACGACGGTCGCTCCAGCTCGGCTGCCGGTGTTCGCCACGGTGAAGGTGGCGGCCACCGTCCCGTGTCGGGAGACGGAGCTCGGCACCGAGAGGCCACTCGTCGCGAAGGTGGTGTACGAGAGCCCGAAGCCGAACGGCCAGCGGGGGTTGTAGCCCGAGCCCGGGCCGGAGTTCGTCCCGGGCAGCTGGTCGAAGAACTTCGGCTCGTCACCGGGAGTCGACGGTCCGCCGCTGTCGAAGTCGCCCGCCATGTGATCGGAGGCCGAGGGCCACGTAACCGGCAAGTGGCCACTCGGGTTCACCGAACCGAAGAGGACGTCGGCCACCGCCGAGCCGCCCTCGGTCCCGGGCAGGTAGGCCATCAGGATTGCCGCCGCCCCGCTGACGTTCGTGTCGGGCCCAAAGCCGAGCGGCCGGCCGGCGATGACCACGATGATCACCGGTTTCCCGGTCGCCTCGAGCGCGGCGATCAGCGCCTGCTGGTCGGGGGCGAGTACCGGGTCCGGCCGGTCCCCGAGGCCTTCGGCATAGGCCCGCTCGCCGACCACGGCCACCGCTGCATCGGCCGACTGGGTAGCCGCGACCGCCGCATCCACTTGCGCTTGCGTGACCTTCTGGTCGGTCGGAACCGAGAGGACGTTCGAGTCGACGGCCTGAATGCCCTGCAGCACCGTCGTCGCGGGCGGGATCTGGTTGGGCGGCCCCATGCAGCAGACGTGGTTCCCCTCGTCGAAGACGCCCTGCCAGCTCACGCTCCAGCCGCCGAGCTGGTTGTTGACCCGATTCATGCTCGGCCCGGTCACGACGAGCCTCGCGCTCGTCGAGAGCGGAAGCGTCCCGGTGTTGCGCAGGAGCGTGATCGACTCGTCGGCGGCCTGGCGTGCGAGCCCCTTGTTCGCCTTGACCGCGGCGTCCGCCGCTGCCGGATCGACGTAGGGGTCGTCGAAGAGCCCGAGCTGGAACTTCAGGGTCAGGATCCTGCGCACCGACTGGTCGATCCGCTTCTTCGAGACCTGACCGGACTGCACATTCTGGATCAGGCCGTTGTTCCAGCCGACATAGTCGAACGGGGTCATGCTCATGTCGATACCGGCGTTGACCGCCTTGGCGATCGCCTCCGGGAAGTCAGCGGCGACGTGATAGGCGTTCTGCAGCGCCGGCACATCGCCGTAATCGCTGATCACGACACCCTTGAAGCCAAGCCGGTCACGCAGCTGCTCGGTGAGCAGGTAATGCGAGGCGGTGGCCGGGATGTTGTTGACCGATCCCGAGTTGACCATCACCGTCGCCGCGCCGGCGTCGATCCCACCGGCGTATGGCGGAAGCAAGATGTCCTGGAGATACCGAATCGGCAGCTGCGCCTCGACCCGGTCGTGCCCGGTGATCGACTGCGAATAGCCGGCGAAGTGCTTCACGGTCGCGGCGACCTGCGGCGAGTTGAAGCCGCCGCCCTGCATCCCGCGAATGTTCGCCGCGCCGAGCGCCGCTGCCAACATGGGCGCCTCCGCCCAGGTCTCGTAGTACCGGCCCCAGCGATTGTCCCGGGCGAGGTCCTGCACCGGCGCGAAGTTCCAGTTCCCGCCGGTCGCAAGAAGCTGCTGGCGGGTGGCCGCGCCGGCCGCCTCGGCCAGGTCGGTGTCCCAAGTGGCCCCCATCCCGATCGATTGCGGGAAGAGCGTGGCCTCGAACGGGTGACCGAACCCGTGGACCGCGTCGACGCCGTAGATGACGGGGATGTGCAGCCGCGAATGCTCGATTGCGTAGTGCTGGATCGTGTTGTACTGCTCCGCCCAGCCCCTGCCGGTGTTGTCGATCGGGTTATCCGTGCCGCCCGACAGGATCGAGCCGGTGTGGTAGTCGATCAGCACCCGCTGCAGACAGACCGTCTGAAGCGGGTCGTTGTTCCCGCCGGCGTTTCCGCAGTCGCCGTTCGCCGGCGGGGTCGTGTCGCGCAGCTCTCCGATCACGATCTGGTCCATCTGGCCGACCTTCTCCTCCAGTGTCATGCGCCGGAGCAGGTCGTTGACGCGATCCTTGATCGAAGCGCGCGCGTCGAGGTAGCGCGGTTGGCCGGCGCCCGGGGCGGACGCCGTCGCGCCCAGCGCGATGGCCACGAGCGCGGCGATCAGCACGCCGACCATGGCGAGTGTGCGTCTCATCGCTCCTCCTTCTTGTCGGTTTTCGACCAGAGGTTTGGTGCGAAATTCGGCCGCAGCCGGGGGCCGCTCCAGACCAAGTCGGGCAGTGCGGTCGTTCGCGGCGCGTAGCAGCGCTACGTGTCGCGGGCGAACGCGCTGATCCGGCGCCGTGTCTGGGGCGTCATCCGGCCCGGGCGAATTTCGCATCAGGCCTCTACTAGCCGGAGGTAGATCCAGCCGCGCCTCGGGTCTGGGTCCGGGCGAGCAGCCGCAGCAACGATCCACGTCTCGACGCGGTCTCAGGACTCCCTCTCTCGTTGCTAGCCGGAGAGAGCTATACCCGCTCGGCGCTTACGTCAACCCGGGGAAACGGAGTCGACGGGCAGCCGCATCTCCACCGTCGTGCCCCAGCCGGGCGACGAGCGCACGTCGAAGGTTCCACCGGCGCTCTCCACGCGGAGGCGCTGCGCGGCGAGGCCGATGTGGCCCTGTGCAAGCCGCTCGTTCAGCTCGTTTGGATCGAACCCACGGCCGTCGTCGGTGACGGCCAGGCTGAGCTCGTTTCCGGACTCGGCGAGCCGAACGGTGACGTTGCGCGCGGAGGCGTGGCGGGCGGCGTTGATGAGCAGCTCCCTGGCCGCCGCGAGGATGAGCTGCTCCTGCTGGTGCCGGCGGGGATAGTGGAGGTCGAGGCGAAGCCGGAAGCCGCCTCGCCGCGCCGCGCGCTGGCCGATGGTGCGAAGCGCCGTCTCCAGGCCGGCCTCCGTGAGGACATACGGGTGCAGCTCGAAGAGCGCCTCC
>DASSCT010000132.1:0-9922 GCA_035697545.1 Gaiellaceae bacterium | reverse complement strand
CCTCTCTACTTCGAGACCTGGCAAAACCAGCGCGACAACGCCCTGGGCGATGCGCAAGGCACGCAGGTGATCGTCACCATGTTCACGATCCTGCTCCTGATCGTCGCCTTCGTCGTCGTCGGAATCCTCGCCGGCGCCCGCGCCAGCGAACAGCACCGTCAGATCGGCCTGCTGAAGGCGGCGGGCTTCACCCCGCGGCAGGTCGGTATCGTCTTCGCGCTCGAGTCCGCCGCCCTTGGTCTCATCGCCGCCGCCCTGGGCTTCGCGCTCGGGGCGATCCTTGCGCCCCGCCTCGCTGCACCCAGCGCCGAAACGCTGCTCGGCTCACCAACGATCGCGGCGAATCCCTGGCACATCCTCGTCGCCGGCTGCGTCGTGCTTCCTGTGCTTATGGCCGCAGCCTTGGCTTCCACCCGCCGCAGCACTCGCTTCACCGTCCTCGAGGCGATCCGAGCGGGCAGCTCGTCTCCCCCCGATTCACGCCTGGCGCGTGCGGTCGTCCGACTCGCAATGCCTTTGACGATCGGGCTCGGGCTCAAAGACCTCCTCGGGCGAGGTCGTCGCGCCCTTCTGCTCGCAGCTGCGATCGCGCTCACCGGCGCCGTGGTGGTCACCGCGCTCTCGCTCGACGCAACGCTCGACGCACAGCCGGCCGGCAAGACCAGCGATTTCCCGGACGAGCTGCTGCTCCTCATCTACACACTCGACACCGTGTTGCTGCTGATCACCGCCACCACGCTCGTCGCAGTCGTCCTGCTCTCGGTCCGCGAGCGCATCCGCGACTACGGCGTCCTCAAGGCGATCGGTCTTACACCCACGCAGATCACCTCCACCGTCGTCAGTGCCCACGCCGCCCTTGCGCTGCTCGCATCCCTCGTCGCCGTCCCCCTCGGCATCGGGCTCTACCTCGCCCTGTACCAGATCGCCGGCGACACGTCCGAGGACGCCGTCCTCGCACCATTGTGGTCGCTCGCGTTTATCCCGATCGGAACGGTGCTCGTCGTCGTCGCCGCGACCAGTCTCCCGGCCCGGCTAGCCACCCGAATCCACACCGCCGACGCGCTCCGCTACGAATGAACGCGTTAGCCGAAGGTGAAGGCGTAGGCCTCGACACCGGGAGCGAGGAACGTGATCTCAAAGGTGCGGTCGGTGATCGATCCCCGCTCGCGAATCAGCTGATAGAGCCGTTGTTGGGTCAGCGTTCCGTTGCCCTGCTCGTCGACGTCGAGGCCGTGAGCGTCGCCGGGGGCTTCTCCGTCCACGAGCACGCGAAACGGCACGGAGATGTCTCGCGAAGGCGGTCCCATGACGAGATGGACGTCGCGGGCGTGGAAGCGGAACGCGATCCGTCCCTCGGCTCCGTTCAGCACGCTCGCTCCTGGCCCGATCGTCCAATCCCCTGACAGGGCCCACTGGTTGCGCTCCAGCGGATCCGGCACGGCAAAGGTGAAAGGCCGGTCGAACTCGGCACCATCGGGAGACGCGAAATTCTGCGCTTGCTCGTAGCCGAGGTAGGTCTCCGGAGACCCCAGGTTGGCCCAATCGGCTTGAGCCTCGAACCCATCGTCGGGGACGGAGACCAGGTCGTCACCGATGCCGTCGCGACCCGCATCGCGAAGCAACCCCTGGATGACTCTCTCGCACTCCTCGTATCCACCCTCGCCGAATTGGTGGTGTCGGATTCGTCCTTGCGCGTCGGCGATGTAGACGGCGGGCCAGTACCTGTTGTCGAAGGCGCGCCAGACCGCATAGTCGCTGTCGAGCGCGATCGGATACTCGACTCTCATGTCCTTCGCGGCCTGGCGGACGTTGCCGACGTCCTGTTCGAACGGGAACTCGGGCGTGTGCACGCCGACCACGACCAGCCCTTGATCCTGGTACTTCTCCGCCCACGCGCGAACGTAGCCGAGCGTGCGCAGCCAGTTGATGCAGGTGTACGTCCAGAAGTCGACGAGGACGACCTTCCCGCTCACGTCCGTCGCCGTCAGCGGCGCCGAATTGAGCCAGCCGGTCGCCCCGTCGAAGCCGGGCAGGTCACTCATGGCGAGCCGCCCGCCGCGACGGCCGGCCGGTCGAACGCTGCTGCCGCGGTCATGTGTGGACCTCCTCTCTAGCGAAGTGACCTGAAGGCGGCTCGCACCTCGGCGGAGAAGAGCTCCGGCTCTTCCCAGGCGGCGAAGTGGCCGCCCTTCTCAGCCTTGTGGAAGTAGGTGAGGTTGGGATATCCCTGCTCGACCCAGCTGCGCGGGGCGCGGAAAATCTCGTCCGGGAACTGGGTGAAGCCAGCCGGGAGCGAGGCCTCCGGAGGGGTCTGGCCGGCGGCGGCTGCCTGCGCCTGGGCCTGTCCGCTCTCCCAGTACGACCGGGCAGCCGACGCTCCGGTGCCCGTCAGCCAGTACAGCGTGACGTTGTCGAGGATGTGGTCGCGGGTGAGACCGCCCGAGGGCTCGTCGTCGACGAACGCGCGGGAGATCTTGTAGTAGCTGTCCGTGTCGTGGTCGAGCATCCAGGCCGCGAGGGCGACGGGCGAGTCCAGCAGGGCGTAGCCGATCGTCTGCGGCCGCGTGGCCTGCTCGAGGAAGTAGCCGAAGCCGGTCTGCGTGAACGTGGCGAGCTCCTCGGCAGCAGCTTTCTCCTCCTCGGTCTCGGTCGGGTGGGAGCCGCCGCCCAGCCCGGTCACGAGCAGGTTGGTGTGGATCCCGATCAACCCCTCGGGTGCCTGGCGCGCCATCGCGTCGGTAATCGCGGCGCCCACGTCGCCGCCCTGCGCGACATAGCGGGTATAGCCGAGGCGGCTCATCAGCACTGGCCAGGCCTGCGCGGCGCGGGCGGCCCACCAGCCGAGCTCGGTCGGCTCGCCGGAGAAGCCGTATCCGGGCACCGACGGGAGGACGAGGTGGAACGCATCCTCGTAGCCGCCGCCGTGCGCGGTCGGGTCGGTCAGCGGGCCGATGGTCTCGAGCAGCTCGATGACCGAGCCGGGCCAACCGTGGGTCATGATCAGCGGCAGCGCGTCCTCGTGAGGAGAGCGCACGTGGATGAAGTGGATCTCGACCCCGTCGATCTCGGTCGTGAACTGCGGGAGCGCGTTCAGCCTCGCCTCGATCCGCCCGAAGTCGTAGTCGTTCTGCCAGTAGCGCGCCAGCTCCTTCAGCGTCGCCAGCTGGACGCCCTGCGAGCGATCGTCGACGAGTTCCTTGCTGGGCCAGCGCGTCGCCGCGATGCGTCGTCGGAGATCGGCCAGTTCTTCGTCCGACACCTCGACGCGGAAGGGTCGGATCTCGGTTGCGCTTTCGATCGTGGGGCTGGTCACGGCGTCCTCCTGGGGGTCGGGGCTTGGCTTTCATCCCAATAAGGCGATGCCGCGGAAACCCAAGCTGCAACAATCGATCGCGGTCGCGACCCCCGGGGGAGGCGGTGCCTCGACAACCTGAGCAGCTACGGCGCGACGCGTCGGCTCGATGAACCAGGCCGAACGGCTGACGCCGCGGCAGGAGCAAGAGCTCGTCATCCGAGCCGAAGCCGGCGATGTCGATGCGTGCCGGAAGCTGGTTGCGGTCTTCCTGCCGTCGATCGCCGGGCTCGCCACGCGGTTCCCGAGTGGGGCGGGGGTCGATCTCCAGGAGCTCGTCCAGGAAGGAGTGGCCGGCTTACTGTTTGCCGCCCGGCGCTACGACCCCGGACTGAATACGCCCTTCTGGGCTTATGCGTCGTTCTGGGTGCGCAAGGCGATGCAGGAGCTCGTCGCGGAGCTGACCCGACCCGTCGCACTGTCTGACCGCGCGGTTCGAGCTCTTGCTCAGATCAGGACGGCACGTCGTGAGCACCTGCAGGCGCACGGCACCGAGGCCACGAAAGAGGAGCTGAGCAGAGCCACCGGCCTTACGCTGGGGCAGCTCGAGAGCTTGCAGGCGACGGAGCGCTCGCCGCGCAGCATGGAAGAGCGGCTGAGCGCAGACGCCGAGGTCACAGCCACAGTCGGGGACACGATCGTCGATCCGCTCGCCGAACGGGCGTACGAGCTCGTGCTCGACGAGATCGAGATTCGTGAGGTCGGTGACGTCACCGCCGAGCTCGACGAACGCGAGCGAGCGGTGATCCGGGCCCATTACGGGCTCGGCGAGCATGCGCAGACCCTGACGGAGATCGGCGGCGCGCTCGGTCTGACGGCTGAGCGCGCGCGGCAGATCGAGGCTGGTGCGCTGAACAAGCTGCGCCAAACCCTCGTTCAGCCAGCCGCGTTCGATCGCGCTTGACTCTGAGGTCGGAGCTGATCACCGAGCGGCTCAGTCGCGCCAGTGCGTCTTCCCGGGGCGCGCCTCCCCTCCGCACGGCTCTACCGAATCGCCACCAATTGCTGCCTCAATCTGCTCCGCAGCAAGGCGCGACGACCGGGCTGCAACGGCCGGTCGTTTCGTTCAGGCAGGAACGCCCGCATGCACGGTCCTTCGTCAGAGCCGTTGAAGCAAGAGTCCTGCTCTACCCCTGAGTCGCCCGGCCGGATTCGCGTTGTCCCCGTCTCGGCAGCTGCGAGGCAAGCTCGACGCGCGAGCGTATTCCCAGCTTCGCGTAGACCCGGGAGAGGTTCGCCTCGACGGTCTTGACGCTGACGAAGAGCGCGCCGGCGATCTCCTTGTTCTGAGCTCCTTCGGCCGCGAGCTCCGCGACGCGGAGCTCGGTCGGGCTTAGCTTTCGATCGAGCGAGCGCGTCAGCCCCGTGCGGGCGAGCTCGGCTCGCGCCCGCTCGAGCCACAGTCGGGCGCCGAGCTCGGCGAAGATTGCCTCCGCTTGCCCGAGCGCGGCGCGTGCCTCGGCCTTCTGCTTCGCCCGGCGCTCGATCGAGCCCTGTGCCAAATAGGTCCGCGCGAGCTCGAACGGTTCCCGGAGGCGGGCGTGTGCGGCGAGTGCCTCCTCGATCGAACCGCGTGAGATCGGGAGGTCTCCGCCCTGGGCGAGCACGAGGGCCCGACAGCGTGCGGCCGAGGCAATCGCCGACGGTACAGGCATCGCACGGGCATGCTCCTCGAGTCGACTAGCCAGGGATGCTGCGTGGCCGAGGTCGCCGGCGCCGACGAGCGCCTCGATCGTGTTCGAGAGCGTCCCGGCCACAACGCTGGGGTGCAAGCTGATTTCCGCCCGCTCCTCGAGCAGCGGGAGCAGATGGTCGAGCGCCGCCGCCTGATGTCCGGCGGAGAGGTGGAGGAAGCCGAGAGCGAGCTCGCTTCGACTGAGCCCCCAATGGAATCCGGTGGCGCGGGCAAGGCGTGACGCCCGCTCTCCTGCCTCGACGGCGGCGGCCACGTTTCCGAGGTGCGCTTCGACCAAGGCTCTCGCCCAGGCGCCCCATGCTCCTGCGTCGTCGGCGAGCTGCCGACCGAGCTCCTCGCAAGAGCGAGCGTGCGCGAGCGCCCGCTTCCAGTTGCCGGCCCGGAGCTCGAGCTCGGCAAGCCAGCCGAGGTGGACCACCCGCCAGGTATCCCCGAGCGCGACCCCGCGCTCGTACGACTCTTCCAGCTGACGCCGCGCCTCGTCGAGCCGGTCCACAGCGAGGAGCACGACCCCCTTCAGGAAGCTCGGGCTCTCGGGAAGCGACAGAATGTCTGGGAGCGAACGCTCGAGCTCAACGGCGCGCTCGATCTCCGGGAGCTGGGTCGGCCCCACCACGACCCAGGCCAGACGCGCACGGGCGGTCGCGAGCGCCGCACCGCCGCCCGACCGCTCTGCGAGCTCGACCGCCTTCCGCAGGTGACGTGACGCCGCGTTCCAGTTTCCGCGCCAACTCTCCTTCATCGCGAGGAAAGAGAGGACCTGCGAGCGCAGCTGAAGATCGTGGCCCGTCTCGTCCAGCGCCTGCTCGAGAAGTGCGGTGCATCGTGGAAGGTCGTCGACGAACCAGCCGAGGAGCCGAAACGCCCTCGCGCGCTCGACCGAGCGCGGCAGCCAAGCGACGAGCTCCTCGAGGAGCGCCCGACTCCGCTGGCCATCGCCCGCCGTGTAGAGGTAAGTCGCCGCTTTGCAGACGCGTCGGGACCGGTCGCCGGTGCGCTCCGCCGGTGTCAGGCGCTCCGAGTGCTCTGCGAGCTCGGCTGCGATCTCGGGGTGTCCACGTTTTGCCGCCCTGTCGGCGCTTGCCTCGAGTGTCGCGGATACCGACTCGTCGGGTTCCACGGTGCCGCGAGCGAGATGGAGGGCGTTCTCTTCCGGTTCGGCGACGAGCGCAGCCAGCCGCCGATGAACGGCCTGCCTCTCGGCCTCCGAGGCGTCTGCGTACACGAATGACGCGAGCAGCGGGTGCGCGAACCGCAATCGCTCACCGTCGATCTGAAGAACGCCGGCCTGAACCGCCTCCTCGACGCCTTGTGCCTCCGCCGCGCCCGCCCGCGTCAAGGAGAGAGTCGGCTGCGCCAGCGCGGCGACGGGGAGGAGCGCAGCCCGCGCGCTCTGGGACAGCACCGTGAGCCGCTCGCGCACCGCGTCGGCGAGCGTTTCCGGGATCGGCAATTCGTCACCCGGCAATCGTTCCCCACGCCGCTCGAGTGCCTCACCAAGCTGGAGCGCAAAGAAGGGATTCCCTCCCGAGATCCGGTGCAGAGCGCGCCAGGTCGGCCGGGTGAAGCTGACCGCCAAATGCAGCCGGACGACCTCTTCGAGTTCCTCGAACGAGAGCGACTCGAGCTGCAGTCGGGCGAGCCCACCTCCAGGGAAGGCATGGTCGAGCAGGAGGGAAGTCGCTTCACCGTTGCGCACGGACACCAAAAGCCCGAGTCGCTCGTCGCTGAGCCGATGCACGACAAAGCGGACGACATCGGCCGAGGGCGCATCGAGCCACTGCACGTCGTCGATTGCGACCACGATCGGCCCTTCAGATGCCCACGCCCGAAGCACGTTCAGCGTGCCGCGTGCCACGCTGACGCGGTCCGGCGAGCTCTCGCCCGCCGATCGCAGAAGCGCCAACTCGAGGGCTAGTCGCTGCGGCTCCGGGAGAAGCTCGAGTGCCTCGTCGGACACGTCGTCGAGCAGGTCGCCCAGGCCGAGAAAGGACAGGGCGCGCTCCGACTCGGAGGCTCGGCAGCTGAGCACGCGATACGAGCGACTGCGCGCTGCCTCGACCGCTGCGCGCCAGACGGTGGTCTTTCCGATCCCGGGATCACCCTCGAGAACGAGGGCGGCCGGTCCTCCGGCCACCAGGTTGAGGAACCGATCCATTCCGGCCATCTCCCGATGTCGGCCGATCACCTCCACGGATCAACGCCTCGTCGACATGCCTCGCTCCTCGCCCGAGTCTAGGACGAGGAGTTGGACGCGCATAGGGACTCCTCTGAGTCGGCCTCGTCTACGACGTCCTGCCGTTCACCTCGACCGCAGGTCCCCGAGCGGGCGACAGCTCCTACTCGAGCTCAGGACGGCACATCGGTCATCTTCAGAAGAGCGGCGCCGCGTAGATCGTGTCATCCGGGGGCGGCAGGATGGGGAGCGGAACGAAGAGGCGCGGCCGGGTGAGCCGGCCGACCAGGTCCCGGAGGCGCGGGTCGATGACCGCTGCCTTCGAAGCGAGTTGGTCGAGTACCGCCCATCCGTCGATGTTGGCGAGCAGGTCGTCTCGCTCGAAGACGACCCAAACCGGCTCTGCGGTCGGGAGCGCGACGACGACGAGGCTCACGGACGTCTCCAGGAAAGTGCGGAGCGCGAGCTCGAGCGCCTGCCGGCGCGGGAGGAAGGCGCCGACGCGCCACGCTGCCGAACGCACGGGGTAGGGGCATCTGGCGAGCTTTGAGCAGATCGCGAAGTAGATCCCGTTGTCCGCTGGGACGACGCGCGATTGCTCGAGCCAGTCGGTTACAAGCGTGAGCGAGTCGACGACTCCCGTGCTCGTCGCCTCGGTGACAACGAGCTTGCGGCCGGGCATCAGCCGGTAGCGGGCGTTGGCCTCGGCGCGGATCACCCGTGCGCGCGTGAGCGCCTCCGGTGCGAGCGCCGATGTGGTTGCCGATGCCGGGGCAGAGAACGCTGCGACCGCCCCCGCCGCCAGCGTGGCCACGAGGACCAAAAGCTTCCCTGCGAACGCCCTCCTTCCGCTGGCTCGCGCTACCTGCGCCGTGCCTCGGAACCGGATTGCGCGGACGCGGATCATTCCCTTCTCCCTTCATGGGGCTGGTCGGTTGATACGAAGCCACGCTAGGAGAGCGGGAACGAGGACGAATCGGGGGGATCCCTATGCGACCCCTTCGGAAGCCTGACGTCGAACCGACACGCCTGGCGGAACGACGACGAGCACGCCGGTTCCGGCGATCGTCGGACTAGGGGCTTGATGAGCGCGGCACGAGCTTGAGCGTCGTGGCTCGCACTTCGGCCTGATCATGGGCTCGACTTAGCTCTCTGAGTAGCGCTGGTATTTCGTGCGGTAGGCCTGCAGGGAGGCGCTGGGCTACAGCTGTGTTTGAGGTCGTTTGGCCTACGGTCAGGAATGTTTGTTTGCAGGCACTTTAAGAAGCGGGCGCGACGGGACTCGAACCCGCGACCTCCGGCGTGACAGTTCCGCGCCGTGATTTGCCGCGCGTACTCGCCGGTCTCCGTTAGTCGCTCGTTGCGCGGCTTTCCCGGTCCTGGCCCTTGCCGCTATTCACCACCGGTTGCCGCCGCTGCGTTCCACGAACGTTCCAGAACGGCTGCGCGCCGGGCCGCGGTTTGCGGCCGCGTTTGATATGGGAGCGACCGGGCAACCCGCGACCGCGAGCCACATCGCGACGATCGCCAGCGGCGCCCACATGTCTCGAGCGTCGATCCACGGCCGCCTTCGAACGACGCTCGCGAACGAGCGTACGAGCTCGTCTAACGTCTGCGGTCCTTCGGCTGCGGCTCGCGGCGTGCGCGAGCACCGGGGAGACACGCCGATGCGCGCCGGCTCCTAACCGGCCGGCTCTACGAGCTGAGGGCCGGCTCGCCCAGCTCTCAGCTCTTTTGGCATTCGTCGGCCCAGGAGTACGATCGGCGTCCGGTGCTCGTCGGCAGGCGCGAGGAACTGCGACAGATCGGCGGGCTACTCGCCGCGGTCAAGCGCGGACGCAGCGGCGCGCTCGTCCTCGTCGGCGAGCCGGGCATCGGGAAGTCCGCCCTGCTCGAGGAAACAGTGCGGCGTGCGCGCGGCATGCGCATCGTGCGCGCATCCGGCGTCGAGTCGGAGAGCGAGCTGCCGTACGCCGGCCTGCTCACGCTCACGCGTCCGGTCGCCGGGCTCGTGCCGTCGCTACCCGAACCGCAGGCGCAAGCACTGACCGCCGCGCTCGCGCTCGGTCCTGCGCCGCCTGCCGACCCCTTGGCTGTCTGCGCCGCCACGCTTGGTCTGCTCGCTGCGGCCGCAGAGCACGAGCCCGTGCTCGCGGTGGTGGACGATGCTCACTGGCTCGACCCCGAGACGGCACAGGCGATCGGCTTCGCCGCGCGCCGGTTGGGCGACGAGCGGGTGGCGATCCTGATCGCGCTTCGGGAGGGAGAGGAATCGGCATTCTTGTCCGCCGGCCTCGACCGACTCGTCGTTCCTGGACTCGCGCCCGACGAGGCAAGCGAGCTTCTCGCCGACCGGGTCGCCACGTCCGCGGCGCGGCGGCTGGCCGAGCTGACGATGGGCAATCCGCTGGCGATCCTCGAGCTTGCCGACGACCTCTCGGACGGCCAGCGCGCCGGCCTAGACCAAATCGCCGAGCCGCTTCCCGTGGGGGAGGCACTCGAGTGTGCTTTCGCGGGACGGTTGAACCGGCGTCCGGAGTCCGCCCGCGCGGCGGTGGTCGTCGCAGCCGCGGCCGGCAACCGTGACGACATCGCAACGCTCGAGCGCGCGTGGTCGCTCCTCGGCGCCGGGCGGGACGAGCTGGCCGACGCGGAGCGGTCGCGAATCGTCTCGATCCAAGCCGGCCGCCTGCGCTTC